>JBBSVU010000001.1:0-1067 GCA_038046645.1 archaeon
AGGCAGAATGAGGTGAATTAATGTATAAATTAAATCAGAAAGGTCAAACCTTTTCAACATTTAAATTGCTGATTTCAGCAATCGTGGCAATTGCCTTGCTCACAATCCTGTTCAACATCATGGGAATGATTCCCTCCCTAGGACAGCAGGATCCGCAAACAAAGGCAATTGATTTGGTAAAGAAGGCAACAAATCCGGAATATACTCCGCAGAAAGCTAAGGTGCAATTTACTAAAGGGAATACTATTGGAGCAAAGGCAATTGCACAACAAGGCATAGGATATGAAATTTGTGTAAGCACTGGTGAATTAGCAAATGACGCTGGATTTGGAACATCTGTTGATGGTATCCTAATCAACTACTCAGGGAGTGCAGCAAAGAATGTTTCATTAGTTGCAATGTGTGGAACAGCAACAGAATTAGATGTGTATGCACAAGAATTGCAAGCAACAGGGGGATTTCCAACTTACACTTGTTCAAATTTAGGTCAAACTGATGATTCTGTTTGTATCCTAACAATCTCAAAATCAACCAAATAAAGCAGCAATAGGGATTATTCCCTATTCTCTTTTTTTATTTTAAACAACTTTGATGCAAGCTATTTCGGTTTCGCAAGGGTTTAAATATTACTTTAATATAAGTCTATATTATGAAAAGAATAATTGGATACATCAAATCTGAAATAGATGAAATGTTAAAAGAAAGGAAAGCGCAGAGTGAATGGTCAAGCATTTATCTGCTAATTATCCTTGTAATTGCAGCTTTAATCTTGATTTCAATTGTAAAGCCGATGTTCCAGAGTTCACAAGAGATTGTCACAAAAACAGAAAAGGACTTGAAGGCACCTGCAAATACATAGGGGAAAATAAAATGCTTAATAAGAAAAAGGCTTTTTTGTTAAACAATAATGGAATTAGATTTAATTTTTTGAGAAACAATAAAGGGCAGGAATCCGCGCCATTTGAATTGCTGATTGCAGTAATTGTCATGACCTTTGTGATGTTTGTAGGGATGAATGCACTGGCAAAATTACATACAGAAGAATGCGATTATAAAATACAAAAAAA
>JBBSVU010000001.1:1167-10977 GCA_038046645.1 archaeon
GGATAAATAAAGTCGTGGATGCTGATCCTGATACTCCTAATTATCTTGTATTCGCGCTTTCAGGCAGGGGAAAAAAATCTTCAATCATTGCAGCAAAGAAGATTGAAACATATGCTGAGATACATTTATTTTCTGAATTGAATCCTGAAACCAACGGATTAACGGCAATCTCAGAGTATGATGAGATTATTGTTGACCCGCAAAATGTAGGAATTATTGATTCTATATATATTGCAAAGCAGGTTAAGGAAGGAAAGGAATATATTTTTTTGATGAGCTGCTCAACAACAACTAAAACCTGCAAAATTAATGAAGGCAAAATCGGGGATTTCATAAAAAGCAGTTTAGGGGAATCTACATGTGTAAAGCCTGGAAATATTTAGGTGGATATATGAAATTTTGGAATAAAAAAGGTTTTATCGGGCCAATTGGCGATGATCTGCCTAGCCTTATACCAATACTTTTTGGCTTAGCCATATTCTTCTCAGCATTTACTTTTGCATATCAGGCATTTGACGTTGAAAATTCACATTTTAAATATTCAATAAAGGTAATGGATTTGGCAAAAACAGCAAAGAGTGATTCTTTTATTGCTGATTATGCAGATTTCAAAAATTCCTGCGACAAAATATCTGTTTCAGGGATAAGTTACAAAATTTTGCTGTTTAAGGATTTTATCCAGATAAAAAATGAAAATTCCGGCAATAATCCGCTTTCAATGGATACTTACGGGATTGTGACAGGGGAAACACTTGAGGAAATTAAGGACACGGTTTTGATAAAGGAGAGTAATGTTTATTTTGAGTGTTCAAACCATAGTGAAGATGATTTGCAGGCAGTGAGCAAAGTAAAAAAATTTGATGTCAGGTTATTCCCGGTTGCTTATTTAAATGTGCAGAACAGCAGCTCGGTTGATGTTGCAGTGCTAATGGTGATTACATGGGCATAACCAGACGTTTTCTTTCTTTTGGCAACCAGTTTTTCTTTCTCTTTTGGCAACCTACATTTTCTCTTTCTTTTAGAAAAAGAAAGAGAAAAGGCGGAATGAACCAAAAAGGGCAGTCTGCTATCAGCGATGCAATGTTTTTCCTATTGGTTATAACTGCACTGTCAGCATTGCTGTTCTTTTTCAGCACAGGCTATGGGGAAGCGATAAACCAATATTTGGTAAGCCAGTATAAGGAAGAAGTAATAGTTTCTGCTATAAAAACGCTTGTATTCACAACAACAGCAAGAACAGACAATCCGCAGGAGCAGGATAATTTACTTGTTTTGCTAAGGGAAGATTATTATAATTATTCAGTAAATAACAATCCTGCAATACCCTATCCAAAAGTAAGCGAGGCAACAAAAAATATATTTGTCGAAAGGATAAAAAGTGTGATGGCACCATTGCTCGGCTCATATGATTATATGTTTTACATATATATCCCGCCTTATTATTTGACTGCTGAAGGGCAGAACGACCAGGCATCTGCCGCGGATGTTGTCCTGATGATAATAAGCCTAACTGAAAAAGAGAATAATGCTAATATAAGAAACTATTATTATTGCGAACCAAAACCTGATAATTCTGGGACAGGCATGGGTTTTGTAAACAGTGCATTATTGCCTAATTTAGGGAATACCTACAAACCTAATGAAAATTCATTAAACCTGTTTGTAAAGGGAAGCAGTGCCTTAGCATATATGAATTTTATTGTATGGTCTCCAATCACCTATCCAATAAAAAACAAGCAAGGCGCGGAAGTTGTAAATTTTACTGACCCAAATACGATGAACTGCCAGATTATGCAAAACTGAAACCGCACAGCCATAACGGCTTAAATAAAAAAAACGATTAAATAAAAAATGGATTAAATAAAATTAGGGCTTTAAATAAAAAATTTTCTTATTTTTTGCAAATCTTTGCTAAAGCAATTCCTCGAATTTTTCTTTACTTATGCCAAGGGTTTTTATAATCTGTAAAAGCGTGCCTGGTTTAAGGGATTTATGCAAAGGAATCACCAAGCGCTTATTCTGTTCATTCCTCAGAATAATGTGAGAACCTCGCTGACGAATAATTTGAAAGTCAAGCTTTTGGGCAACCTTTATTGCCTCTTTTCCAGAGATTACTGGTAGCTTAGGCATTTATATTCACTGTTGTTTTAAGTATTTGCACATTACGTATCAATTGTTCTAGCTCAATTTTGTTAAGGTCATCTAAATACAATAAAATAGCTTCATTAATATTTTCCAGTGCCTCTTCCTTAGTATCCCCTTGAGAGATACACCCAGGCAACTTAGGGACATAAACAGCATAGCCACCATCTGACTGTTTTTCTAAAACTATTTCAAACATCATAAACATCACTGCATCATTTTTAATAACCTAAATATATTTTCCCTCAAAAGTAACTTAAATAGTTATGGTTTAGCAACAGTTTTATTTTTTGATTGCTTTATCTATTTTTGCGCCGCAATGCGGGCAGACATATTTAACCTTGTCAGGGAATTTTTCCTTTGACTTTGCGCAGGAATCGCAAAAAGCTGCGCCGCAGCTTGAGCAGTAAATAACCTCTTCAGTTGGTTTTTCACAGTTAGGGCAACTTTCATTATCCTCATCAATATTTTCTAAAGAAGAATTATCTGCTTCCTCATCCAAAGAACCTAAATCATCTATGCCCTCTTCATCAGACCCTTCCAAATCATCTTCACTTTCATCATCTTCGCTTAATTCTTCCAATTCTGAAGATGATTTCTTTTTGGATTTTTTCTTTTCCCCGAATAAATCTGAAACAGAACCTCTTTCTTCAGGTTCTTCTTCTGCAATCGCTGCAGGTTTCTCTGTTAACTCTTCTTCTGCCTGCCTTCCCCTCCTCCTGATTTTTCTGGATTGCTTATCTTCCTCAGTTTTTGTTCCGCCGAACTTTAATTCTTTGGAATCTTGCTTTACTTCTGGTTTCAATTCGCCAAATGCTTGTCCCTCTCCCTTCAATTGTATCTGCTCAAAAATGGATTCAGCTATTGCATTATAATCTTCTTCAGATATTGGCATCCTTTTGAATTTTTCCTTGAATTTGCCAAGCTCCTGCTTTGCCAATTCTTCGTGCACTTCCTCTTCGGATTTTTTGCCTAAAGCATCAATAATCTCTTCGCTATTGTCTTCAGCTGTTTTTTTTGGTTTCTCTGGCTGACTCTCAACAGAGGATTCATCCGCAAACTGCTCTGCCATCTCCTCTTCTTCCTCTTCATAACTCTTTTCCTGCACAGGCTTTTTCCCAAACAAATCGTCTTTTGAGATTTTTGTTTCTTCCTTAGCTTCAGGAACCATTTCAGCAGGAGGCATTTCTCCCCTTCTCTCAAATCGTTTCAATCTTCTTGGAGTTTCATCAGCCATAAAAAATCATTTCTTAAAAAAATTATTTCTTCTTAAAAATACCGGACAAAAAACCTTTCTTTTTTGGTTGCTCTTTTTTTACCTGCTCTACTGCATTAAATTTTCTTGCGGGAACTTCCAATTCTTCCAATGAAGGCAGCAATTCCTGCCTTGCACTTTCCCTTTTTTCCTCACTCTCGACAATCCTTCCTTCAGCTGCTGCATCTTCTGCAGCTTCCTTCTGCACAAGCGATTTTAATTCGCTTTGCAAGGCTTTTTTTACATCCTCACTCGCATATTCTTCTTTTGGCAGTTCTGCCGGTGCGTGATTTTCATTCTGGGCATCCTTCAATTTTTGCTTTATCCTGTCAAGGATTCTCTGTTTTTCTGCATCAACATCCATATTTGATTCCTCTTCATTTTCTTCTTTAGTAATAGCCAAATTCTCTTGGGCAGTAACCTGAAACTCAGGTTCTTTTTTTTCAGGTTCTTCCTTTTTCTTAAAAAATTGTTCTACTTTGCTCTCTTTTTTCTCAAATGTTTTTTCCTTAGGTTCATCAATTTTTTCTTTAGCGCTAGTTTCTGAAAGTCCTTTTTCAAGGATTAACGGAGCACGCTGGGCCTTCTCTATTATTATATTTTTAATCTCCTGTTTTTCTATCTTTCTCTCAGCCTCTTCCTCTGCCTGCTTCAATCTTCTGTCAAAAATATCCCTCTCAGATTCATTCGGGTTATAGGAAGCAGGCTCCCCAAAAGACATTGCTTTTTTCTCATCCTCGCTTTCCCTTCCTTTTGAAACATCCTCCCATTTTGGAACACCTTTGCCTTTGTTAGAGAGAATGCCCCTAAGTATCACAAACAAAAAAACAATTCCTGAAACTAAAGCCAAAGAAATCCATTTTGTTACAGCCATACCTAAGAATTCTGCCGGCAGTTCAGGTATTTCAATCGGCAGGAATAATTCAAAAGCTATTGAAATAATGCTTGAAATTACTCCAATGATTATTGCCGTGAACGCAGTAAGGATTAATCCATAAACAAGCTTCCTGCCTTTCAGATGGTAGCCTGAAAGTACCAATGCTGCAAAAGAGATAGGCAAGGCTATCCCGATAAAATATGCCAAATGCAAAAGATTGAATTCAATTGAAACCATAACATCAGCTTAAGTTTAACCTAAGTTAGTATAATTACAATATACTAAAATTTATATATTTGTTTTACCCTTATTGTAGTGATACGATGGCTATAGATATCATTATTCTGTTAAATTCAGCATTTGATTTGATAAAGGGCTCATTAATACTTTCAATCCCAATATTTGTTGTTTTATATATTCTTAATTATATAAGGAAAAAAATTGCAAGCCGTTTTTCATTAAATTGGATTATCTCTTGTTTAATTATTACATTCATATCTTTTTTTATTTTCCTACTTTTGATTTACTTCCTGCCAACCTTCCAATCGATGGCAGAGCATCAATTAGGGGTAATACCAAAATATCTTATGCCTGCATTTGATGACTGGGCTGGATTTTATTTTACAAAAATAATGAAATTATTATTTGTAGCCGTAATATTCACTTTGCTAAGCCTGCCATTTGCACTCCTTGGTTCACTTGTTGAAAATATCCTATTAAGCAAATTTAAAAAGATGAATAAAGCTGTTGCTTTTTTCCTCGCTGTTTTTGCAATAACCTTACTATTGTCAGCGCTTGTTCTGTATGTATTCTACTGGATACCAATAGGAATGATACACCTTATATACTTCAGCTGATTCAGCCTAAATTTGGCATAAAAGAGGGTTTTTAAAGAAACTTATAAATATTAATATATTATTAATAATATATAAAATTTTGCGATATATATGGATGGGAATAGGCAGGCTCTGGCAATTTATTTCGTGCTATTTCTAATCATAAATTCAACTGCTGCATTTGCCTACTCAGAAACATGGAATGCTGAAGCTGAAACTAAGGTAGCTAGCAATATAACAAAAATTTACAACTTGCAGGATGACATTTATCCGTTTGATATATCAGGCAATTCAACAACTGGCACAGGAATGCCAATAACAACTGAACCTGCTGCCAATGCAATGCTTTCCTGTGCCACAAATAAATTAAGTGATATTGAAGCACAGAGATTTTTGAATCTTTTAAGGGATGGATTTTTAGGAAATCAATTAAGTGCAGGAATAGATGATGCAAATAAATTGGACAGGGAAAAATTCAAGGACCAGGAATTAACATTGCAGAGCGGGGACAAAAAATATAATGTTGAAGTGCCTGAGCTGACAATTTCGCCAGAGGAATTGACGCATTTCCTTCATGATTCAATAAACGGCCCATATGCTTTGGGCGTAGTATTAAATGATACTGTAAGGGTTGGGAGATGCAAGGATTATGATCCTTTAAAGCAGAATAAACTGCCAGGGCCTCTAGACTTAAATCCAGATAAAATAACTTATGAAAATCCTGACGATATAAATTCCGCTTGCCCGCTAGTTGGGAAAAACCTTGAATTAAGGAATTCTGGCGAAGGAATTATTGCAGATTTCCAGCCGATGTGGGATGCAGTAAAAGACATAGGATTAGAGGCAAAGGATTTGGGAGAAGAGTATATTTACGAGCCTGGAAAAGAATATGTTTATGATCCGGTGAAAAAAGCATATTATTGGACAAAGGATTTGGTCACAGACGGAAATGAGTTAGATACCGTCAAAGAAGAAATGGAAAAGCAAAAGCAGGAAGAGAAAAAGAAGGAAGGGGTAGAAGATTTGACTGAGGAGGATTTTGATTTAATAAGGCAGAACTTTGGCTTGGATAAAAATACTGAGGGACCTTCCCTGGAATCACAATTAGCGCTGTCTGATGAGAACGCAGACAAAATAATAGGGTATAAAAGAAAATTAAGCAAGAGAATTTCAAACTTTGTTTTTACAAATACTTTCAGTGCGGATTTCACAACAAATTGCTCTGTTTCAACATCACAATGCACTATTTCAGTATATTCATTATTTGACAAATTTTATAACCAATGGTTCTCAGGCGAAATGGTAATCAGCAACTTTGGACCTGTGCTGTTATCAAGGGCAAAAAAATTATTTAATCTTGTAAACCTGCAGGGCGGGGAAGAATCAATTACATGGAGCTGGCCATGGTTGCGACCTTTTAGAAAAGCCTATGAGCATGTTGTTGCAAGGATGTATGACCCGATAAACGGAAACAGGCTTGCAAGGTTCTTGGCAGACAGGAGAGGAGGAAGGATATACGGAAACATGCAAAAATTCCCTGTGATTGGTGAGGCAATAAATCCAATGTTAGAGCCAGGGGAATGGACCTCCAAATATTTAATTACCAAAGGGACTGAATTCAGGCAGTGGTTCAGGAAAGATTTCTTATCGGAAAATGGTTACCTGGAAAAAATAATGAAGATGCCAAGAAAAACGAGAAAGGCGTTTTTGCAGACTGTTGAGGATTTGAGGAATTTGTCAAGGACCCAAGGATCATTATATCAAATTGCAAAAAGAAAATATTATTCATCATTGAATAAATATGGTTATGGAAGCCCGCAGGAAATACAGTCAAGGATTGTTGCTGGAAGGGAAGCAATGGATGCTGCTAGGGGATATGATGCAACAATCAGGTTGGATATCGGGGAATGGGCAATACAAAAAGATGAAGGTTCTGGCCTTTATTCTTATTTTTTGAAAACACCAGACAATAGATTTATTCCGATTTATAGGGATCCAGCACAATTGAATAGGATTGAAGGGAAATTCAGGAAGGATATGCACTTTGGCGGAGACTGGCCTGCTGGTGAAACATCCTTTATGTCTGAAATATATGAAACAAGCGGGAAAAACCTGAACTTATATGAAGTAAGGCCAGGTAAATTTGTTGATTCTGTCACAACAGCAGACATCCATAAAAACCCAGCAATATATGCTGAAAAGGTTGTTGAAACAGACATGGGAAAATTCATGAAGGCAGATGAAGGAACCCTAGGATTCTTGAAGCATAATGCAGGACCAAAGGTAAAGATGTTTGAATTAGGCGGATTTGAAAAAGCCAAGGAATTAAAACCTGAAGATTTCGCGCAATTATATTTGACAAGCAGGATGGAAATGTCTGCCTTCTCAGAGCCATGGAGAAATATGAACCAGATGTACCAAAGTTTACTGCAAAGAGGGGTTGCTGGAAGAAAATATACCTCTGTTTTGGATAAAGCATTTTCAGACAGGCAGGAATTAATAAAGGATTATTTCCACCCAAAGGGCGGAATACTGAAATGGACACCCGGAATGTATCTTTACTGGGGGGCTAAAAAAGGATTTGGAAGCGAAGACTTTGCAGGGTATATGCTTGCAGACAAATGGTTTACTGTAAAATGGAATTTGGGGGAGGATGCTGCATACAATTATGCATTTATGGATTTCTTCGCACAGGAAGGTTCTGATGAAGGTGATTTATTCAAACAAATATTGCATTACCTGCCATATGACATGATTTTGAATTATGTTGCAGAACAGTATAAGCCGGTAAGTGAAAAATTCAAGCAATTGACAGGCCGTGATATAAGGTATAAAGTTGAGAATCTAGCATATTACACAAATACCCCGAAGGAATGTGCTGAAGGCATGTGCGTAATTTCATTGGACAGAAACAGCATGTTCAACAAGATTGAAGGAAAAGATTATGCGACATTTTATTTCAGCTCAAAGATGCCTGTTGATTCTCACATGCTTGAATACGCAGTAACTCCTGAAGCTAAAAAATCAGGAAATACATTAATTGCATTTAGCAGGGGATTAAACCTGAAGGGAGAGGGCTCTGAAACCTTGCCTGAAGAAGGCATAAACCTTGCAAAGGCAATAAAGGAAAAAAATACCTGCCGAGATATTGTGCTTAAATTTTCACAGGGAATGTTCCCGAAAAAATGGAATCCTGCAGTAATCGGTGGAGTGCTCGCGTTCAGTGAATCAGCAGCATATTTAATGTTTGGATTTACTGGAGGGGTATTCACAACAATATTGCAGCAAACATTGGTAGCGCCAAAGCTGCAGAATTGCATAGATGTTGACGGCGGCTATTATGCGCAGATATTCGCGCCTGCAAAGGAAGTAACAAGCAAGGACAAAAATGGAAAGAATCCTTCAGCATTATCCACTGAAAAAATGAGTGATACCATAAAAACCTGGACAGACCGCGCCGCAGCCTGGTTCTCAGGCATAAACCCTGAAACAAATAATCCGGATGAAACTGCACAAGCATCATACACGCAGGGAGCTTCTTCAAAATTAAAATCAGAGGTAGAAAAATATTTGAAATCAACTCACAGGCAGGACCATGTGCAGGCTGATTTCTCTGCTGCAGGCGGGTCAACTGGAAAATTAAAATCAGAATTGATATTCTCATTCTGGTTTAAGGGGGAAACTTCTCCGCAGATGTATAAAACCGAAGGAAAAAAGGTAATAGGTTCGATTGATGGAAACACACAAATTGTTTATGATTATGAAAAAGGAAAAATGTATAAATTAGGGAAGGATGGGAAGATTGAAGAAATAATTACTGACCCGAATGTTGTCAGAAGTGATTACCTGAATACAGACAGCCTGTCAAATTCTGTTCCTGACAGGTATACGTTAGCATCATTGCCAATGACTGATACTCCGTTGTTTGAAATGAATACTGAAATGGATATGTTTGTGCTTGACCCGATGATATTAAACTGCATAAAACAAGGGGTAGAACAACAAACAGGAGTACCATTAACCTCAAATAATTTGAGGGAGGTGTTCGGGCCTGTCACAAATGTTTCCACTGATTTCTACAATAATGTTACAGTATGGAATGAAACAAAAAGGATTGTTGCTACAGGATTGTCGCCTGTGTTTGTGCAAGGCCTTGATGCAATGCTTGTAATAAACGGAAACAGAAAAACCTATTTACAAGGCTCTGGCAACAGAATACCCATAGGAAATATGGAAGGGATACAGTTCAAGCATGGCTTTATTGTATACAAGCATGACACAGGGCAATTGCTTATTGTCCTGAAAAGAAATGCAAAGGCAATTCTTGGGCAGAATGATGTTGCGGGATTGAAAGCAAAATTAACTACAGATATAAATCCTGAAAATGGCTGCCCTGAACCTGCAATTGATTTGGAAGCAATTCCTGTAACCGGTTCTGACATAAAGGCATTGAAGGTTGAGAATTTCAACAAATCTGTGGACAAGATGGGGCCATTCAAGGTATTTGAAACACCATCAAGGAGATATATATTTTATTCAAAATTAGAAGATGACGGATGCAAGGATTATTTCAAGATGATTGATAAAGATACTGGCCAGGTTTTAGTAGATGCACCGATAAAAAAGGGAAGCATGAAACAGACTCCTACTGGCGTTGAATTTGAAACTGAAGATGGTAAAAAACATTCGCTTGATTTCTC
>JBBSVU010000001.1:11077-62747 GCA_038046645.1 archaeon
GGAAAATCAACTCCGTTCAACCTGCCATCTCTGCCTGAAGAAATATTAATGCTGTTTGTTTACATATGCAGCATGGTTGCCGCAATTATGGCAATTAGAATCAGGATTAATAAGAATAAAAATTAGGAATATTATTCTTTTGGTTTAAACGCATTTAATTTTACTAAGCGATTTATAATTCACAAACTTAAAATAGTATCAAGCGAATTAGAATTAATTTATTAAGCAGCCCTTCTCTGCGCTGCATTTCTGTTGTTAGCTTCTTCTGCCTGCCTTCTCGCACGTTCTGCCCTTTCCCTGCGGTCTGCAAGGTAAGCTACTTTTTCTTCTGGTGATTCATTTAATCTCAATTTCCTGCGCTCTAATCCATATTCCTTAAAAGGCAACATATAGGTAACAGGGCGCATTGGCTTTCCTCCTTCATGTACCCCTTTATAATATTTGAACCTTGGGGCTATTGCATTGCCATACACTTTATGATATTCTGAAAGCGTTTCTCTCATTGCCTTAAATACTGCTACTCTTTCTTCAGGGCTTCTTGCCTGGTCAATTGCCATTGCAATTTGCTTAAGCGGTTCTTCAAAGTTTTTTAATCCCCTTATTCTTTGCATTGTCGTAAATGCTTCACTTGCATCAGCCCTAGCCTTCCTTGCCTTTAATTTCTTGGCAATATTGCTGTCGGTAAATGGCTCAGTTATGCTCCAAGGACCAAACCGCCTGAACGGTGCAATTAATGAAAGCATGCCAAAAACCGTCTTAAGAGGAACTGCTACAACATCCTTTACAATTGGCAAAATAATTCCCCTTGATTCATTTGTAAGCTTATCAGCCATTGCCTGTGCTTTTTCAAAACCCAATTCTGCCCTTCTAACATCCTCGGAAATTCCTTTTTCAATCTGGCTTGCCATGCTTGTTCCATTTAATTTACTTGGCAAAGGCAATCTTCCTGGCAATGCCCAACCCATTACCTGTTCTTTTTCAACATAAGGCATTCTTGATGGGTCAAAGGGAAAGGCATGCTGGTGTTCAATATCAACCACTCCTGGAGGTAAATCATGGCCATGTTCTTCACCATGTTCTGCATGTTCTCCGTGTTCTGCTCCCTGTTCGTGTTCTTCGTGTTGCCCTTGCTCTGCACGTTCTGCGCCTTGGCCTTCTCCGTGTTCTGCTTCTGGTTCTCTTTCACCATGTTCCCTTGGTTCACCTTGGCCTCCTCTTCTTGGCCCTCTTCCATGGCCTCCATGTTCTCCTTCATATTCTATTTGAGGTTCAGCCCTTACCCTAATTCTTGGCCTTACCACAACCTCATGCTCTCCGCCAACAACAATTGGTGCATGTGCCCTACCAACATCAACATGAACATCTGCAGCCTCATGCCTGACATTAAACCTGTCCTGGTGATGAATATCATAATCAGCTCCGACAGGAACTCTCAAATGAGGCCTTGGCCTTCTTGGTACTCGTGGTGGCATATTTTCACATCAAATTTTTTATTATTTTTTATTACAAATTATTTTTTGTTTTTGATTATTTTTTTAAAAATTTTATTATTTTTTTAAATTCTAAAAATAAATTTTCTGAATTTTTTAAAATTAAATTTTTTTATCTCAAATAAAGATTACGAACATAAATGATAAATATAATGCTGAAGGCAATTTATTGCCTTCAACTAAATTGAAATTTTATATTTAAGTTAGTGGTGTTCTCCGCCTTCTTCGTGCCCTTCATTTCCTTTACCTTTTTTCTTTGACCAGACCCAGCCTTCCCCAGTGTAGCTCTCGGTAACTGCTGGTGCCCTGTGCTCTACATGAACCCTATCTTGATGAACAACAGGGATATTAATTCCAACCCCTATTGGCTTTATTCCCAATGGTTTTCTTGCCGGATTTTTTGGTGCTGGTTTTTTTGCTGGTGGCCTATGTACTCCTCCTGCCATAATAAAATCATCTCCATTTTATTTTTATTTTCATTTTTTAATGTTAAGATATTATCTATTATTATATCAAATATATGAATTAAGGAATATTTAAATGCTACTCATGGCGTCGAACAAATAAAAATATATCTTTCATCCATTATCCTTAATAATAACGTGTTCGACACCCTGGCTGCGATTCAAAAGGGAAAAAATGGCTGCATTTGCCAAAAAAGCCTAAATATTTGATTTTTATATATATTTATAGAAATATTACTATATGGAAATAAAAAATCAAAAAGTAATTTCATTAGGCATAATTCTGGCACTTTTGATAATTATTGATCTGTTTTTTATTTATTATATATTTATTGCTGAAACAATTACTTTGGATGAAAAACAAACCTTTGATTTTGGCTCTGCATTAATTGAGAAACAAACATTTATTTCAGATAAGCAGCATTATGAAATATTTAATTTGATGGCATCAGATTTTTCGAATATTTCTTTGCTTGTAATTGTGCCAAAAAATCTTGCGACAAAAGCTGACGATATTTCAATAAAAACCTATTTGGGTTTTGAATTATTTGATGATTCTGTTCTGAAATTTGAGCAGAAGAAAAATAGCAAGGAATTTTCTGCAAGGATTGATTATGAGAATAAATCTGAAGGATACTGCTCATATGCAATAATTCTGCCAAAAAAATATCTGCAGGAATTGACAAAAGAAAAAGAAACTCTGCTGAAAGATAAATTAAACAAATATAGCAAGCAGCAAAATGACTGCTTAAAAGTTCAGGAGATAAATAAAAATTTGGCTGAAGAATTTGCAAAAATATTTACGGAGGAAAAATTCGCTGAAGAGAATTTTTCAAATGAAAAAATTATTTTGTTTGATGCTAATTCAGACAGATTCATTGATGCACTTGATGCAGGGATAAAAAAATCAGCGAAAGGAACAGGGCAGACAAGCGGGGCAGAAAATGCAAGCAGTAACGGAATACTGCCTGCAGAGATATTTACTCTGCAAAAATTTAATCCGTTAGATAATAAAAAATTGGATATTTTTATTACTGCAAATGCTGACATAAAAAATGCTTTGCTGAAGATGGTTCCAGAATATGCTGAAGAAACTGCCATTCCACTAGTAATAAGAGATTTGTCAGGAAATCAAGTTACTTCTTTGGAGAAATGGAAAAAATATTCTGCAGAATGGGATGGTAGAAATGGAACTGAATTAGCTACTGCAGGGATATATTATCCAAGGATATATGACATGCAGGTGATTATCCCATCAAATGCATTTACAAAAATAGATTATATGTTAAAAACTCCGGAATTTGAGCCTACAACACTTGATTATCTAGGGGCTCCAGAATTTGCATTGATAAACCTGCAGATATATAAAAACAGGTTAAAATCAAGTGGAAAAACAGTAATAAGTATCTATGGTGAAAAACTGTTTGATGATATTGATGCCCTTGGTTTGCCGAAATTTGAAATCTCTGGAATTGATGATTCATTAAAAAGCAAAATGAAGGTAAAGGCTGAGATGACTTATAAGATATACCCATATGGGGTACAGATGGGCATTCTCAAAAAAACCTTTTCAGAACAGGAAATATCAGTATTAAAAAAACTGGCAAAACACAATGATTTTGGGAATTCTGAAACATTTTATGCGCGAGCAGAATCAGAATTCCAAAAAGAATTAAATGAAGAAGAAAAAATTGCATTAAAGGGGCTATTGGAAAATAAAATTATTTATCTAGGTTATCCGCATGTGATATTTGCTGATTTAGATTTTAGCGGATTGGATTTAGATGGAATAAATTTTCCGCAATCAGGGAATATTACTTTGGATTATGGGATATATGGCAAAAAAGACATTAAATTCGGGATATACAAATATCCTTTTGAAATAATTACTGATTTAAGCGATGAATCATTCAAGAACGGATGCCTTTCTGGCTATAAGGATATAACCGAACTAAGCGAAAAGGAAATTGAAAATAGCTTATTGAAATTTTTACGGAATATTGAAAGATATCCTGACGGATTTTGGGATAACTATCTAGAAAAACTGGTTTTATTCAATAGCCCGACTGTTGAATACAAGATGAATGAAAAGAAAAAAATTCCTTCACCGATTGAATCTGAAGACTGCATAAATGAAGGCAAATACAGGGGAATTGTTTACCTTGATACAAATGGCCTGCTAAATTCAGAATTCTACAATTCTACTATTGATGGCATTCTTACGCACAAACTCTACCATTCATTAAGGGAACACTATGTTGCCAAGGAATATCCCGCAGAATACTATTTTGATACAGATAACATACTGCTTGATTCTTATGAAAATCCTTATTTGATTGGACCTGATGCAGAAAAGGCAAAGGATGAATTGAAGGAATATTTATCTAAGAAATGTAAAAATTATATTGACAAATTCTTTTCACTTGCAAAACCTGAGAGGATTGCTTTTGTGAATGAAAACTGCGATAAAAAAGCATTTGATGAATTTGCAAGAAGCAGGCATTTACTCGAAAAAATCTGGAGTAATTCTAAAAATAATGTGGAATTGGAAGAGGGTTTTGCTACGTATGCTGAGATGATTGAGAATTATTCTGAAAATCTCTCAAAAGCAGATGATGAATTCAGGAAAAAATTGGCTTATTTTAAAGAAATATTAAGAAGGGCTTCAAAAAATCAGATAAATGATGACTGGTGGGCTTCGATGTATAGTTCATCAAACAACGCAGCAACAGAACCAAATGACCTAGTTAGAATAATTAATTTATCGATGTTTGATAAAAGCCGCAATAGCCTAGAAGTAACTTTTTCAATTAAGGAAAATGTGGAAGTAATAGCAATTATGGCATATGCTAATGCCCCAAAAAATTGGGAAAACTTAAGCAAAAATATGAAAACAGAATGGAGATTACCCAAGCCGTATAAAGTCATATATGATACTGAAAACGAAAAGGGATCTGTAGAAGTAGACTCTGACGAAATAGATGCAATTTTGAAAAAAGGCACGCACACAAAAAAAGTAAAATATTGGCCAGAATCTGAAGGCTCACTTATTTGTGTAATTGCAATAGTAAAGAATATACGTCAGGTAAACTGTAGATATCTAGAAACATCAATCACTGATTTTTTTACCATAATAACTGATGACATTTATGACTTTTTTGAATACCTGCCAATATATTATGACGCCATCAAGGTTCCAGAATTGCTAACAATAACTCTCGACAAGGATAAAATATTTGAAGTCAGCAATCCAAATAGTTTAATAAAACTAGGAGCAAACAATGAACCATTCTTAGTTCCGCTAAAACAAAAATTATTAAAACAAACATCACATGAATTGTGCAGCGAAGCAAAATATGGAAATGATATTTCAAAAAACTGCATTGGTATTGAGGTATATGATGGGCAGGATTATTTAGTTTCACTAAATTATAAGTTTAATGCACCAGCCAGAACCATATCGTATAATACCTATCTTGAGTATCCACTAAAATATCTTGAAGTATACCTTGAACCTCAAATGGCTAAGCACGAAAAAAAGATTGGCCGTCAGAAATATGCTAATATCAATACTACTGGCATACTTGCTGATGAAATAACTCTAGACGAGGGGCAATTTTTTGATTTATTTGGGCAGGATATTTATATTTGCATGGATTACAAAATAACTGAAAAGGATTCTGCACCAAAGAACATATGCACAAGAATAGATGAATTCAACCAAATAGATGCACGGTTTTTTCCTTTATTTGAAAATAATAAATGGTATTTGATAATAAAATATAATTTACCCTATCCATCTTTCTTCGACATATTTATTAAAAAAAATACTGGGGGGGTCATTACACAAATATCTAACCAGAAAAAAACTTTATTAAAATCAAGCAAGGATTTTGGGAAAAAATACAGTGAAATCGGCGATCATACGCTCAAAATAGAACTAGACCAAAAAAAATATCCTGCTGGGGAATATATGGTAAGCTTTATGGCACAAATCAATACGCCAAAAGGTTATTCTGGAAACGAGCAAGCAACATTCGAAGAAACTGGCAAGATACAGATCAGAACTTTGTCTCAAATGATTGATCTTCTATTTGGTCACGATCCGGTAATAGATAAAGATTCGGAAACAATAAAACAATTTAGGGTTAGTCCAATTATTGAGCTTGAGGTAAGCAAGCTACAAATAACAGCAAGCTATCTGCCTGAATATGCTAATGTGTTATATGAAAAGACATTCAAAAAGCCGGAAAGATCAGGTGATGATATAATATTAGATTTAAAAAATCCTCCTCTTGGCGACCATGAACTTTGCATTATTGCTTATTATCAAGGAAATCCAATAAAAAAATGCAAAGAAATAACAATTACCTCGTTTACTTTGGAAGTATTTCCCGCAACAATTGCTGAAAAGGATTCATCAATAAACCTAAAATATTCATTATCTGATTATGCTGAAGATTACGAAATTACGGTGGATAACTTGCCCATAGTACATAGAGAAGAAACAGAGCCTAAGGCATCTTCAGTATATAGTCCAGAGCATTTCAAAAAAAAAGGACTTGGAAAAACATTGAAAGGCATTTCTCTAAAACTGATTGCAGACCCAAATGGAATCTTGCCTTTGGGCGAGCATGTTATTTGCATTGTTATTGGCACAACAAAGGGGGATAAAAAGAAATGTGCCAAATTTAATGTAACAAAACAGCAGGCCGAAGCAGTAGAGCCAAACTATGCCTGCACTACCCTATTAAAAGGATCTAACTCCTTTTTTGACTTTGGCAGTTTGGATATTGTTTTGGTAATACTTAATTTAGGAAAAGAAAAGATTGAAGATGTTGGAGTAAATAAAATAACCCAGCAAGCTATTAAAGAATTTATGACTGTAAAGCCGTTCAGCGAATTCTTCCTTAAGCTAAATTTTTATACAACAACAATAGACAGCATAGGAAATTATTCGAAACTAGCAAGAAAGGCATGCCCTATGGGGGATAAATATATTTTCTTTGTTAATGTTCAGTACAGGTCTTTCGCTTACTATGGGGGAGATGCTATCGTATTTTTAAAAGAAGGGCAAGGACTGGAAGAATATCTTACAATACATGAATTCGGACATTCGTTTTGCCGCTTAGCAGATGAATATGTATATACCCCGGTAGATGACCCTGATTTCTTCAGCAATGGACAGCAGGTATTTGATCCTTCAGAAAAGCTAAACTGTTTCAAAGAAATTGATGTGTGTCAAAACGCGTTTAATAGTTCGCTAAGTTCGCTTTGGCTAGAAACTGTGGGAATGCCTAATTGTGAGAAGGGCTGCTCATATGAAAATTATTTGAGGCAATGGGAAAACAGCATTATGCGTGACCATAGGCAAACACATAAATTCAATCCAGCAAGTTATAAAGCATGCTATGATATACTTAGAGGGTATTCCTAATGAAGAAAATATTTTTACTGACATTTATATTATTGCTTTTTTATTCTGTTGCTGCGCAAACACTATCAGAAAAAAGTTATGTGCTTGATTTGAAATATACCTTGAAAAGTGATTCATTTGAATTAATGGGAATTGAAATTTACAATAGCGGTTCTCCTAATTACGTACTTGATTCTGCTGACTATTATTTCGAATTTTCTGATTTTGAAAATAAAGAAAAATTCTTTTTCGAGGTTCCTAATATAGTTTATACAGAACCGGATCCTAGCATAGATATGTTTGATGAGCAGGGAACTCAGATTTATTTTCCTGATGAAACAGATATTATAGGTAAAGAAGAGGTTACTGACTTTACCCTTGTTGTCCCGTACTCTGAAAACGCAAACAAACTAATTATAAAAGATGCCAAAGGGAAGGAAAAATTGAGTGTTGATTTAACTGCATTGAAACCTTCAGAAAAACCTGATTCAAAACTGGATGAACCAAAGGGCAAAGAATTTGATTTCAATAGGGATGTTTTAAAAAATCCAAGCATATTGCCTATTTTATTAATTGCTACATTGATTGTTGCAATACTCTTTAGGAGGGAATTGAAAAATGAAAAGCAAAAAGATTAAACAAGGAAAGCATAAAAAATCAAAACCCAAAAAGGCGGGCAAGAAACAGAAGAAATTCATTGCAATAAAAGGAATCGAAAATACCTTAGATTCATTCTTCCAGAAATTCGTGAAAAAAGAAAATTACAGAAAAGAAGCGGTAAAAGGGACTGTTTTTCTTGCGTCATTTTTGATATTGTTCGGCATAATGAATTTTTTAATAAATGCTCTTCCTAATTTTATCCTGAATTTTGAATTATGGATTGCAAACATTATTTTGGCAATCATGCAATCCCTTGGATTTAACGGTTCAATAATCATAATTAATGATTTGCCGATTATTGAATTGGCAAACGGGGTAAACATCCAGATTTCATATTTATGCACAGGATTGCTGGAAGCTGCAGTATTGTTGGCAGCAATCCTTGCTTCGCACGGCATTGCCTGGAAAAAAAGGATTATTGGCGCATTAGCCGGAATTGTGCTGGCACAATTGTTCAATATCACAAGGATTCTTCTGACAATCACATTCATACTGGATTCTGACATCCAGACAATTGAGTTTGTGCACAATATTTTCTTCCGAGTAACCTTATTCATTGTGATTGTCGGGATATATGCAGCTTGGTTCTGGATTGCAACAAGAAAGGAAAAATAATTTAAGATGCCTATGCATTACCAATGAATGTAACACCCTCCATACGCACGAGTCAAATTTAAATAATGTTCCCTTAACTATTTTTGTAGTGATTTTGTAGTGAATATTATATGGACGCAACATGCAATGGAACGTTTCATTGAACGGGCATTGCTCTATGGGCTTTCAAGGAGTGACTTTGAAATAGAAATTAAAAAACAAGAAGTAAGAATTAACTGTGGAACTGATAAGAAATATAAAAAAACAAAGTTTGAGACAATATGTGCAATAACGAACAGGTTTTTTACAATTGAAAAGGCGGAGGACAATAAATTAATAATTGTCATAACTTTGTGGGAATCAAGCAAAAAGGAGGTTGACTTATGGTTTTCAAAACAGAAATAAAATGCCCCATATGCAGAGGCAAGGCAGTTTTATCAAAAAGCAGCATTGATTTATTCAAGGGCATAATTACCTTAAAAGAAAATCCTATCTATGAATGTATCAAATGCAGTGAGAAATTTGCCACTGGCGAAATTGTTGATAAAACATTGGAAAAAGCAAAAAAAGAATTTGGTTTTACAAGGCAGATAATATCCAGTGGCGGCAGTCTTGCAATTACCCTGCCAACAGATCTTTCAAAATACTATGGGCTTGAACAAGGAGGAAAAATAAAGTTAGTGCCAAAATCAGAAAAAGAACTAAGCATAATAATCCAATAAGCAGCTACGCAGAACGTACCAATTGAAATTGCCTGCAATATATAAAAGAATGATATATAAAGGGTATTGGGTAAAAATTAATTAATACGGTGTGTTGCAATATAGAAGAAATATTGCAATATATTAGCTTAAGAAAGTCAACACACCGTGAGCATAGTTATATATTTAAGAAAATTCTATAGTAATAATTCTATAATATAGAAATATATTAAGGGATTGGATGATTGGGGAAAAGTTAGCCGGAATATATGCTTCATTGGAAGAAAAATGGTATAACCTGCTTGATTTCCTAGAAAATAAAGGAATACCTGTTGGAACATACAGCAACTTCCTTGAAGGAAAAGGCATTCCTTCATTTCCATTCACCTTAGGAATTATCATACTGATTATTGCAATATTATTTGTTTTATTCACGGCAACATCCGGCGTTTCATTAACTGTGCAGATTTCAATAAAGGATGATGCAGGCAATGGAGTAAACGGGGTACATCTTGTTGTGACAGATTCAAAAAATACTGTCCTAAAAGATACAAGTGTTAATGCAATTTCTACAATTGATTTGGGGAATGTTCCTGTTGGCGCAGACTTAATTTTTTCAGCGACAAAGGATGGTTATGATGTAGGGATGTCTGAATTTCAGGTAACAAATATATCTGAAAACATTGAAATTGTCCTTGAAAGGCTTTTGAATTATATTGATGCTACAATAAAGCTTGCGAATAAGGATACTTCAGATCCGATAACGAATGCAATAGTAAAATTAGTGAGCGAGAATAAGGAATATATTGCAATTCCGCAGGATGATGGAACATTCTTTGTAAGCGGCATTCCGCAGAATGAGGACATAAAAATAATTGTAGAAGCAGACGGTTATGAAACGTATGAGGATATTTATTCATTCAAGGAAGGGGAAACAAAACAAATCCCTTTATCGCCAAAAAGTATTTCATTTGCAGGAAAAACTAATTTGCTGATAGATGTTTTGGATATTGATACCTCAATCCCGATAAAGGATGTGCAGATAAAAATAATCAATTCAAAAACAAATGGAATGATAAGTGAGTTAAAGGAAACAGATGGGCAATTCACAGGAAAGATTGAGACAGGCACGAGCATAAAATGGATTGTTTCAAAAGAAGGTTACCTTAGCGAGGAAGGCGGGCCTGAAACATTGGTAAGTGGGGAAAGGAAATTAAAAGTATTCCTGAAGAAGGGCGGTGAAGAATTAAATGTTTACCTATTAAACCAAATGGAATTTCCAATAGCCGGGGGAACCGCTGGTTTGTACAATGAAAAGGCAGAATTCTTGGACAGCAATGTTACCGGCATCTCAGGTTCGGTAAAATTCCAAGGTTTAGACCCTAACAAAATATATTACATCACAGGGCATAAAGATGGATTCTTGCCAGCAAGAAAAAAAATCAGCGTTTCTGACATAAAAAGCATTTCACTTAAATTAGAGCCGATAAACGGGGAGAATTCAGCTACTTTATTAATCAGGGTTTTAGACCTGCAGGAAAAATCCGTAAATAATGCAGATGTTGTAATTTATGAAATATTGGATAATGAAACATTGCCTATGGGCTATGCGTCATTAAAAACAGATTTAACAGGCAAAACAACTGTAATTGCGCCTGTTGGAAAAACTCTCCTGGTAAAAGCAAGCAAGGGATTTGATGAGGGCAATGAAACA
The DNA here is from genome assembly GCA_038046645.1 of archaeon. Classification (GTDB taxonomy): domain Archaea; phylum Iainarchaeota; class Iainarchaeia; order Iainarchaeales; family 0-14-0-20-34-12; genus 0-14-0-20-34-12. The sequence goes on from JBBSVU010000001.1 coordinate 22,117, forward strand.
ATTGTAATGCAAAAAGGCGCAACAAATGAGATAACAGTTTACATTGCACCAAAGGCCACATTAATAACTTTAAATCTGAAGGATGAAAAAGGAAAAGCGATTGAGGGGATTGCAAAAATAATTTCAGTCACAGGCGATATTTTATTTGATGGGAATGTAAAGGACGGCAAGGTCATATTTGAGCCAAAGGAGAATGAAACCGGGATTTTACAATTGACCTTTGATGATGATTCCACATATGAGGAACAATTGGATTTCAAGGAGCAGAAAGGAAAGGAGATGGAAGTAACTATTTACAAAGATGCAGCAGAATTAGCACCCAAGATAGAATATTTAGGAATAGTAGATGATAAGGGAAATGAGGTAACTGGAATTACAAAGGAAAAATATTACTGGTTGAAATTCCAGTTGACAAGCGTTCCAAACATGAGTGAGACCGGTGTTCACATAAGGGTTGGAAAGGATAATGTTAAATTTGTTGATTCACAGGCAATTGCTATTTACGGATTTGACAGCACAGCACAGAAATTTACATTAGGCAGAACATACTCACCAATTCCAGAGCCAGGCAGCGAAGGGATTGACCGCAAGAATATCGGGTCAAACGGAAAGGCAAACAAATGGCTTGACCTTGTCTACAAAAATGCTGCTGATGTTGAAATAATCAAAGTAAAGGTACTTGCAATGCAGACATTGCAGGAAGAAGAATTTGAAGTGCATTACCGCGCCTGGACAAACATAAAGAATGAATATTACAGGACACCGCATGATGATATCCTTGATAAGGCAAAATCCAGCCAGAAAAGGAACCCTTTATATGCAGAGACACTTACCCAAACAGTAAAGGTATTTGACAAGGAAGAATATGTGTGCAAGGAATCATTCTGCCTTACTTATGTTTTCTATGATGAATTCGGCAATAAATATGCAGAACAGGAATTCAGCCCAACAGTGAATAAATCTTATGCTGTTGAATTTACCATATTTTCAAATGAAGATGGAACTGCAAAAGGAATCCTAAGCACAAATGCAAAAGAGCCTTCGCTTTCATATTCAGGATGGATTGAAGGTTCATTTGTGAATATTCCTGCTACATCAAATAAAGTATATGACCTTTCATTTGATTCTGCAGTAAGCCAGAAAGAAGGGAAAAAGATTACTGCGTTTTTCCTGCCTGACAAAGTAGGCTCTACATACATTAACCTGAAATTAGCATCAGGCGAAAAAGTGCTTGAGAAGAATCTGCTAGTGAATATTACTGAAGAAGGCATACTGAATATTGCTACAAAACCAAATGCAATTGCCTTGGGAAAACCATTTTGGATTGTAGTGAGCGATGCTGCTTCAGGAAAATTGCTTGAAAATTTAACTATTGTTATGACTGATGACAAAGGGAAAAATGTCAGCACAATCGCAGGGAATGGAACAAAGGACAAGGGATTAAACGGAGAATATGCAGCAGGCTCAGGATTGCAAACCGGCTTGTACCATATTGAAATAAACAACCCGAAATACAAGAAAGCTGTAAAGGATATTCTTGTTTCAAAGGATGATTTATTATTTATCCAGCCAGAGGTAAAGGTTAATTTGGGTTATGGGGAACAGGCAAAGGCTGAAAAATTGCAGGTAGAAAATAAAAGCATCTTCAATATTTCAGCAATAACCTATGAATTGCAAACTGATTCTGAATTTGACAATAACTTTAGCGTTAACCTTGCAGTAATGTCTGCAATTGATGCAGAGAAAAAAGGGATGTTTGATTTAACTGTTACATATAAAGGAGATAAAGAATCAAGGATACATTCAGAAGCTGAATTAATAATCAGGGGAATGGTAAATGGGTTATTCCCTGTGCAGGCAACAACAAAATTGATATTGAATTATAATAAAGAATTAGAAGAAGATTGTTTAGAGATAGAACAAAAACAGGTGGCATTTTCTTTAGTAGGAACTACGGGAACGCAGAGCAAGGAAAAAATAAAGCTTATTAATAAATGCAAGGAAACTCTGAATTTGAAAACAGATATTGAGGGATTGAAAAGCAATTCAGGATTGGAAATTGGCGCGCCGGCTTTTGCATTAAAAGCAGGGGAAGAAAAGGAGATTGAATTAACTGCAATAAATAAAATAGACCGCATGTATTCACAGGCATTGCAGCAGGCATACAAACTTTATTTCAAATCAGCACAGCTCACAAAAAGCATCCCTTTAATGGTAATATTAAGGCATCCTTTGTACTTGCTGATGACTAATAATAATATTGTGATGTGGCTGAATGAAAAGGACAATAAATGGGAAGCGAATGCCCAGCTTTATATGAGAAATGTTGGTGAAAAGCCAATCAGGTTCATCAGGTTTACAACATTGAACAGGCCACAAAGCATATTTATTGAAACATCCAATTATCTGCAAAATTACATGGCAAATCCAAATCCCTGGGACACTGGTTCAGTAGGGCAGTCATATTTCGGCGCGATGAATCAGATGTATAATACTGGAATGCCGGCAGGCAGCAATTCTGGATATTTAAGCCCGCAATATGATCAATTTGGGACAAATACTAATAATTTAGGTTATCCTAATTCAAGCAATCAAGCATTAGGCGGCGGATATCCATATTCCTCGGGCTTAAACCAAAATTCATTATATGGTTCAACTGGCACAGGCTATCCATTCTTTGCCCAAAATATGACATTATTGCCTGGACAGGAATTAATGCCTCCTGCTACCATAAATGTTAAAGCAAATTCAATAAAGGAATTGCAGAAAGGGCCGTTGCAGGCAAGCATTATGATAATGGGAAATATTGAAGGCAGGGATTATCCGCTAAGGGTTGTAAATGTATGGCTGTATGTAACAGGCACTGAATGTTTAAGGGTAGTAGCAAAAGAATCCCTGGATTTTGAAAGCAAGGAATCTAAGGAAGGGGTAATGACTAAAGACCTTGAAATATCAAATATGTGCGCTGAGGAATTAACCTCATTAACGCTTGAGACAACAAATTTAGGGGCAAATAAATTGTCAATAAACATGCCAGGCACAATGATTGGCCCAGGGCAAAAAATAGATGCACAGCTTGTGCTTGAAAAAGCCGGTGATTATAGTACTGGGGAATCTCCATTAAAAACAAAGGTAAAGGCATTAATGGTAAGAAGCCAGCAATTTACTTATTCTGCTCCCCTAGATATAAGTGTTTTGCTTGGGGAGAAATTCGCAGCAAAGGGAAAAGCAACATTGGCTGAAAACCTGCAGATATGCGACGAGAAAGAAGGAAAAACAAAATCAGTGAAATATCCTCTCATAAACAACAAAGATTGTGGCGAAGGGTATTGTGATGCTGAATCAATGGCTGCATATTTATTAAAAAGGGCTGATGAAAAAATCAACCTTGTAAAGAAAAGGATAAAGGACGCGCAGAATGATGCAAGAAATTTCAGCTGTGCAAGGACTGATTTCTGCACATTCCCTGAATTAGGGGTATCGTCATCTTCGGTCGGGGCATTCTTGCAGAATGATTCTGTTACAGAGGATTTGCTACAGCACATAATTGAAAAGGATTATATGAATCTGAAAGGATTTGTAGTAAGGGCAAGGGATATCAGCGCTGAAGAATTAAGTTCTGCATTTGAAATCCGCACAGTATTAATCAGCTCAAACATGATGGGCTGCGGAAAATATAAGATAACAATTTCCGGAGGAGCGCAAAGAACCGGAAATAAATTGAATGAAGAGGATTTGTCTGTTGTCATAAGTGTGGAAAAGGAATCTATTACAGAAGAATGCCAGCCAAGGGTTCAAAATACACTTAACTTCATGCCAAAGGACCTTTCATTGAATCCTGAGAATTCATTCAACACATGGTTAGGAACAGTAAGCCTGACTGAAGAAGGGCTTTCAAAAGAAAATAAAGAGGATTTGAAAAATATTGCACTTGAATTCGCAAGGAATTTATTCAACAGCGAAAAAAGATATGGTGAATACAACTCAAATGTATTAAGGGTTACTTTGGGCGATGCTGGCGGAGCTTTAATGAAAATAACTATGGATACAGGTTATGATCCTGATATGCCAGAAAAAAGAGAAGTAACTGTTACAATAAATAAAGAATATTTGAATGTTGCGGAACCAGAAAAGAAAAAACAGATACTTGCAGAGATTGCTGCTGCAATAAAATCCGTTGCTTCGCAGAAATATACTGGATGCATTTCAGAGGATGAAGGCACATTATTGATAAAGGATTTGCCAGAAGGAATAGGTTCAATTGCATTAAAACCAGCAGAAAGAAAATTAGGGTTAAGGCAAAAGAATGAAAGCTGCGTTGATTTCAATGTTTTAGGAATCATAAAGGATATGGAAGTAGAAATGCATTCAAACTGGGAATCACTTGAAGGCAAATCAGGCATTTCAGATGTTTATTTCAAGGACATGAAAGGAAAAAAATTAAAAGAATACGGGGATGTTGCCAACGGAACATCAATTAAATTATCAGAGAAGGGAGAAAAGGGAGAATATTACCATACTATAAAATTCTGTGCAATCGGTTCTGAAGAAAGGATTACTTTGGCAACAGGCACACAATTGACAATTAAAGCAAGAAGCACAAGCATTGCAAAGCTTGAAAGCAATGAATCCATAATAAAGATTGAGGATTGCGGCATTGACCCAATTACTTTAATGAAAAAGATAAAGGAAAGAATGAAGACTTTGAAGAATGGTGAATTTGTTGATACTTATGTGCCAAATGTAAGCTGGAACTGCAATTCCTCAGATGTTGTTCCAATAGGAAAACTTGCAAATTATTTCACAATGGGATTCGGTTCAGGAAGCGGTAATGCTGCAGATACTAATGCAGGTTCAGCTGTTGGAAATGGTTCAGCTGCAGGAAATCCTACTGTGGCTGCACAGGGAAATGTTACTCCTAATGTTCCATATATGCAGCAGAAGGAAGCTGAGAAATTTAATAATTCATTATTAAAATATACAATGCATTGCGCCTGGGCTTCTGGTGCATGCAATGCTGCTATTGGTTTCTGGAGAGGCGGCCCAATACTTGGAGCATTATCAGGAATAGCTTTGGATTGTGCATTGCCTGCAGGAATAGCAAAATATGCAAGCGGAAATAAAACAGCCAAGGATGCAGCTGCACAGGTTACTGAATGGTTAAAAAATGTTCCAGACCCATCAACCGGATTTGGCGGCCCAGCAGTTTTGCCAGAATCACAGATGCAGCAATTAAATATGGGAAATTTATCTGAAGAGCAATACAGAACATTGCTCGGAACATCAATTATAGGCACAACAACACAGTCATTGATAATGGGGATGAGAAGGTATAATGCTTACCTAAGCACAAAGAATTATAACGATGTTGCAAACAAGATGTACGCACAGGCAAAGAAAGCATTTAATGCTGAATTATTTGACGGAAAAGCCCCGAAAAAAGTGCTTAATGAATTCGAGAAGATTTATCAGTCAAAAATAAAAGCAGCAGTGGAAAAGGCCGCAAAATCATGGTATTCAAAACCAGCAAAATTAACCGAACAATCAATTGCAGCTATAGCGAATGAAGCTACATCAGGCCTTGATGCCCATGCATTTGATGACATGACAAAAGAAATAATTAACCTAAGTAAAACAGGCGGCAAATTTGATATTGTAAAATTAAAAAAATTAAGCCCGAAATTAGGAACTATTGTTGATGATGCAATAAAAGGGGCAAAAGGGCCCTCAAATATGGCTGGTTACTTAGTTGAACAGCACATGAAAAAAGGTGTTTTGGAGGGGCTGCCAAAAACTGCACAAAAAACAATTGATTTGGATCCTGCAAGAGCAGCACAATTGGAAGCTGCATTAACAGCTACTCCGCCAAATCTCACTACTGCAGCCAGCATCTATGATGGCTTCTTGGATGATGTTGCAAAAGCAAAAGGCAGAGATTTGGCTGAAGCAATGGTAAATAATTTAGAAAAAAGCGCAGGCACTTCATTAAGCCAGGCATCAAGAAAAGAACTGGTAGATGAATTTATGGCCAAGGCAGTCCCGATATTGAAAGGCGGGGCAAAATATGATGTCGGTGGCACAGGAAAAGACCAGGCAAAGAAATTATTGAAAGCATTATTTGAATTAAACCAGGGGGCAAATATCTCAATACAAAATTTCACGATGAGTATTGGCAACCTTGATATAACTGCTGCAACACAGCAGATGACAAAAATAAAAGCTACATTCCCTAAAGACCTTTTGGAATCAGCTGTCGGTGCTGGTGGCAGCGGAATGGTTTCAAAGATTGATGATTCAATAATAAAACAGCTTGGCGATTTAATGATTGAAATAACTGATGTTGATGGCACTGTTAAAAAAGTAAAATTAAGTGAAGTAGGCGACTTAAGCAAAAAAGCAGAAGACGCATTAAAGAAAGCATTTACTGAGGGGGATGCTGCAGGAAAAGCAGTCAAATCAACAGAGGCAAAATGGTGGAAAAAAGTAAAGCCAAAGAATTTCTTAAAATTATTGGCAAAGCCTGGATTCTGGCTTGATATGGGTTTGGGATTAGGATGTGGATTGGCTGCAAATTTAGCAGGATATTACTTAGGGTTTAAACCGACATGGGAAGAGATGACACAGGAAGAGGACAATAGCATACCAATAATTGTGGGATCTCAAGGGGTTAATGTTGACAAGGATGGGGATGGAAAGCCGGACCTGCAGTTAAAAGGCGAAGATAACATAATGAAAGGAAATTCATATGTTGTTACTGTTGGAAAGGATTCCAAAGGAAAGCCATATATTGCATTCAAGAAAGTAGATAGCAAACCAGAAACAGCAAAGGAAGAAATTGAAATGGATTGCACAGGCGCATATAAAGATGTAAAACCAGTATTCGGCGGATTAAATGTTCCGGCAACAGCAGGCAATGCATTATTGGATGCATACAAGCAGCATGAAGCAGAATTGATATCTGCGGTTTCACTTGCAAAACAATATAATTCAAAGAATGAAATCAATGAAGCATTATTGGCTAGCTTGGCAATAACAGGCTCAGGGTTTGGAACATTTAACGGAAGCTCTTCTACCAGCCCTAAGGTTGACCTTGATGGAGACAGCAAGGTAGATTATATTGTTGCATGCGGAGCAAGCACAATGCCTGGCAGGGATAATGTTCCAAAGAATGATTCACAGAAGGATTTCTTGTGTGCTGCATATGAAATGTCAAGATTAGAGGTATTGAAGAATAATGCAATCGATGAATCTGCGCTTGCTGAATATTACAATAATATTTCACCGCAGTACAGGCACAGCTTAATCTCTAATGTTAATTCATATGTTGCAAATGTCAAAGCTATTTACAATACATGGAAAGGCTACCAGATAGAATAGAGTGTTATTTAGAAAAATATATAACCCATCAACAGACATTCAATAAAATAATGCAAAAAAAAGCCTGATAAAAATGAATTATTTTAGAATAATTATAATCGTTGGAATTCTATTATTACTTAGCCAAGGAATTTTTGGCAAAACTAGCTGTACCTTTGAAAATAAACATAACTACACAGGAACAAATCCTCAATTTAGCACTATGGCTTATAATTCAGCTAATACAACTTTAACGGTTGGATCTACAAATATTACGTCAAGAACATGGAATAGCATTAATCCTTTTGATTCATTTACAATGATATCTGGGCCAATGAGCAGCATGATGGATATGGTTGTTTATGAGAATAAACCTCTTTTAGTAGGTAATTCAACCAGGGTGTATGAACTAGCAGGAACATGGGCTAGTAAAATAGCTTTAACAAACACCTCCTATATTAATCAAATTGAAAAATTAGATAATAATTATATAATAACCACAATAGGTTCTGACAATAAAGCACATGTTTTTACAATAGATTCTTCAAATAATAAAACAGAACTTAGCACTATCCCGAATAATGCGACTTCTATTGTATCATTAGGCATAGATAATATTGGTAAAATATGGATTAATACTGGCAATCCAAACAATATTTATTACTACCAAAATAATGCATGGCAGCAGGTAATTAATCCTTCTGGTTCTCCACAATTAATTCTAGGAACAAAGTCTGGAAAGATATATGTTGTAAGTAATGTTGTTGGCACAGGTTATCGTATTTATGTCAGAAATGCTTCTGATGCTTGGAATGCTGCTTGGACTCAGATTGCAGATATTGCAAATGTTCAAAAGATTGTTGATATTGTTGAAGACATATTCGGAAATATTTATGTATTGGCTGAAATGAATGGCAATACTGTCAGCATTTACTTATTGGATGAAAATACTGGATGGGAATTGTTAAAGAATTTTGGGGCAGATATGACAAAAGGGAGTAAAATATTAGCAATTAATTTGACTGCTGTTTTTGTTAGTGGTTATACTTCAAATAATGCTAAATTATTTATGGGGCAGTGTAGCCCGGATAATCCGCCAACTGCAGACATAACAGCAGTAATCTCAGATGAACCAGTACAGCAACAGAATAACCAAATAACAATAAATTCAACAGACTGGATATTCCTAAATGGCTCAAATAGCACAGATGACCTTGGCATAGCAGCATATCTTTGGGAACAGACATCTGGCGATCCAAAAACAATAAATAATTCTACTGCTGAGACTAGCAACATACAATTTAATGCTAATGATGCTGGCAAAACATTTGACTTCAAATTAACAGTAACAGATACTGGTGGGCAGACTGCTTTTGATGCAGTAAAAATAACTATCAAATCAGCAGCACAGCTAACCCTAACAATATTGGCCAATGGGCAAGACGCTAACCTTGAGGTAATGCCTGGTACTTCACCGAGCTTAGTTGGAATAGCATCAAATGGCACTGAGCCATATGCCTACCAGTGGACACAAATATCTGGACCTGCAAAAGATATTGGCAATGCTAATAACAGCATGATTACGCCCGCAATTAGCGCTAATGAAGCAGGCAATGTTTATGAATTCAAATTAACAGTCAGCGATGCAAAGGCGCAGACTGCTTTTGATGTAGTAAAAGTAAGTGTCATAATTCCTACTTTTACTATTCAAACAGACTCTTCCTGCACATGGAAAGAGAAATATAATTTTGGTGCTGGAAAAAGTGTTCTTTCTTTAATAAAAGGAAATGATGGCACAGCATATGCTGGAGTTTCAAGCAGCAATCCTCCTGGGGAAATTTATAAATCAGCAGACAATGGAAGTAACTGGACTCTTTTTGCCGGCTTCGGCAATCTTATTAATCCTACTTATATGTTAATAGATTCTGCTGGAGATTTATTTGTTGCCGGAATAAATGACAAATATATTTACAAAATTAAGCCAACTGGCATAGGATACCCTATCACTGGCACCATATTAGGGAGTAATATCAGCGGAATGGTTGAAACAGTAGATGGAAAGATTTTGGTCTCTACTAACACAACCGATACGCCGCCACATAAATTTTATCTTATAAACAAATCCAATAATACAATAACTTTGTCTAGTTCGGCAAGCACATTGAAAAATTTTTTGTTCCTGACAACTTCTGATGATAAAACAATGGCATTAGGCGGTGGAAATACTAGTGATGGAAATGGCAAGTTATTATTTAACATTGCTGAATATCAGAACTGGCCTATTCCAATATATAGTTGGCCTAATATAACTCAATCAAAACAACCAAACACAAAAGATGCACTAGTTTCAGCAGTAGAATGGAATAATAAGGGCAATTTATTAGCTTTGACACAAAAAGGTGAAATTCATAAATATGGGAATGATGGATGGAATGGCATTGGCAAATTTAATAATATGATAAATGGGCAAATTGCCTGGAAATTAAAAAAAATTGACAGTGAAATATATGCACTTATGAATAAAGATTCTGGCACAGTGTTGGCAAAATCAAGTGATTATGGAAATAGCTGGATAAAATATGCCGGGTTAGAGACTGCAGCATTAGCTACAGAGATAATAAAGGGCGCAGATAATAAGATATATGCTTCAATCGCCACTACCGACAATAAGGGGAAAATCTATTATCTAGATTGTCCACAACAAGGGCAAAATGATCAGCAGCAACCATGCACAAAAACATGTGCTGAAAATGAAACATTAGATGAAACAACATGTACTTGTGTAACACAAGGGCAACAGCCTCCAACGCCTCCGGGTGGCGGCAGTGGAGATGGGGGTGTTCCTGGTAGCCCAGGCGGACCACAATTACAACCAGGACAACAAACGGTATTTGAGAAAACACTTAATTCAGAAAATTTAAGTGCTGAAGAAATTGAATTAATGTTGGGAATGGCAGATAAGGATGAATATGTGGATGATGCCAATAAAATAAGCCCGAAGATAAGTGTTACAAAAGAAATCAAGACAATTGCAAAAGGCAATGATGCAAATACTTATGTTACTTTAAATATAAAGAATGTTGGAGATGAAACATATAAAGATATTTTTATTATAGAAATAATCCCAAAAGAAATACTGCAAAGTGCTAAGGATATAAAATCAAACAATAAATACGGAATAGTAACAGAAGATCCGATAATTGAATACAATATTGCTGAATTGAAAAAGGGGGAAAATGAGAAATTTGAATATTATTTCAAAAAGGATTTAAGTAAATTAAAAGAAGAGGATATTGATAAATGGGAGGCTGCATTTGCATATGATGGGGAAGAAGCTAATGGATTATGCGCAAATGTCATATGTAAAGTTATTGCTTGTAAAGAAAGTACTTGCGATTTGGATGATGGAAAATGCAAATACACTGATAAGAAAGAGGGTACAAATTGCGGAACAAACAAGAAATGCACTAAGGGAAAATGCATTGCTGTAAAGGCGGATATAAACGCAGATGCGGATATGAATGCTAACTTAGATCAGAATATAGGCACAGGATTTGAGTTGCCAAAGCTGCCATTAATGGAAATAGGAATTGCAATTATCTTGTTGATACTAGCTGTTGCTGGTTTCTGGTTTGTGAAGAATAAGGAAAAACAGGAAGAAAATGCAGAACAAACAAAGGAGGAAGCTATAGCAAAAGACTTTAATTTTGAGACTTTTATTGTCTTTTGCTAGATACAAATTAAATCCAAAGGATTTAATTGTACACTTAAAGCTTGCTTTAAGTTGTAGTAAAGGATTATATTATAGCCAAATATTTATGTCCTTTACTATAGATTCTAACAAATAAATTTTTATTCAGAAGAACCTTATCTTATACGATAAAATGAATATTAAGGGATTCAATCTTTTTACTGCACTAGTTGCAATTATACTTATTTTGCTGACTGGATTATTGATAAATACAATGCTGCAGACAGAAAGCAGCACAAAAAATACGCTGCAGAATATTGCGGATGAGGAAAAAATAAATGCTGTCTCTGAAACAGTAAGGGAGAACATAACACAGCTAGTGAATTTCAGGATACGCTGGGTCATAAACAGCTATTTCTCAACAAATAATTCAGTAACATTTGAAATTAGCGATGCGATTGAATTTGAAAAAATGAAGGAAAAATTCATTGCTTCATATTTTTCAGAGGATTTTGCAAATGAATTTGCGAATTCGGTTGAAGCGTACATTACAAATTTAAGCTATGATTTGGGGGATTATAAAGTTTATGAGGAAGGGTTTAATCACCCAAAGGAAACTGAAGCTTTAATGAAATTAATGCTGTATAGTATGTTTGAGGATGGTTTAACAGCTATGTCTCCTGCAACACCGAGAAAGGATTTTTTGCAGCCTGTTGGTGACTGCAGCCAGAGCATAGAAAACTGCTCAGGCACATTTTATATTACATTAAAATCAGGGAGCGTACCTGCAGACATTTATGAGGATTTGCCAAAGGTGACAATTGAAGAATCAAAAACAAAAGCAGGGATTAAAGTGAAAAATCCAATACTGCCAAGGCATGATGTAAAAATATTTGTACCATTGAGAATTTTCAAGATTTTGAAGGTAGCAGAAAAATATGCTGATGAGATGCTTGCAAAAAGAACTGAATTCCAGAAATATGCCTTGGGTGTTTGCGATGTTGGGAAATGCGGGGCGCGCGATTCCATAAATATGTCGGCGGAGGGATCTTTCAGTACCTTGTGCCCAGGGGATTCAAGGATTAATTATGAAGGAGCACAGATAAATGACAGTGCAAAATATAATTCTGGGCAAGGGACAACAATTAAGGGGATAGATATAACTTACCATTTAGGGGAAGCACCAAATTTGCTAAAGTCTATCCAGCCTGAAGAGGCATTTTCACTTGCAACAAAAGAAAAAATAACTGAAGCTTTGGATAATGTTGCAATTCCTTTTGCAGCATTGCCGGACTCAGGCCAAATTAAAGAAATGGATGTTTTAATTGATAGTGAAATCCAAACGCAGACAGTATCGTTTGTTACTTTGATAGATGACAGCTACAATAATAACAAGGAATTGTCCAACCATAACGTAATAGACCCTGGTTGCACAATAATCGGGACACTTACAACCATTGTGCAGGTCAGTGAGAATAACGATGCATATAAAGTCATAAAAGGGGATGCTGCATCAAACCTGAATTACCGGATTAAGATAAATGATTTTGATTATGACTTTAGTAAATTAAATCTTGACCCGAATAACAAATGGACTTGCAATTCGGAGGTAGGGTTTTCACCAGGGGTGCCTCCGACAGTAGATTCTGGGTCATGCAGCCCTTTCCCCTAAAAAGCTCTTAAAATCATTTCTACAGAGCCTTAGTATCATTAATATTTATATATAAGGAAGACTAATAATAATTAAAACCTTGAAAATAAGCATTAAAACGCCTTAAAACAGGCAAAACAAGGTTTAAAAAGAAATCAATGCAACAAATAAATATTATAATTAATAAAATATAATTATAAAGTGAAAACTCCGAAAGGGGTCAAAATCAAGAGCTGCAATAAAGTTTGTGGCACTGTGTGCGCACGCAGTAAAAATATAAAATAAAAGAGGGTAACCATGGGCCTAAATGAAGTTTATGCAAAGATAGAAGATAGATGGTATGGTTTTGTGGAGTGGCTTGATAAAAAAAATGTTCCGCTTTACAAAGTTGTAGACGCAATGGAAGCAAAAAATATTCCAAGCTTCCCTGTTTTTTTGATCCTGTTTTTATTGATTATAGCAGGAGTAATATTTTTGGCAAGCGGAATGCTTGTCCAGACAACTTCATTAAGTGTTTTGGTAACAGATGCTGATGACAATCCGCTAAGCGGAGCAACTGTAAGCGTAAGCTCAGATGCATATGAGCAGGAAAAAACAACTGATAATGAAGGAATTGCGCAATTTGAAAATGTCCCTCTCAATAAAGAATTAACTGTAAGTGCAACCAAAGGAGATTATAAGGCAGATGAGGAAACAGTCACATTGGCAGAAAAAGGTGAATTAGCCCTTTCACTCGAGAAAATGCTGTCAACAATTGACAAAACAATAAGTTTTATAGGAGCAGAAGGAGAATTAATTGAAGACAATCCGTTTGTGCAATTTTCTTGCTCAAACAGCGATGTTGATTATTCTGCAACAGAGGAAATTGTTGATGGGGAAATAACCCTGACAAATATTCCGGAAAACTGCGGACAATTAATAATTGAAAATATTGTAGGATTTAGCACAGAAGTATCTGAAATTGACTTGGCAGAAAGTGCACCGCAGATTGAGCTGCAGAAGGAGACAAATGTTGGAAAAGGGACTGTTGTTGTAAGCGTAAAGAACGCTGATGGAAACCCGGTCTTCGGAATCATTGTAATGCTGATGCATTCAGATGATACCTTGGAGCAGCAATTAGAAACGCCGGCATCAGGAACAGTAATATTTGATAGTGTTCCTGCAGATAGCTATTACATTGTAGTAAGCAGCAACGGTGATTTTGAAGAATATAAATCAGAGGCAAAAGCACTAAATGCAAATTTCGAAATAACCTTCAATGCAACATTGACAAAGGCATCAGCAGGAAAGATAAAAATTCAGGCAATGAATAAGGACAATGTTCCTGTGAATAATGCTACAGTCAAATTAATGAACAATAATGTATTTGTAAAAACAGATTATACTGACGCAGAAGGAAAGGCAGAATTCACTGTCTCTGTGAATACATCTTATGGTTTAGAAATAGACCATCCTGATTATTTAATATTCACAGAAAAGGGGGTTGCGCCAAAAGAAGGATATTATACATATGTGCTTGAAACACTTACAAGCGAAAATGCGCAGAGCATTGAAGCAAGCATAATTGACGCAAGCAATAATCCTGTTGAATCAACAACAGTGATGTTAAGGAATTCAGACGGAACACCTGTCGGAAATCAACAAGTTACAGGGGCAGACGGAAAAACAGAATTCATGAATGTCAAAATAGGAGAATATTATGTCTATGCTGTAAAGGAAGGATTTGACGGAGAGGTAAGCGCAAATTTCAATGTTGAAGCAAAGAAAACAACTAAGGTAAGCGTAACCTTAAACATCGGCTCAGGCACCTTAAACCTGAACTTGATGGATGAGGACAAAAATCCATTGCAGGGTGCACAGGTTAAGGCATTTAATTTAGCAGACGGAAAATTACTGAAGGAAGGCACATCTGATGTGCAGGGAAAAACAAGCTTTTCAATAAGGGCAGACAAAAAGGTTTATTTCATAATTGAATCATCAAAATACCTGCCGTATGTAACATTGCCATACTCACCATTAGTAAATTCAGAACAGATAATTGATGTTGAATTAGTAAAGGATGTTGCAGCATTAACTGCGAAATTCAAGGGCTTTACATTAAATGAAGAAACAGTCCAGAATTCAGTAAGCGCAGGGAAAAAATATAATGCAATATTGCAGTTATATGTGCCTGCTGAAACTAATTATGATAAAATAGCATTGCATTTCAGGACAGGAAATGAAGAGGAAAATAAAACAAACCTGATGGAAGAAGATTCTTTATTCATCAAAAAGGTAATCAGTTCTGCAAGCAAGGTAAAGAAAGCCACAACCTATAGCCCAAATACAAACATGTCAACAGACATGGCAAATTTAACAGCCGGAGATGCAAAATGGGCAGATTTAATTTGGGAATTAGAAGGAGATATGCCAAAAGCAGGAGTTTTTAATGCAGCTGTTGAGGTTGAAATAAGGGATGAGGCGACAGAAGGAGATGTTGTTTACGTTTATTACAGGGGATATGCAGTAAAAGGAACTACATATATAAGAGATCCAACAGATGAGGAATTAAAGACTACGGAAAATGCTCCATTGAAACAAAGCTTATTCGCAAAAGCAAAGGCAATGCCTTACAGCATAGGGCCTAGCAACCTTTGTTCAAATAATTTCTGCAGGCAGTTTGAGGTTGAGGATTTAGATGCCAAACTGAAAACAGCAATTGTGGATTCTTATGTCGGAAAAATAACTGGAACATACACATTAAATTTCAAGATAACAAAAACCTCTGTGAAAAAATACCAGGATTCAACATTAACAATCACAAATGAAAGCGGCGGGTTAAAGATTAAGGAATATGCAATAACAACACCATCAGGAAAAACACTTTCAAAGAAATTGGACGGATATACTCTTGAAGAAACATTGGGAACTTTAGGGGAAGGATCTTTATTATCAGGAACATTGACATTTGAAACAGAAAAAGAAGGAACTAATTTACTGGATATTAAAGTCACGGCAGACAAGGAAGAAATATTCGCCTATTCAATTGCAGTAGATGTTGAACCTGCAAAGGAAATGAGCATTGATATGCTGCCAAAGGCAGTTGTGCCATATATTGACAATAAATTATTATTCAAAGTAAGTGATTCAGAAAATAATCCAATTGTGAATGCGTTTGTGAATGTTGAATTGGACGGAGTTTTAATAAAAAGCGGCACAACAGACAATGCAGGAATTTTGGCCTTGGAATTGGAAGCTCCGCAATTAGGCGCGGCATTAAAGGTAACTGCAAAGAAGAATTCCTACAAAACAGTTGTAAAGGAAGTAATGGTAAATTCTGATTTATTGCAGACAAACCCGGTAGAATTGTCACTTGAGATGACACCTTCGACCGGGGCGGAGATTGCATTGCCCTTAATCTTGAGGAATCTTACTTTTGTCCCATTCAAGGTAAAGGGTGTTTCATTAAGCAAGGATTTGACACAGTATGTAAAAATAAAAAGCTCAGACTTTGTGAACACTGTTGTAGATTTGAACAAGGATTATAACGGAAGCATAACATTTGAATTAACCGATGCAGGAAAATTGACTGAAAAAACAGTAAATGCTACAGGCGTTATTTCAGTCATAGTAGAGAATGCTGATTTAGGCAAGGAATGGCTTGTGCAATTGCCTTTGCAATTCAGGATTGTTTTAGGTTTAGAATTAGACAATTTGAATTGTTTAGGGTTATTAAATAAAAAAGGAGAGCCAATAAAAGAGATAACATTTGTAACAACAAAATATGCAATGGCCAATGAGCTTATGCTGAAGAACGGCTGCACAGTTACAAACAATTCAGTGACATTAAAGAATTTAACAGTAAAAATAAAGGAATTGGAAGAAAAACAACCATTAGCAATCGGAACTTTCAGGTTAGAATCTGAAAAGATGCCTAACGAAATAGTGTTGTTAGATGGTTCTAAAGCTGCAATGCTTGGTGCGATTGAAAAAGGATCAGAAATACCTTTAACATTGAAATTCACGCCAAGCGAATTGGCAAAATCAGCATCACAAACCGCTACCTTGGTGTTTGAGGCAACTCATCTATCGCTAAGCGGAGAAGAGAAAATAAAATTGGAATACAAAGTAAAAATAGTAATAAATTATTTACAGGATTGTGTAAAGATTGTAAAGCCAGAATATATGGAACTATTCACATGCGCAAATAATACTGGGTTAGGAATGTTCCCAGGATACTTTGGTTCAGGATTAGGAATGAATCAGGGATTTAATGGCTTAAGCGGATTAGGAGGAATGGGAAATTTAGGAGGATTTACTGGCATGGAATCTGGGCAATTTGGAATGTCAGGATATAATATGCCATTTAATAATACCGGTTTGTCAAACTGGTCAAACTCACAATACCCAAATACATTTATGAATCCAACAGGAATTGGTTCTACTACACTGGGATCAATGAATTATGGACAAGGAATGCAAGGGGATTATAGTTTATATGCACAGCCAAGCTATCCAAACACAATGTATAACACCATGAACCCAATGACAACAGGCTATGGAATGGGAATGGATTCATTTGGAGCAGGGGCATATGGCAATACAAACTGGATTTGCGAACAGACAAAGGATGCAGGAAAGGTAAAGCTGCAGAATAATTGTGATATCTCAGTTGAATTAAAAATAGAACCAAGTTCACAATTGCAGGTAAAAGAAAATGAAATTAAATTAGAGCCAAAACAGGAGAAAGAAATAATTGTTGAACCAGGAATATTCTCAGGAGTATATCCAATTGCGATAAGCGGAAAATTATTGGGTTCAAATACAGACTTGCTTGAGTTAAGCAAATTTAATGTAACGGTAATGAGATTGGGAGACATACAGGACAGATGTAAGCCGACAATGACTCCTACTACACTTAATGTAGGATTTATCGGATGGAATGAAAGCAAAGCAAAAATCTACAACAGCTGTTACAATATGGGCTATAGGTTAATGCCATTTGGCCCGCAGAATATTTCTTGTTATACAATAACACAGGCAGAATCAATGATGGGCCAAGGTACACAATTGGGCCAACCTCAAGTAGCAGGCCAAACTCAATTAGGCCAGACACTGCCTGGACAGCTGCCACAGATGAGCCAGTATGGCTCTTGTGATTTGGTAAGATTCTTGATTGCAAGCCCGCCAAGGGTTGTGATGACAGCACAAGGAATGTCCGAGGTAGTTGAATTATCCTTGAGATATGATCCTCAGGTAATAACACAATGGCCTGGAAATGTTCCTGGAACATTAAATGAACAATTCGGAAATATGAGAATCGCTGCGAATAGACAGGCAAAATCAATTATAAGCCCTGGGCAAGCAATTGTAAATTACAGAAGCCCGTTTATGATGCAGACATTATCAGAGGTAATTCCAATTACTTTAATGGATTACTGGCAATTTTCCGGGGTTGCGGATATAGTTATGAAAAACGGAAACCCTTCAGTAAAGGCTGAGGATTGCATTCCAACAGAGAACAAAAAAGGCTTCTTGGATATGGAAGCCAAATATGGAATATTAACTGATACGCACTTTACAGCAGACCGCTTTGTATATGACAATGGCGGAGATATTAGGGGACATGCATTAATGAGGGTAGCATACGACAGGCATGAAGTTTTAGAGCAGAAATTGCCTGTATGTGGAGAAGGCGATTTCATTAATGAATTGGAGAAAACATATTTCGAGGATGAATCAGGTGTAAAGTTATACTTTGAAAGAGCTTACGGAAACCACAGCATAATAATGGTTATGGACAGGAGTGAAATGAAAACAAAATGCGCGGTGATTGATGAAAAATTGCCGGTAAGGGTCACAAGGATTTATTATGGCGGCACAAGCCCTGTGATTTATATTCCAATAAAGATAAAGATGCTTAACACCGACCTTTCTTTGGAAGATGTTGGTGGCAAGGGCAATGTAACAAAGGAAAAATGCCTGAAAACAAAGCATGACAAGGAAAAAGAAACAGAGGAAGAGAAACAAAAGGCAGAAATATACATAAAAATAACAAAGGAATGTAAGATAGAATGCACAGGCCTGAATGAATGCCTGAAGGATTGTTTAAAAGAAAAATGCGAAGAATGTGACTGCTGCAAGAAGAAATGCAAGAAATGTGAAGAAGGAGGAGAAGGAGAAAAGGAAGCAGTAAAAGAAAAGACCCCACTTTATTGCGCAGGAAACTTCAGTGCAGAAACAGGCGAGGAAGCTTATAAAAGATATGGATTTGACAAGTATCTCTTAACATGGGACAAGGAAGAGATTAAGGAAAAAACTTGTACTGTAACAGCACAGGGCGGAGACGCAAAGTTCTGTGATGGCGCACAGTTTGTTTTAAGCTTGGTGAAATGGAAAGAAAATGCAAAAGAACAGCTTGGCAAGATTGATACAAGCACAATATGCAAGTTAATAGATTGCACAAAAATCAAAACACTGAAACAGCTGTATGTATTCACAAAGGAAACTGTACCAATAAAAAGCGATGATGAATCAAATAAATATTATTTGTTCTTTATGGACAAAACAAAGAATGAATTGTTGAAAGTACAGTTGCCTGCAGACAAAAAAGACTGCAAGGACATTGTGCAAGCAACAAAGAACAAAATCAAGGAAGCACATGATAATGGAAATTTCAGCCAATTAAACGGAGTTCTTGATGCGTTTGATACTGAGATGTCTGCATGCTATGGAAAAGGCATTGACTCAGAGAATGTTGTTGCAGAATTAAGCAAGGCAGAGGTTACAAAATTATTAGAATTGCATGCAATAACTAAGGAATTCGCAACAAAAGTCTTTGATAATCCAACACAGATAGCAAACAGTTATTTCCTGACATTCAAGGAATATGCATTATTGCATACACAATTATTGGGCCAGACAGACACAACAACAAGCATGGGAAATTGCAAAAATGCAGATACCTGCAAGGCAACATACGCTGATAGTAAAGAAATAACTGGAAATTCAAACGCATGGAAGGAATTCCTGCAGGATTTGTACAAATTAGCAGACTTCAAGGTAGCTTACATGTACAAATCAGACAATAGCTCTGAAACTGTAGATACAATCATAGAACATGGAAAGGATAAAGGCACTATAGATTCTGGCTTCTTGGAGAAAAAAGCAGAGTATTTGATTGGTGATGGATTCTACACAACTGACTTTGCAAAGGACTTCGAGGAACAGTATTCAGAAGACATTTCTATGTGGAATTTCTTTGTATTAGAAAGCCCAACAGGCACAGATAACAAGAGCATTATTGCAACAGGAAAAGGTTCTGGGTTATGGTATGTGTCCTTTGAACCAGAAGTAAGCGTAAACAGTGGTGTACAATTAAGTGAACAAGTTAATATAAAAATGATAATCGCAAAAACACTGAAAGAAATAGATGATGAAACAGGCACAGCATTTGCAAATAACATGTATCTATATGTGCCTTTCGATGGTTATCTCGCTGCCAAAGATAAAACAGGAGATAGCAAAAGAGATTCATATGGTGCGGTTTTACCACACTATGCAACACAATCAAAAGATGCAGAGGATTGTACTGATAATAGTGATTGTGAAGAAGATGAAAGCTGCATAGCAGAAAAGTGTGTAAATGCAGAAACTGTATCTACCTTAGACTTATGCGCAAATTATGAAAATGATGTATGCAACTTTGACATAATAAATGTAATGCAAAGTCAGGTTAGTGAACAAGCTAACAATGTTACTTTGTTCGGGTTTAGCAACCTGAAATTTGCAGGAACACAGGATGGTATGGTATTGGGCTTGGAGAAATATGATGAGACAAGTGAAAACAACTTATTCAATTTCTACCATAATGCAAGCCTGCCGCTGGCATTAAAATTAGAATCAAAAGAAAGCGGGACTTTAACTGCATATTATAGATTGGTAAATGGGGCGAAAAAGCCATTTGAAAAATCAGGCTATGCACAGCCATTAAAGAAAATAGACAAGGCTGCAAGCCCACATGTTGTTAAGGTAACAGGTGAAAAGAATGCTAAATACATAGCAGAATGGCTTGATAATGAAAATAAAGCACACGAAGATACTCTTGGAGAATATGAAGTAAAAGACTTTAGTTGTGAAGCACTTGAAGACAATCAATATGCTGCAAAAATGAAGATTGAAGGCACAGGATTGCCTTACAAAACAGTATTGACTCCTCCATTGTACACACAAGACCAGATTGAAATTGCTTGCACGAACAAGGACATAAAAATGACAGGAATGAGCTTTGGCGCTATGAAGCCTGAAGAAACAGACTTTACAAAATCACCCGAAGGTGGAACAATACATTTGGTAACCAGCGGGGCAGACGATAGCCCTAATGGATTAAAGGAATACTTTGATATGATAAAGGAATCAAAGATTTGTATTGAAGCAAACAGCTACAAAACAGAGTTGTACTGGAACTCACAGGCATTCCTTAATCTAACAGACTAAAGTGTGCTGATTTATTTTATTCAGCACACCAAAAAGCCAATAATAATAAAGTAAATAATAATATTTATTGGTTTATAATATATAGAAGAAATAGTAGAGTGCCAAAAGGCACAAAAATATTAAAGTGCCAAAGGCACAAAAAAACAGTGTTGGCAAGACACTGAAAAAAGGAACAATAAGAAAAATAAAAGCTGAAAAAAATAAAAAAAGGCGAGGTTAGATTGATATGGGTATAAAAGATTTCTACTATGGATTAGAAGACAAGTGGTATGCTTTGCTGGATAAGATTGATGCAAAGCTTCCAATATACAAGGTAATTGAGCCTATTGATAAGGTAATACCTAGTTTCTTATTGTTCTTAATATTAATATTAGCAGCAGTATTATTCCTTGCCTTGCCTTTGTTCGGAATGTTCGGCGCACAAGAATATTCAATAAGCTTTTTAGTAACTGATTTAAGCACAGCAAAACCAATAGAAAATGCAGCTGTAACCTTAAATTACCTGGATAAAACAGAAATAGTGTATACAAATGCTGAAGGTAAAACCGATGCATTGAAACTGCCAAAGGATGCTGTTTTAGACTATTCAATAAAATATTCAGGTTATAAATTAAAAAGCGGCTCACAGTTAATGGATTCTGATTATTTGGAATTGGCTATTTTACTGCAGGCAGAAGGCCCCATTGAATTTGCTGGAGAAGGTGAAGAGATTAATTTCACAATACAAACACCAGATGGGGAAAAAATAACTGAAGCAGTAAAGGTTGAATTTGACTGCACAACCCCTGAAGCAGAGGATCCTTCAACTCAAACAGTTTATAATGGTGAAGTGTTTGTTGTAAAGCCAAAAAACTGCGGTGATTTAAAATATAAGGTTTCATCAGAAAAGTATGAATCATCAGGCTATTGGGAGCCGGCAGTAAATGGCGGCATTGCAATAATGCAGGAAAAGATTGAAAGCTTTGGAAGCGTTACAGTAAATTTAATGTTTAATAATAAGGCCACAGATGAAACAGTATGGATTGAAATATACAAAACTGATGACGGTTTTTCAGAAGGGGAAGGTGAATATGTCGATTCAAAATATGGTGAAGGTCAGGTAATATTTGAAAGCGTTGCAACAGGAACCTACTTTGTAAAAACAAAAGGAACAGACATATTTGCAAGTTCTGCTTCTTCAACATTCACGCTGGCTGAAGGCGAGAATAAAACAATAACAATTGAATTGAAGGAAGCAATATTGGGTTCAATAAAAGTTCATGTAAAAAGCAAATCATTTGGGTTTAATGTTAAGGATGCGACTGTCACCTTGAAAAAAGAAAAATCCTCAATTGAAACACACACTACTGATGAATTAGGAGAAATAGAACCCTTTAAGGTAGGGGAAGATACAACATACAATTTAGTTGTTTCACATCCTGATTACTGCATAAAGAAAGTGACTGATGTAAAAATAAAGGAAGAAACATATTTGGTTGAATTGGAGTCAGGCATACAATGCAAGACACAATTGCACGTAAAAATAGTTGATTCGGAAGGAAATGCTGTAGCTAATGCGCATGTTGGATTATACAGCCCTGATGGTTATTCTGTCGGGTTGCCACAAACAATTACTGATGCAAATGGGGAAGGAAAATTCCAAACATCAGAGTACACAACATATAAAGTATTTGCATACAAAGGCTCAAGCTCAGGCTGGAGCGATGCGTTGCAATTTACAGCAGACAATTCAGAAGAATTAGTCTATACTGTTGTTTTGGATATTCCAAATGGAACATTAAAAATAATGGCACTAGATGAGGATGGAAATCCATTGCAGTTCGCAAATGTAACCTTAAGGGACACATTTGACAATACTGTTTTAGGCGGCGGTTCCAAACCGATAGAAAGCGCTGACGGAATATTATCATTGACATTAAAAGCAGACAAATCTGTTTATGCTATTGTCGAGAAGGCAGATTACTCCACATATATATCACAGCCTGTTGAAATAATAGGAAATGGAGAGGCTGAAATAAAAGCAATATTGATGCCAAACATTGTTGGCGGAGATATAACCTGGAAGGAAAAGGGAGTAACCTTTTTGGGGTTGTTCAAGGGAAAGGACCGTGTTTTAGATATTACCAACGGAGAAAAATACACAGCAAAATTCAAGCTCAATGTTCCAAAGGATGTTTCATATAATACATTAGGATTCCATTTAAGGACAGGAAGGGAAGGCATTTCAAATAAATTGGAGATAGACCCAGCCCAGATAATTTCAATAAATGCGCCAAGCGCAAGCAAGATAGTAAAAGGCACTGCGTATAATCCGCCAGCAGGCCAAGCAGATGATATGCTTTATAAAAGTGAGGGCGCAGCAAAATGGGCAACAGTTGAATGGTATGGAATTCCTGAGAATGCATCAATAACTGTTGAATTTGAGGTTGAAGTTAAGAAAGAGGCATTATTCGGAGAAGCTGTATTGCTTGATTGGAGAGCCTATGCAATAAATTCAGAAGGCACATTAATTAATTTCCCTGAGGATAAATCAGTAGGCGTAGGGCAAGTTCCGGATTTAGTAAAAGAATTATTATATGCTAAAACAAATATAGAAAAGTTTGTTGTTGGTGTTGAAAAGGTTTGTTCGGAAAAATGGTGCTTCTCAGCATACATTACTGATAAGTCAACAAAATTAATGGAAAGTGCAACAGAAGGATATCAAGCTAAAGTAGGAACAAACTATGCGCTTGAATTCAAAATAATAAATAATTCAGAATCAGAAATGGATACATATTATGAATCTGAATTGCAGATAAAAGATGTAACTGAAAGTTTAGATATACTATCATACACAATAAGCGGAGCGCAGGGACATGTTGAATCTAAAGTAAGCGGCACAGATTTGGATGAAAAAATCGGATTTGATACGGGAAAATTAGATTCAGGAAATATACAGCCAAATAGCCAGGTAACAGGAAAAATTGAATTTAATCCTAAAAAGACAGGAGCTACTCCATTTACATTTTATATATTTTCAGGAAAGAAGAATGTATTGGAAGAAACATTGAATATTGTAACAACAGCAGACAATGAATTCAAATTAGAGTATGAAAATGATGGAACATTCACTGATGCTATACCCTTATTGCCATCAGGAAAATCAAATGATATTGTAGTAAGGGCAAAGAATGCTGTTACGGGATTAGAGGTAGATAAAGCAGTAATAAGTGTAAAGGATAAATACGGGGCATTATTGTCACAGGCCCAGACAAATACCTTAGGCATAGCGAAATTAAAACTGCCTTCAATGCAGCCAGCTGAGAAAATTAAACTAATGGCTGAGAAGGCAAACTATAAGGTATTTACAACAGAACTAACTGTGGATAGTGCAGTTATCCTTGTGAATCCGCTTTCATTAACCTATAATTTAAATCCAAAAGCAGAGCCTGAAAAAACATCTAACTTTACTATAACAAACAAAACAGAAATGGAACTAATTATCAAAAGTATAGAATTAAGCGGAACATTCTATGATTTAATTGACACAGAAGCTGTTGAAAATTATTTATTGACAGAATACAAAGGAAAAAAGATTGTTTCAAAAGGATATGAAACAGTTAATCTTCCTGTAAAATTAAGCACTATTGGATTGAAAACAGAAAAGCCAAGAAGTGTTGACGGAAAATTAAAAGTTACTGTTTCGGCATTAGGAAAGGAATGGATACAGAACATAGACATTAAAGTCAGCATTGGATTGGGCGGAGAAGCAGACAATGCAGACTGCTTTGTAGTAAATAAGGCTGAATGGATTGGGGCAACAGAAGGTGCACCAAGAAGCTTGGAGATTAAAATAGAGAATAATTGTGTAACAAAAGGAATTCCTATTACTTTGGATAATTTGCAGGCAACAGCAGAATGGAAAACCAATCATTTGGGAATCTTTGAATTGAAATTGGAAGAAGACACAATACAGGTAAGTTCAGGATTCTACAAATTAATAAAACCGAAGTTAGAAAAAGGGGAAATTATTACAGGGGTGTTGACATTCACGCCGGATGGCGGAGTAATAGGCAATGCAGAAGCCACAATTAAAATTAAGGCAGAGAACTTTGTTGATTCAGGAGTGCAGGAATTGGAAAAATCACTGAATGTAAAGATGACAATTACAAACCTTGAGGACTGCATAATGTTCTCGCAGGATTTGATAAAAACAAAGATAGGGACAGACGCTACCTTAGGCATTGAAACAAAGAATTGTGGAAAAGAGGTAGATTTCCAGCTTAAGACTGCCTTGGATTTGGATTCAAAAGAATTTACAATGCAGGGAACAGACAAGAAGGACATAAAGATATACACTTCAAAAGAGCAATACGCAGGGCAGTACCCAATAAATGTCTTTGTAAAGGGACTGGAAAAAACAGAATTCGAGCCAAGGAAATTAATCAGGGTAAGAATCTTGGGCGGAGACTGTTATGAAATAAGCAAGTATGAAATGGATATATACCAGAACCCAAACAAAGATGCTGCAGTAACAGGCTATGATATAATTAAAGTAAGGAATAAATGCTATGAAGGCCAGTTTGAAGTAACAAGGAAATATGACACATCATGCTGGTTCAACCGCGGCGACGAGCCATGGTATGATGTCACTGAATGGGATGCTGGCTGCAAGGGAACAGCAACATTAATGGGAGCAGGCATTGGCTTCATTGTTGGAGGCCTTGGTGCTTTAGGAGAATCTGGCTGCTTCTGGGGAGAAGGAGGAGGCCTAGGCTGTGATGATAAGGGATGTAAAGGAAAATCGGAGAATGCACCATGTGCCGGCGGAATTTGCAAGGACGGAACCTGCACAGCAAAAGCTGGCGCAGCAGCAGGAACAGATAAAGAATGTGCTGGTAAAAAAGATGGAACCGAATGTAAAGAAGGATTCAAATGCTTCAAGGAAAAATGCCTTAGTGCAGAAGACTATGATGAAGAAGCTGTAAAGACAAAGGATTTTTTATCAACTACTGTAAATTGTGAGGCTCAAGCACAAAAATTAGAAAAATGTTTAAAAGAAAAAGGATACACGCTAACTTGTGAAAAAGATATATGTATCATGATGTACGATAAAAGCAAGGAAGATGCTACTAAAAAAGATTTCACTGCTTGTGAAGCAGAAGCAAGAACAGCAAGTTGTGGTAGCGAAGCAGCACCGACAACAACAAATAACTGTAAAGAAGAAGAAAAATTCAAAGACCAACCACAATTAAAAAACGGCTGTTGGATAGCTAAGTGTACAGGTGGCACAGCAGAAACTCCAGAGTGGAAATATTTTAACGTAAACAAGGATACGACATGCCAATCTACGGGAAAATGCGACGAGAGTGGCCAGTGTATTGGTGGTACAGCAACCGGCAGTGCAACCCTAGCAATTCCACCAGTAACAGGAAACTATCCTTATGGGCAACAAGGATACGGTGGGGGATATGGTTATGACCAAGGCTATGGCGGTGGAATGGGCGGCATTGGTTCTGGAATAGGTGGGCTAGTAAATGGAGTAGGTGGAACTGTAAGCGGACTGCTTGGAATTGTCAATATGGGATTAACGAATCCTTGGGCAGGAATGGGATTAGGAGCAATAACAGGATTGCTTGCAGCATGGGCTACAGAGGATTCTGGAAGCATAACACAGCAACTAATCCTCAAAGAAATACCATTCACTGCGGAAGAAATAGGCGCAATGAAGGAAGATTATGTGTATAATGACAAGAATTTATTAATGCCAGGGCATATGCTGCTATTGCAGACAAAGGAAACTGAGGTAGAGAATAATAATGCAGCAGCAGATGCAAATACAGAGGCAGCAACAGACCTGACTGCAATGGAACAGATTGAACCATTGTTTGAAGGTGCAGAATTTGAATTAATAAACCAAAGTATTTTGCCAAATCCGGAAAAACCCGGGCAATTTATGGAAGAATTTGAATACAAGATTACAAATACAGCAGGATTAAAACAGGTAGACCAGTATACACCAATATTCACTGTATTGAGCGCAGGCGGAAAGGAAACAAGGGCAAAATACTGTACAACAGTGGCTGGATCAGAAAAAGAAAACTGTGAAGGCGAAACATTAACATCAAACAGGAAATTAACGCCAAAGGATGCAGCAGTTGAAAAAGGCCAATCGTATATTGAGAAATTTAGGATACAGTTAAACGCATTTGAGCCAACAAAGGCAGCGCCTGTTGAATTGGAGGTATTGCCCTGTACAATAGGGACAATGACAGGCAAGACAGGAAAGAATGCTATGCCTAAATTATTGTTCACATGGGATTTCACACAGATAAAAGAGAATGCATGTGATGAAAAGAATGCAAACAATGCATATTGTGATGCAGTGCAATTCTCAAGTGAATTGCTGCAGAAAATAAAAGACATAGATGAAAAGCTTGATGCAGCAGGAACTTTAAAATGCCCTTCAGCATTAGGCGTTGCTACTCACTTGACAAATGAATTGTCAAAGTATGATAAGGATGTTGCAATCACTGATTTATTCATCTCAAAGGAAACTGCCAACACAATCAAAGTAAAGGCAGTTTTAGCAGAGAACGGGCATAACACCGAGATGTGGGCAAATGTAGAATTTGGTTATCCCACAATGGCTGCAACACCAGGCACATCAAATGTAACAGAAACTGAAGAGGTTACATTTACTTCATTAGGGAGTGTTGAAAAAACATTAAGTGTTCCAGAAGGAACGCATGAAATCAGCGTAAAAATAACCGACTGGGGTTTAAATGTTGCAGGGGAGAAATGCACAACAGCAGACTGTGAGTCTAAATGCGGAAAAGCATGCAAGAACGGAGATACAACAAATGATGAACTTACTGCTGAAATTACAATAAATTCAAGCACAGATGAAGGGTTAGCAAAATGCGAGCCATATTCCACAGAAAGGTTGACAGAATACGCAAATGCAAATGCAGGTTTAGAGCCTGTAATTGAACTGACAAGCTTCTATTCCTACCTGATGAATGATGGTTACAGTGAAGACTTCAAAAAAGACTTTGTTGAATACCTGTTATCTTCAGATTTCTTCACAGGCATAGAAGAGAATTATTCAGATTTATTGAACAAGTATTTCTTGGACAACGAAAGATTCAAGTTTGAAAGCCCAATGTTAAAAGCACCTTACAACAACATAGATGCGGGAAAATATAAGGTTACTATTAGCATCATATATGACAAGGAAAATCCTTGGCAATTATTTAATTCGGAAAAAGACCCGACAGCAAATATTGTTGTAAAATTAGAGAAGCTTTCAAACCCAAGCCCGGATTCACCATTCTATTACATGCCCGTAGATGGCATTGTAGGAAAGAATTCAGAAGATGGACGACAGGGTTATGGTGTGAATTATTTCCAGGCGGAAACAATTGCCCCGGAAAAAACAATCCTGATAAATGAATTAGATGCTACAGACAAATATGCAGTAATAGCACAGGATATCCCAGGGTCAAATGCAGTAACAAAGGTAAATGTTGCAAGATACGATGACTTCCAGCTCATGAACAATGTATTCAGGGGAATTATTTTAGCAGTAGACAGAAGCAACGTAAATGAGCCAAGCATTAAATTCTATCCAAGCTTAGCAGCTCCTGCAGTATTAAAAGTAACTGGCGGAGAAATGGAAAAGGCTTACGCATATTATTCCTTAATGCTTGATGAACAGCCACAAGAGCCGGGAGACCATCTTGCTATGTGGTCTGCATTTGGATTGCATTGCAAGGATTTCGAAGGCGTTGAATTAATTGAGAGATGGCCTGTCGGAGGAGCACCAGACTTCAAGGGAATGGTGCAGAGGGCAAACGCCTGTTCAAAAGGAACAGCCCCATCAGACTATGGATTTGAATGGTGCAATATGAAGAAGAAAGGAAACGTTTATTTGGGAACAGTATTCTTCATACCACAGGACAGCAAGGACAAGGCATTGTTAAAAATGAGGGCAATGCACAATACTGACGAAGCACAATTTGTATATCCGGATGGCGAAGGAACAGGGCAGATGTCTTTGAAACCTGTAGAATTTGAGAATGCATACATAAGGTCTGTTGAACAGGTCATAAACCAGATAGAAGCAGAGAATGTCTGTGTTGCTGGCTACAATAATCCAAGCAAGGTTAATTTCTTCTGGAACCCGCAGAAAATCCTCACTGAAAAGTATTCAAACCTTTTAGCTGAGGTAAACATCTCAGAAGACCCTATTGTAGGATGCATAACTGAATAAATTTATGTCAAAAACATGTCGGTTTTTGACAGACAATGAATTCCATATTTGTGGAATTCTTTGGATTTGAATAATCAGCCAAATGGCTGATTATCTTTTTCTTTATTTTTTCAATATTTTAGCCATATTTAGTTATTACTAGAAGGTTACTTAAAAAAGTAACATTTATTAACTATTTGTTACTAAAATAAGTAACAAACAAGGTGATATTTTGGCGATAATAGATGTACTAAGGGGCTGGAATCCATGGTGGTTCAACAAAAGAGCAGTTCTGGAAGAGCTTGCTGGAATTGAAAGAACTGATTACGCGGAAATAATAAAAACGATTGAATTGAAAGAAACTACAGTTATTACCGGGGTAAGGCGTTCTGGGAAAAGCACTTTGATGTACCAGATGATTAAAAAATTAATAGAAAATGGAACCGAGCCTAACAATATTTTATTAATAAACTTTGAAGATGAAGCACTATTGGATGAATCCCTTGATGATATTTATTTAGAATATAAACAAAATATAAATCCCGATAAAAAAGCATTTATATTCTTAGACGAAGTCCAGAAAAAACAAAAATGGGAATTATGGGTAAGAAAAAAATATGACTTAAAAAGTGACGCAAAATTTGTTGTTTCAGGCAGTTCAGCACACTTATTGAAAAGAGAATATTCTACCCTATTGACCGGCAGAATAGTATCTTTTGAGGTAATGCCATTAAGCTTCATAGAATATTTAGAGTTTTCCAAGATTGAAGTAAATAAAGAAATGGTTAAAAAAGGCTTGGTATTTCCACAAGATTTGCCAAAAATACAAAGCTTATTGGAAAAATACTTGGATGGGGGGGGTTTCCCAGAAGTTTTCTTCAAAGAAGATGAGCAAAAAAGGCTTATTCTGACAAATTATTTTGATGACATCATATTCAAGGATGTTGTAGACCGGCATAATATAAAAAGTCAAAAGCCAAAAGAATTAGCAAAATATCTAGCAACAAACCTAGCTGGAAATATATCTTTAAGAAGTCTAAGGGGGATGACTGGTTTAGCATATTGGCAGATAAAACAATATTTAAGCCATTACCTTGATGCTTTCCTATTTTTTGAAATAAATCATTTTTCATATTCATTAAAGGAACAAAAAACACGCCCAAGTAAGATATATTGCATAGACAACGGCCTAAGAAATGCTGTTTCGTTCAAATTTAGTAAAGATTTGGGAAAATTGGTTGAGAATTTGGTTTTTCTGGAATTCAAAAGAAAAGATAATGAGATATACTATTGGAAAAATAAGAATGAGGTAGATTTTGTAATAAAGAATGCAGACTATAGCTTAGATGCAATAAATGTTTCATATACTGATGAAATACCTGAGCGTGAAACTTTAGGGTTATTGGAATTCAAAAAATGCAATAAAAAAGTAAACAAATTGTTAATAATTACGAAAAATCTGGAAAAGAATGGAGAAAACATACAATACATTCCATTGTGGAAATGGCTTCTGCAGGATGAGATTTTAAAGCAGCAGATTGGAACATTTAAATCAAGCAAAAGCACAAAACAATTGTTAAAAGAATCAAGAGAAGGATGGAATGAGAATAATGCCCACTTAAGCAGCAGAACGTTAAAAGACATCAAAAAAGCCAGAAAAGAGATAAAGCAAGGAAAAGTACATTCTTTAGAAAAAATCAAAAAAGAACTAAAAATAACCTAAGTTATCAATATCTAATTCAGGCATAATTACCCAAGTAATCAATCACTTATGCTATTTCTTAAAGGTTAGTTATATAAATTATATAAATATATTAAATATAGCCAATTGCTTTAATTTGGCTAAATATAAAATGGCTGGTACTATGTCCCTGAAAGATAAATTTGAAGAAATAAAAATGAAAATTGCGGGTTTGGGAAGAAAAAAACTTGCAATGATTGGAATTGGAATACTGATTTTGGCAATTGTTGGTGTTATACTTTTAAATCCACAAGGAGAGATTGCAAAAGGAAATGTAAAGGCTATTTTGACATTCAAGGATAATAAGGGAAATCTGCTTCCCAATATGAAAGTATCCTATTTGAAGGACAATCAGTGGAAATCAGGGAACACTGATACTCTAGGAAAATTAATCTTAAATGTGCCGGCGGAATCTGAACTGAAATTAAAGGCAGACGAATTTATATTAAACGGAAAGAACTATGGGAAATTTGAGAAAACGCTTTATATCGGGTCAGAAGATTTTAGTGAGTATGTTACATTAAGCGAAAAAGGGGCTTCAGGGAAAACCACAGTCAGCTTGATTTTGCAGGGAACAACTGGACTGCTTGAGGGCGAGGACTTTACCCTATCTTTTTCATGCTCAAATACAACAGACACTTGGCAGGAATCAGGAAAAGGGCCTGCAATCACTACCCAAGTGCCATTAAATTGCGGAAAATTAAATGTGAATATTTTATCAGACAAGTATGAGAATGCCACAGTAATAATGCTTGAAGGCGAGAAAGACAAATTAATTAACCTGGTTGAAAAGCCTACTCCTAACGGAACTCTTGTTGTAAATGTTGTTGATGAAACTGGAGGGATACTTACTGGAACAAACTTTGGAATAAGCATTTATGGAGACAATGGTGTTGAGCTTGAGGATTATACATTAGAATATGGGTTTGTCACATTTAACTTGGCGCCAGGAACATATAATGTTGCAATAAAGGATCCGAAAAAAGATTATGGCTCTAATAATGTTTCAGGCATTGTTGTTTATTCAAAGAAAACAGAAACAGTTGATATCCCGACAAGCAAGGAAAAAAAGGCAACAATAAAAGTGTATGCTGTTGACAAGGACAATAAACAAGTAATAAAAGGCGCAAAGGTAATTTTGAAGGATTCAAAAAATAAAAATGTTGATGAGGAAAATACAACAGAAACAGGCAAGGTCGTAGAATTTGCAGTTTATGATGTAAAAGATTACAAAATATATGCAAAGAAAGAAGGCGGATTGGAAGAAGGTTATTATTCAAATAATGTTGATATAAATGCAACTGAATTCGGAGATTTGAAGGAGATAACAAAAACTGTTGAGCTTGAAAAAATTACTGCCTCAAATTCAGGAAAAGTAAAAGTAACAGTAAAGGATGAGGATGGCATTCCTGTAAAAAATGCCCAAGTAAGGTTTATGGTTAAAGGGTTTATTGAAGATGGCTCTGAAGATTATCTGATGGAAATGCCAATCGCTTCCATAAAACAGTTTACAAATGCAAATGGTGAAGTAGAATATATTTTGGGCGGAAGTGAAGCTACAGAAAAAGAAATTTATCCTTATGTCACAAAACCTCCGGCTTATTTCAAAGACAGGGCATTAGCAAAGAAAATCCTAATTACTGAAGACAATCTATTTGATGTGACAATGATTATCGGAGATGCAACCATTGAGCTTGAGGCAAAGGATAAAGAGACAAAGCAATTGATTTCAGGGATAAAATATGAGATGTATTCCTATGATGGAAAATTGATTGTTTCCGAAAATGAAATGCCTGAGGGAAAAACTACCTTAACAGTGAAAGCAGACAAAAGAGTGTACTTTTTATTTAAGCATCCGCAGTATATGCCTTTGCAGAGCAGGGTGCTGAATCTGGTGCAGGGGCAAACATTTAATGTTTTGGCATTAATGTCTCCGCCATATGCCGGAGAAAATCCTAAGATTGAATTAGAGGGAATTTATGAAAAAGGCGGTGCTTTTGCAAATTCACTTTTATACGGAAAGGAATATGAATTCAGGTTTAAATTGACTTCACCAGAAAAACCATTGTACCAGTTAGGAATGCATTTCCGAACCGGGGATTCATTCATACTGCAAAATGATGGAATACAGATAAACGGTGGCGAGGATTCAATCAATGCAGGCAATATGCCTTCAATAACTAGAGGGGAAACCTATCAGGAGGGAGCAGTTGAAGAAATACCTACTGAAGGAAAATCAAAATGGGTAAACATAGTTTGGACGAATCCAAATTATCAGGAATACTCAATTGGAATTGTTGTAAAGGTTACAAAACCAAGCGCATTTATTCCAGTGTTCTGGAGAACCTGGGCAATTGCATCAGAGAATCAATTGTATTTGAGAGATCCTCTAGATGATGTTTTGGGAACAGCAGAAACAAATGCAGGAAAAAAAGCGCTCTATGCTAACACATATACTGCGGAATTATATGAAGGCAATCCATTGCAGTGCGGTGAAAAGGAAGATGGTTTAAAATCAGACCAGTTCTGCTGGGGCAATGAGAAATTATACGGAAAAGACCCTTTAACAAAGCAGGATTTATATTATGAATATGCAAGCAATTATCCGCTTGTGATTTTATCGGATTATGATTTCTCGTTCAGCATACAGAATGCTTCAACGATAAAATACCAGCAATATAAGATGATTATAAAAAGCACAAAGGATGTTTTAAAGGTAAAAAGTTATGAATTGACAAATGCTGATTCAAAGGTTGAAACAGTTGATGCATTAACCGACAATTACAATATTGAATTAGAAAATTTGGGCGATTTTTCATATAAGAAAAATATCGCAATAAAAATGAAATTGCAGGCAATAGAAAAAGGATCGGCAAATATTGAAATTTATCTGATGGGGGATAATGCACCAATAGAAGGGATGTATCCTTACACAGTAAATTTCAGCGTGCTGTCAGAGAAAAACCTGAAAATAATACTGAAAGAGCCTACTGGAGAATCGTTGCCTGCTTATTCAGACCAGCAGCTTATTTTGGAAATACGGGATGAAAAAGGCGATTTCGTAATAAATAATGCAATAGTTATTGTTGACAGAAAGCATCCAGATTATGAAACTCCATACCATATTAACACAGTACTAAGCGGAGACTCAGATAAGGGCTGGGATGATGGAATTGCAAAGGTAAATATCCCAAGCACAGCGCCAAAAAGCATAATAAAAGTAAAGGCAGTAAAAGAGGATTATGCCCCTGCTTATTTAGATATTGCAGTATCAGACCAGATTATGAAATTTGACCCTTCACCATTCAGCTTCAAATTGAATGTTGTGAATAAAGCAGCGCATGAGAATTTCCAGTCATTCAATGTGATAAACCAGACAGGGAGTGATTTCTCAATTACCTCTTTGAAATATGACAAAATTGGCGGGGATTACAATGATTATATCGGATTATTGAATATTGAGGCAATGCAAAATTACTTGAACAATGAAGCTATTGGCGGGCAGGCATTGCCTGTCAAAATTAAAGGCAATGAGGCAAAGCAGTCAAAGGCAAAGGCAATATTAAGCGATGAAGCTGAAAACATTTTATACAACCTGCAAAAGGCAAATGTGAATATTGAAAGTGGAAAATTAATTATAAAATTAGAGAATAATGATGCTTTTTTATCCGCCCCATACTTGCAGGAAGTCCCAATCGACCCAATAAGCATAAATTATGGCGATGTGCCAACAGAGGATTGTGTAAGGTTAACTGCTTTGGGCGGTGCAGATGTAAAGAACTGGGTTGCCGGCACATTAAATGATGATGCTATACTTGAATTTGAATTGCAAAATACCTGCGGCGTAGATTTGGAAGGAATAAGATTCCAGCTTCTCACTAATGGAGAATCAATGCCAGGGGATGCAGCAATAAATATTGAAAGCGGCTTAATCACAGATCCATTAATCATGAATTTCAAGCAGGATTTCATGTTCCCATTCTCAAGCGTGCAGGAAACAGGGAAAACATATCTCGGAAAATTAATATACAAACCAAAAGAAGGGACAGAAGGGTTAACTGCGAATTTCACAGTAAATGTCTGGGGCTTGGTAAAAGCTGCAAGCCCATCCGGTGAGATAGGTTTGCTTGAGGTAATTTCAAACCCAACAGCAATTGAGGCGCATGTAACAAACATAAATCTATTCAGCTGCCTGGATTATTATAAAGCAAGCGGAAGTTCCGGTGACAGAAAAATAGAATTAACTGAGGGAGGAATGCCATCTGATTCAAGTTATAAAGATTCTTTTATGGTAACAAATGACTGTAAAGTTCCCATAGAAATTATTTTATGTAAAGGAGACACAAAATGCAACGGCAATTTAAAGGAAGGTGGAGGATTAGACTTATCAAAAGCCGCAAACTCCAAATTCACAATTAATTCAGAAGCCGACGGTGCAGTTGTTGAAGTAAGCAGATTAGACTACAATCCTAATGCCGGAGACCAGGAAACTGCAGTTGGATTATATGGAATAACAATCTGGGCAAAACCAAAGAATCTTGTTACGGAATTTGTAAACCTAGGCTCAATGGAGGTTGAAATAAAGCCAGGGCAATCAGACTGGTTCTTTTTGGATAATTACGAATCAGATATCTTTGCTGTCGGAGAAGGCACAGCATCATCAGATATTTTCTTGCTGAAAAATACCCAATTTGTACAACAGCCATTTGGAGTAGAAGCAAATGAATGCACCTGGGAAGACTGGACAACAGAATATTTGGAATGGTATGATACTGAGGGAGCGGAAGGTACAATAATGGCTGCATCAGTAATAACCGCAGTTGTTGCTGGGACAGCTACTGTGGTATTAGCTGCAGCAGTAGCAACTGCCACTACTGCAGCATCAGTTAGTGCATTAGGAGGTCCATATGGCATAGCAATTGGTGCTGCAATAGTGGTAACTGCGTTAACTGTAGCATTGCTTTGTGCCTGGGTATTCTGTAGCTGTGATTCCGGTGATTATAGCACAAAAGAAAATTTCAAGGATTATAAAATAAAGCTAGGGAATGAACCTGGTGAATTTAATCCATGCAGCCCAAGTTCTGCAGAATGCATAAAAGATTGTGACACAGGAAATGATTTCGCAGATTGCTATGTTGATTGTAAAGGAAAGTACAAGACATGCGTAGAAGAAGCTGCAGACCAAAAAACACCGCACAGGGATTTAGCATACAGTGATTCTGATTTCTTGAATTGTAATTTAATTTTAGGGAATGGATTAGATAGCATAAGCACAACCTGCGATCAAAGCTTTGCAGACATTGAATCAAAAATAAGTGATGACAAAGCGCAAATGATTATGGATCCAGCAGGCAGTTCTATCACTGGGAGTATTGAAAACCCAGTATGGGAACAACTTTGGGCAATGCCAATTAAAGGTTCAGATATTGACAGCCTAAAGAATGAAACAGCTTATGGTTTATTGCAGGTAAGCAGCGAATGGGAAGACAATTATGGTGAAACAGTAAGGTGTGAAGAAAATACATTTGATGTGTATAGAGTAGGAACATCAGATGCAGAAGGCCAATGTGAAATAAAGGGAGAGGGAACAACAACAAAAGCAATGCACCTAAAATTCAACGGAGTAAAACCAAAGGCCGGACCTTTGCCTAAATTAAATGTAGACCAATGTGAAGGCGGAGGAGTTACAGGTGAAGGGGCAGTTCCAAAGGTAAGGTTCAACTGGGGCTGGAGTGATGACATTGATACAGGACAAGGAGTTCCAATTGATTACTGCGAGGCAAACAAGGATGAAGGTAAAGAAATTTACTGTGATGCAACGCAATTCAGCATAATGCTTTCAAAGAGATTGTTCAAATTGGATGAATTCCTAAAAGCAAATACTGATATTTCATGCCCTGAGAATTGGCAGCAGAAAGCCATTATCGAAGGCTGTGAAAAAGTAAATGAAGAAAACGGTTTAGGGATAATTAATGCTGGCAGCATAGGCATAAAATCAGTAAAATTATCTTCAACAGCATACCCTTACCTAAAGGTAGATGTAAATATTGAAAATAAATCAAATACAGATTACACTGATTCGGTAACTTATGAAGGTACTACCGGACAAGGAGCTATACTTTTAATTGTAATTGGAACAAGCAGCGGGGATGACAGCAAATCAATATATGTTCCAACAGGAATAATAAACAAAAAATCAAGTGTAGAGGTAAGCCATACATTTGAGGTTAGCAGCTGGGGTTCTTATTTCGCAACCGCAAGCATAATGGAACCAGGTGCTATTGCAACAGACAAGGATAATGCCTTGAAAGGCTGCGTATATGTAAATCCAATAACTCCGCAGGGATGCTGGTTGCCATATACTACTGCGCCCTTAAACAACAAAATGACTTTGGAATATTTCATAGACAAGGATATTCCGTCAGTAGGGCAATACATAAATGGGGGAAACCCGGAAGGATTCACAATAAATTGGCCATCTGGCTGGAAGGAAGAAGAAGAGAATTTAGATTATTTAAGAAGCTTGATGATATTCGATGCTTACTTAATGAGGGATGGATATACTCCAGACTTTTACTCTGATTTCGTTGATTATTACCAAAAGAATGCATTCTTCCAGGCAGGAGATTCATTCAATTTTATAAGCCCTTATTTATTGAAGACTCCGGAAAAGTTTGAAGTATTGAGAGAAGGATGGTATAATGAAGGGCAAAGAATTGTAGGAATGCCTGGAAAATACAGCGTAAAAGTAAATGCTATGTTTGATAACGAAAAATGGGCATTCAAAACAGGCGATGAATTGAATGCAAAAATAATAACATATTTGCATAAGCTGCAAGGCCCTGGCTTTGACCCTGGAATGGCACTTTATTATCTGCCATTTGATGCAAAGATAGGGAAAGATACAGCGCAAGGAAGATATAATTATGG
Organism: archaeon; assembly: GCA_038046645.1. Classification (GTDB taxonomy): domain Archaea; phylum Iainarchaeota; class Iainarchaeia; order Iainarchaeales; family 0-14-0-20-34-12; genus 0-14-0-20-34-12. The sequence goes on from JBBSVU010000001.1 coordinate 60,194, forward strand.
AACAGAATTTGAATTAGACAATGACATTGACTTTTATATAAATAGTGTTGTAGTAAGCAGTGAACCAATAAAACTTGAGCCAATAAGCACTGAATCACAGCCAATAAGCAACCTTAAGTTGAACAAGGAAACAGACTTTAAAAGAATAAACCAGATGCCTGACCGCGGATTATTGCTTGAGATAAACCCGTTGGATGATGCATATAAAGACTGGTATTTGACATTCTTCCCGAGCGGGTATGCTACAACTGTTTTGAAGATGGGCATAAATGAACAGAGCACTGATCCATTTACTGTGCATTATCAGTTATACCAAGGTGCAGAAAATCTAATGGATACAGGCGCTTCTTTAACCTCTTGGTATGGATTGGGGCAATGTTTGGATTTCACCGGAGAGCCAATCGGCGAGGTATTTAACAGGACAGCAGACAAAAAGGTTGATGTTACAAACAGCCATTACGGCATAGAATGGGAAAAAGGAAATAATTTGGGAAACATCTATCTAGGAAGCGTATTATTTGTGCCAGAAGGAGAGAGCGGATATTCATTAAAGGCAATAGAACCGGATGCATTGAAATTCTATGATGCCCAAAGGCAGGAACAGACATCAGTTGCCCTTACTGCAATGAATGAAGAGGAAATAAATTACCTTAATGTGCTATTCCAGAAGATTAGGGAAAAGAAGGTTTGCATAAGAAATACTTCAGACAGTGGATTGCAATTATATTGGAATGTGCAAAAAATCTTTGAAACTATCGATCCGTTAACGACAATAAAGCAGGATTTGGATGATCCAAATTTCGGAGATTTGAAATGCATAGGAAGTTCAAGCTAAACAAAAAAGCAATAACTTCCTTTCCGTTTTTTATTTTTTAAATTAGGCAAAGATAAACTATGGAGTTGCTTTTCAAGACAGAAACTTATTTAACCGTGTGAGCGGGAAATCTACATCTTTTAAGGTGTAAATGAAAGCGAACATAGTTCAGAGGAAATCTACTCTTCCAAAGCATTTATATATTGGAAAAATAATACTATTATTGTTAGGAATGCAAGGCTGAAAGCGCTGGTTTTCCTAACATAAAAAAGTAAAATAATTGGGTCTGGACAAGGCCTCTATGCCTTTGGAGCTTCTCAATAGAGAAGCGATGAATTAGGAAGCTGCAGCCTTTAGGCTGTGGAGGATGTCACTTAGTTACAACACTAATTACTTGGATAAACATGGCTGAAATAACTCTAACGCAAGTGTATAATGAATTAAAGGTTTTGCAAAAAGAAATTGAAATAATGCGATTTGCCTTGATTCCTGAAGAGAAAATAGACGCAAAAGAGCTTGCTAGATTAAAGAAAACAATGGCTGAAATGGAATCAGGTAAAGAAAAATCATTCAAAGAAGTATTCTCCTAACGGGATGGTCTAATTGTTTGAACTAATGTTCAGTAACAAATCAGCGAAATTTGTCAAAAACTGTGATCAGGCACTGAATGAGAAATTAAACAAATATTCGTTATTTTGAATCAGACCCCAATTCCTGCAAGATTATTTGACTTAAAGAAAATTTCAGGGATAGAAGACACTTACAGAATACGAATTGGCAAATTCAGAATTATTTATAAAATATATTGGCAAGAACTAAAAATAAGGGTTTTAACAATAGAGAGAAGAGACGAACATACTTATAATTAGCAAATTAATGTCTAAAGCAAGCACAATAAATATATAAATAATAAAACAGTATTCTATTTGAAATCATGTTTCCTTTAGACATTGTGCTGTTCTTTACTGAATGGTATTTAGACATGCAATTAGCATTGAAGATATTTGTTTTAATAACGCTAATTTCATTTGTAAAGAATCATCTTGGGACGGCCCCATTATCCCTAGCAGTTATGGCAGTTATAGTCTGGTTTGTGATGTTTGATATGTGGTGGTTTTTCGGCGGAGTATATGTGCTTTATACATTATTAATATTAGGGTTTGCTTCAATTATCATCGACACCTTGTTTGTAAGTGGAATGGTTGGTGGCGGCCATGTTAATCCAGGTGAGCATAAAGGAACGGCAGCAGATGCTGCTGCCAGAATGGAAAGGATAAAAATGATGCAACATATGCATCCCCCAAGAGGCAGATAATCATGTTTTTGGATCTTAAAAGGGGTAACCAGAAGGGGATGTTTGTCCTTATTCTGCTGGCAGGATTCATTATTTTAGCACTCATACCCCCTGTTTTAATGATGGTATTTCCTGCTGTTGACATTATAATGCGCATTATCCTCATTTTTATGATATTTACCACAGTAAGGGGCTTTTTAGGGCCTGGCACTCCTTCCCTGATAGTAAGCGCTGTACTTATATATTTATTAGTAATAAGGCACCCATACTTCTCTACAGCCATATACATAATGTTCTATGTCCTATTAGCGTTCCAGTTTATGTCCGTAGTAATCTGGAGCATTGGGACAGCATTAAAACCGAAAGCGTGAAAATCGCTTAAGTTAGTGTAAAAAAGAAAACAAATAATTGAAAATTAATAATAAAAAAGAAAACAAATAATTGAA
>JBBSVU010000001.1:62847-82257 GCA_038046645.1 archaeon
AAAAAGAAAACAAATAATTGAAAATTAATAATAAAAAAGAAAACAAATAATTGAAAATTAATAATAAAAAAGAAAACAAATAATTGAATTATGATTTAGGAAAAATATACCAAAACAAATAGTTTTAAACTGCAAGAAGCAAGATATTTATAAGAAAACTGTGAATATATCATAAAGAAAAATGTGGAACAATGGGCGATATTTGGAATGATTTAAGGACAGTATTGTCATTATTCTATTTAATCTGGGTATATGGCTGGGCAAAGAATCAATTAGGTTCGGCAAAATTGGCAATTTTATTCGCGGTAATTGTCGTATATCTGACATTCTTCCAGTACCCTGACCTTGTGTGGATTCCGGTAGCATTATTTTTATTGTCATTCTTTGGCAAGCATATCCTTGAGAAATATCCCGAGGAAGCAGAACGAAGGGATTACTTCAGGGAGTAATATCAATATTTCCTAAGTTACAACAAAAAGGAAATAGTAGGGGATTATTTTATTGGAAAAATTGGCGAAAAATAACTGCAATATCAATCTGGTGAAAATTAATGGATGTATTTAGTTTGTTTTTAACATTGGTAATAATGATGGTTGCATTTAATGCAGGCCAAACCTGGATTGTTTTTGGCACACTTATTTTATCCATTATTTCAACAAGATCATTGCCTGCAATGGTTATCCTAGGCATAGGCACTATTCTATTGTTTGTATCTAAGGACATTATGGGCGATTCATGGCCATTTGCAATCTTTGGGTTAATGATATTGGCTTTCCTGCTTGGGTTGAAAGGAGAAGGCGGGGGCCAACCAGAATATTATTCACCAATGGGTTCTGATTTATTAGGCGGGGGAGGAGGAATGCCTCCTGGCTATTAATCAAGGATTAATATGAAAACTGCAAAACCCATATGGATTCCTTTTGTGACAATTATTGGAGTTATTGCACAAATCTACTTCATAAATAACCTTGCAGTAAACTTCTTTGTTTTTTGGTTCTTAATTATATTAAACTTTGGGTTCACAATGACCGCAGCACTTATTTATATAATATTTTTCCCAATATATTTTATTGCATCGTATGGAAGGGTGGCAGACATTACTTTCATAGCAATAAACATTATTTTTGGAATCTTTGCAATCGCAAGGGCCATTAAGGGGTTATCAAATGCCAAATGATAAAAAACAAAATGCACCAAAAACAGTTTTTCCTTGGGTGCCTTTGGTTACGTTTATTGGTGTGCTTTCACTTATTTATTACATTGATAATTTATATGTAAATTTCTTCACATTTTGGTTTTTGATTATAATAAATTTTGGATTCACTTATACCGGGGCAATTGTTTATGCGATATTTTTCCCGACATATATTTTTGCAGTATGGGCAAAGGTTGGGCAAACAGCATTTCTTGCTATAAACGGATTCTTTGTTTTGCTGTTTTTAGTGAAATCAGTTAGCGGAATTTTAAAAGCCTTGGGTGCAGGCATTCCAGAAAAGGTTGAAGCAGCTCATCCTACTCCCCCTTCTGGCAAGATTGTTAAAGAAATGGCTTCAGAAACCGGAAAATTAACTGCTGATTTTCTGTACGACCCTAAAAAAACAGGTTTGGTTGACATTCCTTTGAAAAGGAAAGGGCATTCTGCCATTGATCACATGGTTGATAAATTCAGGGAAATCTTCAACCACTAACACAAGGTTGGTGAAATAATGCTTAAGGAAGATGAAGTTAGGCTTGTAAATAAAGGTGTAAGTTTTGAGATGCAGCAAATAACTGAAGGAAAATTAAAAACAAAAAGTTTGGATGAGATAAGGAAGAAATTTGCCAAGTAAGCGATTTTCATTACAATTTTGTAAGAATCTGCCTGTTGACATCTAGGATTTTTTCCATCAGGGTTTTTGTTGCTGATGCCAAAGCTTTGGTTTCTGCCACTTCCTTTTTCAAATCATCCAAAGATGACTTGAATTGCAATAAATCTACTGAATTCTGGGTTGATAAAGGCTGGGAAGACAGGGCTGAAATCTTTGATTCAATGCTTTCTAATTTGTCAGCATGGTCTTCTAAGGCAGCCTGCGTATTTTGTGCAAGCATGGCATGTTCTTCCCCTGCTAAAATTAAATGCTCCTTTATTTTTGAAGCTGTTTTTTCTGCTATTGCCTCATGCACACTCTCTGGCTCTTCCTCTGCGATTTCAAGTGTTTCCAATTCAGGTTCCTTTGGCTTTTCCTGGATAATATTTCCCGAAGATTTTGCAAGATAATTTGCTGCCTCTTCTTTTGAAATGCCAACATCGGTCAATGTGTTTACTATTAAATCGTCAGAAAGGCCTGCCTGTTTCATTCTCTGAATAGTGTCAAAAATAATCTTTTCGCTTACCATGCCATCAACACAAAAAACAAACTTATAAATATACGATTTAACTATTTAAAATAGTTATCAATTAATATATAGGAGAATTATGGGCATAAAAATAGCTTCAGGTCCTTGGGACATGATATTTAGCGGAAAATATCAGGGGCATGATATTGAAATATACTCTAACCCAAGGGAAACCTTGCTTTCAGTTATTTACGAAGAAGAGGCAGGAAAAAGGATTGGCGCTATCCTTGAATTATTCAGGACATATTATGTGCAGGGCAATGTTGAAGGATTTATAGATACCTTTCCAAAGAAGATGCTTGGAATTGACATAAGGGCTGATAATAAAAGCTCAAAATTCATTTTTGTAGGATCTGACATAGCATATTCATCAATGGATTCTGAGGATATGGGGAAAAAAGGAAATGAGATAATCAAAAGGCTTGATGAATTGTGCGATGCAATGAGAACTTTTTCAAAAGCGTATGATGTTGAACTGCTTGAATTAAAGGAATGCACTGATGAAGCAAAGCAGACATTCTATTCCAATCCTCTGGTAAATCTGCTTATCCTTCCTGTGGTTTCTGAAAAGCCTAAATGGCAGCAGAAAACCGAAAGCCAGGAATATGGGGAAATAGTCCTTGGCTTGACAAAAGAAGGAAATTTGGTAAAAGAGCCATTAAGTTTATTTAACAGAACACTTATCGAGGGAATTGATAAAAAACAAAGGCAGTTTGCAACAAGGGTCATAGTAGAATCTTCATTGTTGTCAAGAGTGCCAGTCATCATATTTTCTTTTGAGGATGAATTTTCTGGCTTAAATTATCCCAGCTTTGAGGCTAAATCAATAAAGGAATATAAACTTGACTTTGAGGCAATGGGTTTTCCGTTAAAAGAGATTACTGCAAATTCTGACATTAAAGCAGAGGCATCAAAGCTAAATGGTGAGGCCACAGCTGAATTATTGGGATTAGGGGAGAATGCAATAAGCAAAGCAATTGCTTCATTGATAGAAACTTCAAACTGCGCAAGTGTAAAACAGATGATAAATTTTGCAAAAAGGGACCTTGACAAGCTCGGGCAGTATGATAAAAATAAAGTAATCAGGATTTTATCATTATTTGATTTACGGTATCCTGAATTTTTTGATAAAGTTGTGGATATATCTGAATTAGTAAAGATAAGCGGGAAGATTGCAAAAGCGAATATATTAAAATGCAAAGATTTGGGAAAACGGGAAACATTGTTATTCATAAATTCAACGCTTTCTGCCCTAACTGAATATTATAATGAAGGCAAAATGCAAAACCTGAATGCGATGATTGTGATTCCAAATGCAGAAAATATAATCCCTGCAAATGTAGACAGCAAGATGATAAAAACAATAAAGGAGCAGATTTTAATGCTTGAGAATAAAGGGGTTTTATTGCTGCTAGAAACAGATTCTGCATCAAACCTTGATGTTGATTTGGCAGAGTCTATGAATGCAAAAATAACAATGGTCAGCGGAAATGATGCAGGCATACAAATAAGGGGGAGAAGGAATTACAGGGTAAAGATAAGGCCGCCATTAAGCAGGACTGAATAAAAGTAAAAAATGTTTAGATTTTTCGGGTTATTAAATTCTAAAATATTTTATTTTTTTCATTTTCTTGTGCTTGGTTTCTTTGGCTGGATTTCCGCAATTCTGTCATCAATCATCTGCTTAACCTGATCAATTGTTACATAAGAAAGAGGATTTATTGCGTCTATCACATACTTTAATTCTTTCAATTGATCTTCAGTCACCATGGAATTCTTTAAAGAAGCTAATTCTGATGTAAGCATGCCGGTTTTTTCTGTCAACCCCAACATGCTTGCTTCCAAATCAGACAGCCTTTTTGCCAGATCGGCAGGAATCTCGCCTTTTGAACCACTGCTTTCCCCGCCTTTAACCTTTTTGTAAAGAACTACTAAATTTCTTCCCAAAATTTTCTCATTCCTGATTAAATGCCTCATTTTTTGGGAAATAAGCATTACTGACGAATTTAATGAACGTACATCATTCGCTAATTCAAACAGCATTGCTTTGGGATCCTGTTTTACAGGCTTCCTCTGCACTGCTTGCTGTGGTTGTGGTCTTGGCATGTTAGAAATAAAGACAATTCTGTTTTATAAACTTTCTTGCATTGGAAATATGGATAATATGCCTAAAATAACCGGTTTTTTATTAGATGCTGACTATGTTGATGAAAACAACCTTTCGGTAATAAGGCTTTTCATAAAAACAGAAAATAGGCACGAGATATTAAGGGATAATTCATTTAAGCCTTATTTTTATGCAATAGTTGAAAATCCGGAAAAAGACAGCTTAAGGATAGCAGAAGATTTGAAGGGCATATTAAGTAAGTATGAAATTGTTGAGAAAAAATTAGTTATAAATGAAAATCCGAAAAAAGTGCTCAAATTGATTTTTGATTCAACAAGGATGCTTGTTGAAGCAAGGGCAAGATGCAAGGAATTAAGCTATGTGATTGAAAGAAGGGAATACAAATTGCCATTCGCCCGCAGGTATCTAATTGATAAAAAATTGACATATTTTGATTATCTAGAAATTTCAGTTAATGAAAAAAACATTATTGGAAATATTGTAAAATTGGATGATAAACCAGTTAAATTGAACATTGGTGTGTTTGATTTGGAAACCTTGTCCCCAGAAAGATTTTCCAATCCCCAGTTAGACCCAATCTTGATGGCTTCTTTTGGTACAGAAACCTGGACAAAGGTAATTTGTGAAAAACTGATTGATAAGGATTATGCAATAAAAGTGAAGGATGAAAAAGAACTAATTGAAAAAATTGTTTCAATGGTAAAGGAAAATGATTTGGATATTCTTGGCACATATAACGGCGATTCATTTGATATTCCTTACATAAAAACACGGGCCGAAAAATTAAAAACAAGGGTAAAGATAGGATTAGATGGTTCTGAACCAATGATAAAAAGAAAAGGCATGGGTAATGCTGTCCTGATTAAGGGATTGCAGCATGTTGATGCCTATTTAATTGTAAGGATTCTTGCAAGATTAGGTGTTGTAAATTTAATTAAGTTTGATTTGGAATCAGTTAGCGAAGCTATTTTTGGCGAATGGAAGGAAAAGATAAAGGCAGAGGAAATAAACCAGATTTGGAATTCAAATAAAGACCTTGAACGCTTGGCAAATTACAACAAGGAAGATTCAGAGGTTACATTTAAATTAATTAAAAATTATCTGCCGATATTTGTTGAACTTTCCAAACTTGTAAAACAAAATCTTTATGATACTACAAGGGCTGCTTCCTCAACACTTGTAGAGAACCTCCTTGTTTTGGAAAGTATAAAGCAAGGGGTATTAATCCCAAATGACCCTGAAGAAAGCATCATTAATCAAAGGATGCTGCAGACCTATGTTGGCGGTTTTGTAAAAGAACCCGAATCCGGGTTGCATGAAAATATTGCTGTTTTGGATTTTTCATCATTGCACCCGACAATAATGATTTCGCATAACATAAGCCCTGATACTCTTGATTGCGAGCATGAGGAATGCAAAAAAAATATCGCCCCGAACAATCATTATTTTTGCACAAAAAAACCAGGATTTTTATCAAACACACTGAAGGAATTGTTTGATAAGAGAATCAAGCTGAAAGAAATAGTCAAAAAAATGGATAAAGAAAGCCTAGAATATAAAGTATTGAACGCGCAGCAGACCTCTTTGAAAATAATTTTGAATGCCACTTATGGTTCATTAGGGTATGCACGCTTTAAATGGTACTCAAGGGAATGTGCAAGTGCTGTTACTGGATTAAGCAGGCAGTATGCTCAAATGGTTGGCGAGGAAGCAGAAAAATCAGGGTTTAAGTGGATATATGGAGACACAGACTCTGCCTTCCTAGAAATTCCAAAAAATAGGACAAAGGATGATGTAGTTAAATTTGTTGATGGGATAAATAACAAACTGCCAGGAGTCATGAATCTCGAGCTTGAAGGATTCTATAAAAGAGGAATATTTGTCACAAAGAAAGGGAATGATGAAGCAGCAAAGAAAAAATACGCATTAATGGACGAGAAAGGAAGGCTGAAGATTGTCGGCTTTGAATATGTAAGAAGGGATTGGGCGCGCATTGCAAAGGATACGCAAAGAAAAGTGATTGAAGCAGTTTTGAAAGAAGGGGATTCTGCAAAAGCCATTGGCATAGTAAAAGATACGCTTGAATATTTGAAATCTGGAAAGGCAAAAAAAGAGGAATTGGTAATTTACACACAAATAAAGAGAAAGTTGAAGGATTATGAAAGCATTGGGCCGCATGTTGCTGCTGCAAAAAAAGCAATCCAAAAAGGAAAAGAAATTGAGATAGGTTCTGTGATAGAATATATTGTAACAAAGAATGGGAAAAGCATCAGCGACAGGGCTGAATTGGCTGAATTTGTGAAAGAAGGCAATTATGATGCTGATTATTACATTTCACATCAAGTGCTTCCGGCAGTCATTAAAATAATGCAGGAATTGGGGCATAGCGAGGAAGACTTAAAACACGGAGGTAAGCAGAAAACCCTTCAGGCATTTTTTGGGCAGGATGTCAAATAAGTATTACTAAATTAATAACTCAAAGATTGAAATTATATATTAATAGAAGTTTAACACCTTTGGCGCATAAACTCAGAAATAAAACCCTTTGGGGCAGTTAATCTATATTAACATTAATGAAATGGTGATTTTTTGGATTCAGACATTGTGAAGAAATACCTAAAGGCCGGGGAAATTTTAAAAGAAACACAGGAAGAAGCAAGAAAGATAATTAAAAGCGAAGCAAAATTGTTGGAAATAGCTGAAAGCATAGAAAAATTCATTGAGAAAAAAGGCGGGAAGCCAGCTTTTCCAGTAAATCTTTCATTTAACAATGAAGCAGCGCACCGCACAGCTGACATAAATGATGAATTAACAATAAAAAAAGAGGATGTTTTGAAGGTAGATATTGGGGTGCAAGTTGACGGATATATAGCTGATTCTGCATTTACAGTAAACCTTTCAGGCGAATGGAAAAAAATGATTAAAGTAAATGAAACTGCTTTGAATGAAGCACTAAAACTTGTGCAGGAAAATGGCGCTGGTTTAGAAATAAAAAAAATTGGCGAAATAATTGAAAAAACAATTAAAGAGGCGGGATTTAAACCTGTGCAAAATCTTACAGGGCATGGATTGGAAAAATATATGCAGCATGCTCCGCCAAGCATCCCAAACATAGCAACGAATGATTCAAAAAGATTTGAAGATAACAAGGTTTATGCAATTGAGCCTTTTGTGACAAATGGCTCTGGCTTTGTAAAAGAAGGGTCTGCCTGCCAGATCTTCATGGCAGATGAAGTAAAGCCAACAAGGGACAGAAATGCACGCAAGATAATGGAATTAATTTTAAAAGAATATGAAACCTTGCCATTTGCCGAGCGCTGGATTTCAGATAAAATAAAAATGAGTGAATTTGAAAGAAAAATTGCTTTTAGGGAATTGATGCAAAAAAAATGCATCAGGTCTTATCCAATACTAAAAGATGAGAATGGCTGCATTGTTACGCAGGCAGAAAATTCCTTTTTAATAAATGACGGAAAAGTAATCTTGCTTGTAAAATAGATTAATAATTTGTCTTATTTCAATAGTTATATAATCAAAGCCCTCATAGTATAATGGGTGGAAATGAATATAATAGGTTACTACTAATTAACTCATAATGACTAGAATATCCTTAGATAAAAAAAATAGAGAGAAGCTATTCAAATTACTAAAAAAACAATATGGCACTCTATCATACTTCAAATTAGCTAAAAAGATAGGGGTGCCTTACAAAAGCTTACAAAACTGGATCTATGGGGAACGCCTAATCCCTACAGGAATAATCCCAAACAAGTTACTAAATAAAATAAAAATTGAGCAGATAAGGGAAAATAATTGGGGGCAAATAAAGGGGGGGCTTATTGGAGGCAAAATTGCCATTAAAAAACTTTTAAGCAAATATTCTAAAAAAGAGTTAATTAAATGGAGAAAAAATATTGGCAAGAAAGGTGCAGCAAAAGCAAATAAAACACTTAAAAAATTAAAACATAAAAACCCCGATTATTTTTATATACTGCTAAGAAAAAAGAAATTTGCAAAAAATTTTCAAAAATTGAGTAAAAAGAAATTGCAAAAAAAGGAGATAATGCTAGACACCAAAAGCATACCTTACAGCCCTATTGATATTAAAAAAGAGATTAGATTGCCCACTAAATTAACTCCTGAATTGGCAGAGATTATTGGGGCACATACTGGAGATGGGACACTTTCAACAAAAAGATATTATTTTTCAATAAGAACTAGCATATTTGAAGAGGAATATTTCACAAAACACGTTTTTCCCCTATATAAACGAACGTTTAACATTAATTTAAAATTACTAAAAAGACCACCTATCTGCGGTTTTGAAACAAGTTCAAAAGCAATACATTATTTTAAAAATCAGATATTTGGTCTGCCCATAGGCACCAAAACGCACAAAATAGGAGTATCTCCATTAATCTCAGAAAGTAATGATAAAAAAATAATGGGTGCTTTTTTGAGAGGAGTGTTTGACACAGATGGTTGTGTTTATTTCTCCAAACATCAAACATATCCAGTATTAAGCATTACTGTCAAATCAAAAAAAGCTATAAAAGGGATGGGATTGCTACTTAAAAAACTAGGATATGATCCACATATAAACCTTAAGAGTTATACTGTTTATTTAAATGGGGTACTGAAATTCAAGAAATGGCTTGATGAAATTGGAACAAAAAACCCAAAACATCAAAAAAGAATAAATAAAATAAAGGAAAAACTTCCTTGGGCGGAGATCGAAAAAACCTTAAATGAAATTTCAAATATTCAAGCAACCGATGGTTCCGTGGTGTAATGGAAAACATAGTGGCCTGCGGAGCTACTGACTCGGGTTCGAATCCCGACGGAACCAATATGTAATTAAGTAAGTCAGATCCCAGTGGGGGCAAGCCCCTTTCTTTTCTTGCGAAGAAAAGAAAGGCCCTTGGGTTCAAAGAAAAGAAACTATTTAATTAGCTTTTAGTCAAGTATGTTATACTAAAGATCAGTTAAGCACGGGTTGGAGAGTGGCCTAATCCATCGGCTTTAGGGGCCGACGCCTTAGTGGCTTCGCAGGTTCGAATCCTGTCCCGTGCAAAACCATTGCGAAGCAATGGTTGGGCAGTATGTTAATATCAAGAAAATATTATTCTTTGATAAAACTTTCTTTTTAAGAAAGTTTTGAATCCTGTCCCGTGCACTGCCAACCGAAGGTTGGCACTGAACAGCATAAGTAATATTATGCAAAATATTATTCTTTGATAAAACTTTCTTTCTAAGAAAGTTTTGAAGACTGTCCCGTGCAAACCCCTTTCTTTTCTTAGAAAGAAAAGAAAGGCCTTTTGGTTCAAAGAAAAGAACTAACTAAAAAGAATAATTTAAAGAAAACTGATAAGATAACCTAGCTTTTTTCCTTTGAAATAGTAATAATTACCACTCCAACTAATGCAAGTAAAATACCTAAGTATTGCACCAGAGCAAGAACCTCTGCAAATAAAATAAAGGAACCTATTGCAGTTATTATTGGTGCAAATACCTCAATTAACGAACCAAGTATGGCTTTTATCCTTTTTAATGATTCATAATAAAACAGGTACGGCACTAATGTGCCTGTTACAACAATGCCAAACAAAAGCAGGAAATCATTAAAACTTATTTGGAATAGCTCAGTGACATTTGAGAATAACAATAAAGGAATCAGAAAAATCGTCCCTGAAATAATCCTTACTGTGAGTATGGTCAATGAAGATAAAGATTTTGTCAAATAACGGCCTAAAACAGTGCAAATAGCAAAACTAAAACAAGAAAATAAAGACAAAAGTATTCCTTGCACAGTTATATTAAAATCAGCATTCCCTAGGCCCATCATCAAGATAGCAATTAGGATTAGGCAAGTGGCAAATAACTCTTTTTTATTAATGGTTTCCTTTAGGAAAATCCAGCCCAAAAGCAAAACAAAGATAGGCTGCATCTGCACTATTGTAGTAGACAGGGTAGGGCCAATAAATCCAATTGCATAAATAAAAGACAGCCAACCCAAAATTATCCCAAAAAATCCTACTGAAATAGCCAGCAACTTTACCTTAGGTGAAACTTTAGAAAATTCACTAACCTTTTTAGCATGAACAAATAGGGGAAGAATAAACAAAAAAGACATTAGATAAACAGCAAAGGATAAGGTAATTGGGGAAAATTTGTGGGATAAAAATTTTAAGATTAAGGAATATGATCCAAAGCCAAGGCTTGCTAATAGCATTAGCAGTATTCCCTTAGTCCTTTCATCCATAGTAACTTCATCAGCAAAGAGATTAATATGACTTTCCTGCTTGTAAAATAGCAGGGGCTATGCACAAACCAAATACCCCTAAAAATCGACAATCAAGAAGTTATTAAAAAGTTATGAGATAGATAATAATTAAGATTCTCTTTTCTTTTACAAACCTATTTTTTCTTTTCTCTTAGAAAGAGAAAAGAAAAAACGGTTGGGGAGATAGTATAGCCTGGCAGTACTTAACCTTGGGGTGGTTAAAACCTGGGTCCGAATCCCAGTCTTCCCAAACCTTTTCTCATTAAGAAAATAAAATAAGCATGCAATAAAAAAGTCATTAATTTACCATTAGTCCATATTGCACAATTCTTGCTTCAAATAGGTTTTTAAATATTAGTGGCAAATATTCTGCATAGGTGATCAAAAATGGTATTCGATCTTATGTACGGTTGCGGTGCTTGCGGAGACGACGATGATTTTGACTCTGATGAAGACTTTGAGGATGAAGAGGAAGAAGAAGATAGTGATGAGGACTTTGAAGCAGAAGAAGGGGAAAATTACTAACTTTTAACATTCTAATTCCTTTTTATTTTTTTCTTATTCTTATTTTTCATATCCCCCATTATTTTTATAATTTGAACTCAGCATGGCTGCGGTAGTACAATGGCTAGTATCTAGGGCTGTGGACCCTTGGAACCGAGTTCGATTCTCGGCCGCGGCCTTTCTACTTAGGCTGTAGAAGAAGTTCTTTCCTCATCAGCAGGCTTAGCAGATAATGCCCTTCTTGCAGCTGCTGCATTCAATAATAATGCCCTGTTGTATCTATGCCTGCGCCGCAACAATCTCTTATCATGCACCCCAACTTCCCTTTTATGCTTCCTTGCCTTAGCCCTTAATTCGTTAAATTCTTTCTCATAATCTGAAATCATTTCCTCAAAACCATGTGCTTCCCTTAGCAATTGCTTCTTCCTGCTTTGAAGACCTGATATTTTATATGCAATGCTGGCTTTAGCTATGGGTTTAAATCTTACTGCTGCCAAATCCAAACGTTGTTGCTGCAAAGCTACTAATTTTCTATTTACTGAAGCAAGCTCGCTCTTTATTCTTGAATAAACATCATAGACTGAAGCAACTCTTGATTTTACCTTATCAGTACCTTGTTCTTGCATCAGTCTTTCCAATTCTCCTTGATAGTGCACTTTCTGCCATTTATGGTAGCTTCTCCAGGTTTTATCCCAAACGTTAGCGGAAACCTTTGCGGTTTTTCTTGCAGCTTCAGCTATTTTTTTAGCACTAATTGAAACTACTTTTTTAAACAATGGTTTAAGAGGCCTTCTCATAAATAAAATGGACAGAAAAACTGTTTTTAAACCTAAATGAAACCTATTATATGTGTATGTTGCAGACAATACGCGGAATGCGTGATTTAGAACCTCAGTTGGCAAGGAAGAAAAACTTCGTATTAGGCATATGCAAATCTGTTTTTGAGAAATATGGATTTAAGCCAATAGAAACACCGGCAGTAGAATATTTGGAATTATTGACAAAAAAGGGTTCTGCAGGTGCAGAAATTGAAAAAGAAATTTATGCTTTTGAAGACAAATCCAACAGAAAATTAGGGTTAAGGTTTGACTTAACTGTTCCATTGGCAAGATATGTTGCTTCAAATCCAACGTTAAGATTGCCATTTAAAAGATATCAAATTGGTTCTGTGTACAGGTATGACAGGCCGCAAGAGAAAAGATACAGGGAATTTACCCAGGCAGATATTGATATAGTTGGAACAGAGTCAATCCTTGCGGAATTTGAGATTATTGCTGTTGTGATTGAAACATGCCAAAAAATCGGTTTGAAGAATTTTTATGTTAAAATAAACTCAAGAAAATTGCTTGAAGAAATTGCAAAATGCTGCAACATCCCAAATGACAAAATAAAGGAATGCTTCAGGTGCATTGACAAATTAGATAAAATTGGCTGGGAAGGGGTTCAGAAAGAATTGCAAGCATATGGTTTGGATACAAAAATCTGCGAGATTGTAAAAAATAATAATTTTGAAAGTACAATAAAAATGATTGAGAAGGGCAAGGGCAATTCTGAATGCATAAAAGAACTGAAAGAACTGTTTGAATTATTGAAAAAATTCTCTCTTGACAAATATGTGAAATTAGATTTGAGTTTAGCGCGCGGATTGGAATATTATACTGGCATAGTTTTTGAAATTGTTGCTGACGGCCCAAGTATAGGAGGAGGGGGGAGATATGATAAATTAATTGGCACTTATGGCAGCAAGGATGTTCCTGCTGTCGGCATTTCCTTTGGAATTGACCGTGTCATAGACAATATGCAAAAAGACTTTGGAACAGAATCAAAAATTTTTATTATCCCTGCAAATGAAAATGTGAGAATTCAGTCATTAGAATTTGTGCAGGAATTGAGGGAAAATAATATTGCGAGCGAAATTGATTTAATGGATAGGAATATTTCAAAGAATCTGGATTATGCAAATAAGGAAGGCATTCCTTTTGTGATAGTATTGGGGGATAAAGAACTGAAAGAAAAGAAGTTTTCCCTGAAGGATATGAAAACAGGAAAAGAAACTCTGTTGAAATTGGATGAAATTGGAAAATTGAAAGAGATTATTGAAAAATATAGTAAAGGATATAAATAGGGAAACATAATTGGTCCTTTACTGCCTAGCAAAAGATAATAAACAATCTCAAAATTAAATTCTTTTGCTATAGATACTATTAAAATTCTTGTTTTGTGAGAATATATAGAACTAATGCCCTATTAGCGCAGTGGTTAGCGCACGTGCTTGGTATCTATTGAACAAATAGCACGGGGTCCCGGGTTCAATTCCCGGATAGGGCTCTAACTTTAGCTAAATTTCTTTCATTAGAAAAACCTATTAGCTGCATCCATTTTTCTAATTGTGCTAGTCCATAAACTTCAATACAATAGCTGCACCTTTTAACATTCTCATGAGTATACAAACTAAATTCCTTTGACAAAATTTCTTTAAGTTGTAAATATAAGTTCTTGCTTACTGTCTGTAAAGTAATCCGCGGATAACATCCTTTATATGTTGGTCTTTCATCCAGATAGACACAACCATCAGTATCAAAAATTCCCCTAATTGTTGCAAAAATAAATTTTTTATCAGATGCGAGTATCACATCTGGAATTTTTATTGTAAAAGACTTTTTACCAACCGGAAAATCAAATTTATTAATTAAGAAATGAAATAATGGCTTAGAATGAAATCTAACCCTCACAACATTACCTAAAGGTACTTCGATTATTTTTCCTTTAAGAATGCTTATGCTATGTTCAAGGTTGTTAGTTAAATAATTAATATATTGTTTGTCTTTTTTTAGATTACCAACTACTTCAATAAGATACCTATTTTCATATTTCCCTATAAATCCATCTCCAATTAAAGCACCAATAAATTCACAAATAATCTCTGACAAAGGCATATTTATGCGTGAGAAATGATGATACCTTCTCCAATTGCTTTTTATTGCCTTCATTCTTCCCTTCTCAAATATTTCGGGGTACTGTTTGGAAGTAATTTTCCCACCCAATTTAGCTCCCCAATTTGCTTCTTTTGTTGAAATATTTTGCAGAAAATACTGTTGCTTTGATTTTTCTAAAGCAGAATTAAGTTCAGCAAACAAATCACAGGGCAATGTGTTAATGCCATATTGATATCTTTGAAAAACACTTCGGTAAATGCCTAACGTATTCGCTAAATCTCTCCAAGTTTTAGCAGCATAAGAACTTCTTATGTCTTGGAAAAAATCTTCCCTTATTTTGTCATCTTTAAAATAAACTCTCGTATTTTTATCCATATAACCAACTTACCATAAACTAATTACTCTAAGAATCAGTAATTTCTCAAATAACCTCTTTTCGGAAGAGCAGATTTCCCCTGAAAAATATCTTTTTATAGATACGCAAATAGGGCATGGCTACTTCATTTTTGTCTTATTGTGGAACTTCAGTGAAACAAAAGAAGCAAAAGGACTCAGCATTTAGCGTAAAGCAACCCTTAAAAATACTTAAATTTTAATAATAACATAGTGAATTGAAATGTCCTTTGAAAAGCTTGATGATAGATTGGTTGAATTGCTTATTGATAAATACATTAAGCATAATGATGTTGTTGCATTTGGTTCGAGCATCCATTCAGAACGCTTTGTAAAGAAAATGGCCTTGAAAGCTGAAACTGAAAATTTGCATATTAAGATAGTGCCAACCTCTGCAAGAATTGCAGAAATTGCACATTCTTTAGGATTAAATATTGTTTCAATAAATGATGCTGAAATAGATATTTCAATTGAATTTGCTGAAATTATCGATAATGACTTTAATTTTGTAAAAAGAGACACTTTATCATTAGTAAGGGATAAAATGATAGCACAAAGTGCTGCAAAATTAATAGCAATTTCTCAAAAGGAGAACTTTGTAAAGCATTTATATGGCATTGTGCCATTTGAAATAACCCAATTTGGCTGGAAAAGGACACTTGCGCAGTTAGAACAATTTGGTGCAAGCAGCTTGAGAAAACAGGACAACAAAGCAAGCATTACTGAAAGCGGAAATTATTTGGCTGATGTTGATATAAGGGTGAAATTCTTGCCGGAAGATATTGATTATGCAGCAAAGAATATTCCTGGTGTTTTAGAAACCGGCTTATTTATTGGGTGTGCAGATAAAGCATTGCTTTATTCTGCAAAAGGGATTGAGGTTAAAGGATTAATGCACGATAAAATAAAATAGCAAACTAACTTTCTCTGATTATTTCATCAATAATATCCCTAAGTCTGTTGATTAGGTGATTCCTAAATATACTACCTTTCGCTTCTGCCCTTGTTTCTAAGGCAGTTTGCAAAGCCTGCTTTAATGCCGGCAAAGCTTTTATTCCTGCTAGCTGTTGCAATCCACAAGCTGCACACAGCTTTACATGATCATCTGCATCAGTGGCTAATGACTTTTTCAATGCTGGTATGGATTGAACACTGTTTAAATCAACTAAGTTTAAAGCCGCTGAACTTCTTTTCCTGGGATTTGGATCAGCAATTAATGTTCTTTCCGCAGCCTCAACACTCCCCATAAGATTTCTTGCTAAAACTGCCTTTTTTCTTAATTTCTTAAATACGCGCTTTGCGTCAAGCAAATTTCCCATAGGCTTAACTAAACGGCTTGTTCTTGATGTTGGTAGTTTTCGCGGCATTTTATCACAATAATAAATGGCAAATAGGAAATTTAAATGCTTTTATAAAAAACAAAATAATAACTATGCTAATTCAACGGAAATCTACTCTCTCTCCTCTTGTTTATATACAAAACAAGCCTGCTTAAGTAGGGATAATTAAAAATGAGATATCTAAAACCTAAATGCTTTAACTATGTCAATACAAATATTCAGGCACTTCCCAAAGATAGTTTACTATTTAATGCTGAACTAAGGCTCATGCCAAATAAAAGAACAAGAACAGTACGATTCTATTCGACTCCCCTAAACAAAAAAATACGTAAAAGAGCTATTTACATTAGCATAAAATTTAATAAAAAACAAAACATATTTTACCTAAAACCAATAATTAAAGGTAAGAACCGGTTGTATGCCTTACGTAAAGATACTGTTGGATTTGCAGCAACCGATATGACCAAAAAAATAAAACTTAAGTCTGGAAAAACACGAAAGTGCGCAGTTTTAATAAAGCCCACTGATTTTGGATTTAAATTATCCGAACACATAATTGACAAAGATGCCTCTAAGCTATATAAAGAATTAATTAAATTAAGTTTTTTGAATTACCCTATAAAAGTGACACCTAACAATCACTGTGGTGACCTACTTGTTTCAAAAAAAGGAAAAATATATTGTATCCATATTAGTGTTGCCTGTCCACATACTTCTAATAGAAAAATAAGGTCAATTAACCGACACCGCTTATTTGGGAAAATAATTTATCAAGCAATGGAAGCCACAAAGAACCTTAAGTGTAAAAACATTGCAATAATTAATAAAGAATTAGTGGATACCAACACATTCAATGAGACTACTGTTAATTTTCTAAAAAAACATGTAGATTTATTGATATTCACAGATTTTTCACATAATTGGGAAAGAAAAGTAGCTAATATAATTGCCGAGGGCGTGAATTGAACACGCGATCTTTCGATTGCCCCCTAGTTAAAGGTTATGAGTAACGTCGTCTTGAAAAGACTCGAACGCTCTAACCGGACTGAGCTACCCCGGCAGATACTACTTAACATGCCAGCCAAGGTTTAAAACTGTTTCTGGCAAGGTATTTTTAGCAAGGCGTCAATGATGAACGGACTGAGCGCCGAGCCTTTTGCAAAAAAAAAGGCAGTGTGGAGCCAATATGAGTCCTGAGATGCTAAAAATAATTTAAATAAGGTTTCTCTTTTTCTTTTGATAAGCCTAAATTTTCTTTTTCTCTTTCGCAAAGAGAAAAAGAAAAGTTGGCGCCCCGATAGTCTAGCGGTCAAGGATGCTGCCCTCTCACGGCAGTGACACGGGTTCGAGTCCCGTTCGGGGCAATAATTTTATTTGCAAAAAAAAGGGGCATTTAAATGGCTGAATTTTATCCTAAAATAATTGGATTTTATGATTCAATAACTGATCAAAAACCGGAACGTTTTCTAAAACTAATTAAAGAGTATTCCAAAAAACATAAAATTTACACAATATTGGACATTGGCTGTGGAACCGGAACATTAGTGAGATTACTCGCAAAGAATAATTTCAGGGCTATTGGTTTGGATAATTCTGAAGTAATGCTAAAAGAGGCAAGGAAAAAAATAAATGATAAGAAATTGAAGGATGCCGAATTTAGAAACGGAAACATGGTTGATTTCACATTAAAAAATAAAGTCGACATTATTACTTGCTCT
Source organism: archaeon (assembly GCA_038046645.1). GTDB lineage: Archaea > Iainarchaeota > Iainarchaeia > Iainarchaeales > 0-14-0-20-34-12 > 0-14-0-20-34-12. The sequence continues at coordinate 80,526 of JBBSVU010000001.1, forward strand.
GATGCGATAAATCACATTTTGGATAAAGCGGAATTATTGAAATGTTTTGGAAATTGTTATAAAAATCTGAATAAAAAAGGCGCATTTATCTTCAATACCCAAACTGAGGAATACATAAAAGAATTGGAAGAAAGTTTGGGATATGGCGGTTTTAAAGAAGGAAATGCATTCATCTGGCAGGATTACTTAATTGGAAACAAGCATCTGCTAGAATTTACTATTTTTGAAAAACAGAAAAATGGGTTATATAAAAAACAAATTGAGGAATTGATACAAGCAGTTTATGGCAGAAACGAAGTCATTAAATTGCTTAAAAAAGCTGGATTCAAGAAAATTAGGGTATTGAATGAATATTTGAAAAAAAGCACTGCAAAAGATATTGAGAATATTTTCATTGCAGAAAAATAGCTAGAGAATTAATTCTTACTTTTTCTCAACAATTTTCTCTTTCGGCAGAGCAGGCCAGACATTTTCAAAGCCTTTTTCTTCCACATCTAGGTAATATTTTTTCACTTTTTCATAATGCTTTTTGTCAAAGGTTGGCTTGCGGCTTAATTGCTGCACAAGCAGGCAGAAAGGGTAAGCTTTCCTTATGTCTGAAGAGTCATCCAGAGCCAAAAAAGGGAATAATTTGCATTGCCTTGGCCTTGCAAGATAAACTTTGCAGAGATTTTCATCCGAAAGCAAAATGCATTTTCCATCAATTCGTTTCAGGGCAATATTCTGCAAAAGGATTTTTTTGCCAGAGGACTCAAAACTTATTTCCTTAAAATATTGAATAGTATATTTTTCCAAAAAATCTTTCAATGAAGTCTTTTGGGATTTTGCAAGCTTTTCTGCTTCAAAAGGCAGCAAGGTAATGTAATAATGCTTGCAGCAGGCTGCTTTGCATTCTTTCTGGCAGATTTCCTTTTCGTCTAGTTTTTTTTGCATATAAGATAAGGGCAAACAATTGCATTTTAAAGGTTTTCAAGGGAAGGTATAGATATGAATAAGGGCATTTACCACATAGGATTAATTCCAGATGGCAATAGAAGATGGGCTTCTGCTAACAATAAACAAACTAGTGAAGGGCATAAGGAAGGATCCAAAAAAATGGAATTATTCATGAAATGGGCTCTTAAGAAACCTGACATAAAGGAAGTAACTGTTTATGGCTTAAGCGAGGAAAATTTCAAAAGAAGCAAAGAAGAATTGAATTGGCTTTACCAAATTTATTATGAGGGATTAAGCAAATTATTGAAAGAAAAAATAATCCATGATGAACAGGTAAAGGTAAATTTTGTTTCCACCCAATCAAATAAAATTCCCAGCAATATAAAAGGTGTCTTAAAAGAAATGAAGAGCGAGACAAAACTTTATGGGAATAAGATATTGAATATTTTATTGGGATACACAGGACAGTCTGAAATTTTAAGGGCAGTAAATACCCCTTTGAACAGATTCAAGAATTTTTTCTTAGGTTTGGATGAAAGAGACATACAAAGGGCTTTATCAGTAAAAAATACCTGTGATTTTATCATAAGGACCGGAGAGGAAGAAGCCCCCAGGGAAGCAAAATCCGGCTTTTTGCTCTGGCAGTCAGCCTATGCTGAATATTACCACATAAACAAGTATTTTCCAGATATTGATGAAAAAGATTTGGATATTGCCTGGGAATATTTCTTAAATGCAAGGAGAAGGAAGGGACTATAAGCAGGAAAAACATATAAAAAGCATTGCCTTGATTGAT
>JBBSVU010000001.1:82357-86123 GCA_038046645.1 archaeon
GAGATTTTCTTTTTTGATCCCAAGGAACTTTTTTCTTTTGTGAAAAGAAAAAAGTTGCTTGCCTCTGTAGCTCAGCCTGGTAGAGCTCCAGTTTTGTAAACTGGTGGTCATGGGTTCAAACCCCATCAGAGGCTTCTAATTAATTTACGTTATGAGAATATGTTAGAATCAAACAAAAATGAAATCAATTTAGGTTTAGCTGTAACCTTCATCCCAAACAAGAAAACACCTATCCATAACTGGTTTTATTACAAAGAAGGGTACAGTAGGGAATTAGTGGAATGGCTGATTAAAAAATGGAATATTAAGGGCAAGATTCTTGATCCGTTCTGCGGGGTTGGAACAACATTGCTCGCAGCAAAAGAACTTGGCTTTGAAAGCATTGGCTATGATGTCAGCCCTTTGGCTGTTCTGGCAGCTCGCGTGAAAACAAGGAATTACAATATTGAAGAATTGAGAAAACAATTTGAAAGCATCAAAAAAATCTATTTGCAGCCGACAGGAAAACCAATCCGTGAAAAATGGATGAAACGGTTATTTTACCCAAAAACATTGGAGAATATTTTGATTTACAAGGAAGAGATTGAAAAAATTAAAGATGAAAAAATCAGGGATTTTTTCATGCTTGCACTGATTGCAAGCACAGACAGGGTAATGCTTGCTACAAAGCAGGGCGGTTCCCTGAGGTTGACAAAAAAACCGCCAATTCCAATAAAAGCAATTTTTATAAGAAAAATAAAATTTATGTTAAAGGATTTGGAAAAGAATCAGGTAAATGTTGGACATGAAAAAGAGCCTGAGGTATTGCAAGAAGATGCGCGAGAAATGCTTCTTGAGAAAGAATCAGTTGATTGCATCATAACAAGCCCGCCATATTTGAATAAGATTGAATATACTACAGTTTACAAAGCAGAATTGGGCATTTTCTTCAAACATCAGGAAACAAGGCTAAGGGCATTTATTGGAGAGGAAAAATTTCAGGCAGAGAATGAAAGTGATGAACCTTTAATTGCACAGGCATATTTCAAGGACATGGAAAAGGTATTGCAGAATTGCTATGATATGTTAAAACCAAAAGGAATTGCGTTTTTTGAATTGGCAGGAGCATGCTTCCCTACAAGCACAATTGAATGTGATGAAAGAATAGCTGAAATAGCCCAAAAAATTGGCTTCAAGCTAAAGGAAATTATTACCTGCAGGGAGATTGCCTGTTACAGGATAGCAGGAAGTGCAGGAAAAGTGAGGGAAAGCATTGTTGTGCTGGAGAAATAAGTTAATAAATAGGAAAACGGATATGATTACTTAAGTGATAATTTGTTATTCTTAAAGGTGATTTTATGGCAGAGCAAGGAGTAATGTTTGTTGCAAATTATGGCAATTGGCAATCAGTAAAGAAATTGACGATTGAAGATAAGATGGACCCAAGGAGCATAATGGAATTCCTTGCATCCTTGAATACTAGTTTAGATAATAAGGTTGAAGAAAATTTAAGGAAGATTGTTGCACTTGATAAAGTGGATGCTTTTTTAAAAGAAGAATTAACAGGCAAGGGAAAGACTGAAAATGAAATAGCTTCAGTTTTAGCTGTATTAAAAGGCCCGAAATTGGGCAAAGTATTAAATGAGATATGTGAATTGCCAGAATTGCAGAAAGGGGAGAAGGATGAGGTAAAGGATTTCTGCAGGGTTTATGCAATAAGAAAAGCCTTGAAGCAATTAGGGGTAATGCTTGATTATTCACAGATTGAGATTCCAGGAATGAAAAGGGTTATGAAAAAGGGCGATAAGACCTAAAGAAAACATTAAAAACAAATAGTAGGTACATTTAATATATGGCAGATAGTGTTTATATAGATAAAAGAAACAAGAATATTTTGCTCACAGCGGCTGTTTTTGCAATCCTTATTGGTGCTTTTTTTGTTATTCATAACGCTGGGGGGGGGGCAGCTAAAAAATATTGAAAATTCTGATATTGCTACCGGGAAATTTTCTTTTAATGGAAAACCGCAGCCAGAGAAACAATACCAAGAGGAAGATACTTACAAAGCAGATGCAAAAAAAATAAATGTAAAAAAGCTTGAGAAAAATAAGATAAAAAAATTAAAAATTAATTTGAAATATAGCAAAGCCGCAGGATCATATACGTTTTCCAAAGACGCACTACAAGCAAGTTTATGCTATACTGCTAAGAAATCCAAAAGCAATATGGTTGGCAATAAGGTTATAACGCCAAAAAAATGTGTTGATTTTGATGCCGGTCCAGGTTATTACAAAATAAGCAGCGCTGCTGCTTCTTACAATACTGATACAGACAAGTGCATGGTGCAGTATGATGACTGCAAAAATTCAGAGTTCTTGAATGAAATCCACTGCGTAACTATCCCGGCAATATGCAACACAGTAAATGGCTGCATAAAACTTATAGGAAATACTAAGTATGGCAAGTTAGGCACTATTACTACTGAAGCAAAAAAATGCTCTGATTATGGCAAGGACTATTTCTGTTCTAAGGAAGCCTGTGTGCAAAATAAATGCGGCGATGGTTACCTGTACGAAGAAGAAGAATGCGATGATGGCAATGCAAAAAACGGGGATGGCTGCTCTAACAAATGCAAAATAGAAGAAGGAAAGGTTGATGTTGATTTATATGTCGGCAAGATATTTGATTATGCATTAAGTGATAAATGCATTAATTCATACTTCTTTGAGGTCTGCAACAAGGGCCCTTCTGCTATTGCAAAAGACTTTGATATAAACGTTGGGGCAAATGAGATAGCAAAAGAAATGAAATTTAGTGAAAATACTTATCCAAATGCTTCAAAAATTATTGAAGCTGGGAAATGTGTAAACTTCACAGTTGGGCAGAAATTGCATATACTTGCATTTGATGTTCCTTTGCAGACCAGTAAAACAGTTAGTGTTACAGTAGACAGTGCTGATGAAATTGCAGAAACTGATGAGACTAATAACGATAAACAAGGCAGTGTTTATTCTGGCGATGATTATTACTTTGATGAAAAAACAATATGTGAAAGCTTTTGTTATGACAACGATAGCGGAAAGGATTATTGGAATGAAGGAAAAATTATAGGAAAATATAAAGATGAGATGTGGATTAAGGAAGATGCTTGCTATGATGGACAAAAAGTTGGGTTAAAGGAATATTTCTGCAAAGAGGTTTATAAATTAGATAATGGTATGCTGGCTAACCCTTTAGGGGATCAAAGCATAGATTGCAGATTGCTTGGCGGCAAATGTGACAATGGAAAATGTGTTCCAGCAGAGAATAAATTAAAATGCATTGGAAAAAGTTGGCAAGAAGTGGATATTTGGAGCAAAGGTTCTATTGATTATACAAGCATTGAAGGCGAAAAAAGTGTTTTGGAAGATATATGTAGGGATGATGTTAGCGACCTAGTAAAAGAATTCTTTTGTGAAAGTGATCAAGAAATGTATGGTTATACTGAGGTTTCTTGTTATAATACTAATGCTATTTGTGAGGATGGGGCATGTAAAAAAATAGAAAAAATAACTTGCGAGGATAGTGATAATAAAGATTATTATAAAGCAGGGTATGCAAAACAAACAGTTACCCTAGATGATGGGACAAAAAAGGAAAAAATTACTGCTGATTCTTGTATGTATTATGCTGATAAGGTAGTTGAGCAATACTGTGATGGGACAAAAATGGGTAATACAGACTATGACTGCAGTGCAGACAGTGCCTCTTGTATAGTGGAGTATAATGAAGATATTAAAATGGATAT
>JBBSVU010000002.1:0-34894 GCA_038046645.1 archaeon
ATGAAAGAATACATAAATGTGCATGTGGCCTTGAAATAGATAGAGACTACAATGCAGCATTGAATATATTAAAAGCTGGCCAGGAACTGGCCTCAGCGCCTTTGGAGCTTCCTCTTAAGGAAGCGATGAATCAGGAAACTGCAGCCTTTGGGTTGCGGTAGTTCACATAGATTTATCTGAGCCTAGGCCGGCCTCTACTTACATTTCTTTGCCTTCTTACATTTCTTGCCTTTCTAACCTGCCTTGGCACCCTTGTTTTTGTCAGATAATGCGACCTTAATGCACTTGTTACATTTTGGATTATTTCATTGCCCTTTCCTCTTATTACAATCCACCCCCTTCTGCCTGCGTATTCTTCAAGTTCGTGGGAAGGGTTTACTGCAACAGGCACCCTTACTGAGGATAACATTACCCTATCTTCAAAACTGTCACCAAATGCAAAAGATTTCTTCAAGAAGTTTCTGTATTTTGAAGCAAGCAATCGTATGCTTCGCCATTTCTGGTGGAAAACAGAATTATTAATTAATACACGGCCTGTGTACACACCATTTCGTGTTTCCAATTCTGTTCCAGTATAATCACTAAACCCAAATTTTCTTGCAATAGCCCTTGCAAGTTCAATTGGCTGCCCGGTAACTAAGGTAGTAATGCAATGTTCATTCATTAAATTAATCAAAGGTTCAGCAAAATCATGCATTCTCAATAGTTTTGGGTCTCGGACAAATTCAGAAGCCATCTGTTCTATTGCAGTTGCAGGCTTTCCTTCTAATGCTTTGGCATAAAGTTTCATAATGTTTGTAGCGAATATTGGCAGATAAGGTTCGCCTTTTTTTCCTAGGTGTCCAGCCTCAACAAGCATGCTTTTCCAAATAGCATCATCGATTAGTTTTGCTTCATGCAGGTAAGTAAACCATTCTGCAAGATCGCCTTTCCTTAATGTTTTGTCCAAATCAAAAAAAGCGATTCCATCCCTTTTTGGGGTAATGGGTTTTGCGGCCATAATAATCTAGTTATGCTAAGCAGTTAAAACCTTTTTGGGTTGATTAAAAATCAACCATTAAGTTTACTTTTTGAAACAAAATCTTTTAATTAAGATAAATACAATTATTCTTTTGCTAAAAGGGTTGGAAATGAAAATAATAGGATTTAGTTTAACATATAGTTTTATAACTTGTTATAACAATATATTTTTAGGCGGGTGCTTTCATGCTAGAAAGCATTAAATTTGAAGCACATGCCTTAATGAGATTGCGTCAAAGATCTTGCCAATATGGTTTAAGTTTTCAAGAGGCAAGAAAAAGGATTATTGAAACAATAAAAACAAGAAATAGAACTAAAAAGAAACACATAGCAAAAACTATGTGGTATGTGACATACTATCGTTATTTCAGTGACAATTTATCGTTTTATGTTATCTGTAAAGAAAATAAATTTGGAGTGAACAAAAAATATCTGATAAAAACAATAATAATAGAGTACGGGAGAGGATAAAATGGATAGAAAAACTTTCGAAAAAATGTGTGTTTGCGGAGGAAAACTGCATAAAACATCCATAAAATATAAAGGAATATTATTGGAAGGAGAAGAATGTAGCAAATGCCATGAAAAAATGTTCAGTGAAGAACAGGCGACAAAAGCAATTGATGAAATAGAACAGCATGACTTAAAAGAAAAATATGTAAAACACCCTGTAAAGATTGGCAATAGCTGGGGAGTAATCTTCCCTAACGAAGTTTCAAAAAAGTTCCAGTTGAACCAGAAAAAAACAGAATTAATAATTCATCCAATGCTTTCAAAGAAAATGATTGAATTGCAGATAGAATAAAGAAATAGTTATTTCTCTAGCAAACCTAAAATCTGCGTTACCCTTCTTTTATTTGGATTTAATTCATATACCCAAAAATAACCCACAAAAGGTTCGTATGGGTTTCGCACTGGTTTCTTGTGAAAAAACCTGTCAATTAGAGGCGCATATGTTTTCTTTACTTCTAGAGAATCCCCAAAATCCATGTAAACAGTATACCCTTGCCTTATCTTATTCCTCATCCTATGCAAGAACTCAGATAAAATGAATTCGGATGGATGCATTTCCAATTGTTCTGCAAATTTTTTGCTTTCTCTAGTTTCAATTTCAGGGGAATAATCCTCGCTTTCCTGCTTTCGTTCATCAACACCAACATATGCTGGCTTTGTTCTTTCACGCTGAATTGATTTAATTACAATGCATTTATCACTTACCTTATGGTAAAGAGTAAATCTTGCAGTCCCTGCAGAATCTCTAAGCACTAGGTATGGTCTATAGACCTCGAGAGGAACAAGGGCATTATTGGATTTTTTTACTAAATAACGATCACGATGCACATACTTTTCAGTTTCTTCAAAAGAATAATTTTTCGGGTCAACCCTGTCTTTGTAATAAGTAGGGGAAGTCTTCAATGCCTTTTGCATTGCTGCACGCCTTCTCAAGCGAAGGCCTTTTGCACTTTGCAGGAGAAGCCTTCTTCTGCGCAGGGATTTAAGCGATGGTTTCTTCATTTTGTTCTATAAATCTATTTGCACAAAACCTTTTCAATCCTTTCCAATGCCCAGTCGATTTCTTTTTTTGTTATTTTCTTTCCATAAGCCATTCTTGAATGTTTTTATTTTCAATCCCAATGTTTTCTTCAGTTTCTTTGTTCGTCTTTCCTGAGTAAAGAATTGTTGCATTTCTTACCTTGTTTTTTTTGCAGAATTCAATCAGACCATCTTTTTCTCTCTTGGGCAGTTCTTGAGAATAGCAAACGTTTATTGGCAAAAGATTTGTTTTTTTCTTAGCAATAAAATCAACTTCTCTTGAATTTTTCCAATAATATGCCTCAAATTTCCTGTGTTTGAGCTCAATTGCAATGACTGCTTCTGCAAGCCTGCCTTTGTCTTCAGTAAAAGACTTTGAAGCATACTGCTGCATGCCTAAATCAAAAGCAAAAATCTTTCGGGTTTTTGAGAGGGACTCTTTCAAGGAATATGAAAAGAAAGGAACTTGAAAAATCAAAAAAGCTGCTTCTAAATATTCCATAAACTGCCTTATTGTATCATATGACAAGCCAAGCGTTGCCCTTATCTTCTTCAAGCTAATATGTTTTCCGGAATTTGTCAAAAGGTAAAGCGCGAGGTTCCGCAAGGCGGCTGAATCCCTTACTCCATAGCGTGTAATTATATCTTTTATCAAGGCAAGTTCAAAATATGATTCAAGCAATTTCTCTCTTTTCTCAGGGTTCAAAACAACTTCAGGATAACCCCCTATTTTCAAGTAATCATCAAAACTTTTTTTGGTTACGCGATGAAATTCACTAAACGAAAAAGGCAGTACCTGAAAACCTATCCCTCTCCCACCGAGAGAGCTTGCAAACTCGCTGCTTAACAACTTTGCAGAAGAACCAGTGACAATTACCTGACATTGCCTTATATCAACTGCTTTTCTCACCCACTTCTCCCAGCCATTAATCAATTGCACTTCATCAAAAACAACAGTATCTTTAGCAGTTAATCCATCAGCAAAAGACTCCAATAAATCTGTGTTTAATGAATCAATAAGCTTTGGGTCCTCTAGATTAACATATCTTGTCAGAGTATTTTCTGGCATTTTCTCCAAAAGCCTCTTAGCAACAACAGACTTTCCAGAACGCCTAGGGCCATATAGGAAAACGACATTTTTGTTACTAATAAAGGGCAAAATTTCATCTTCAATATCTCTCTTAACTGTGTGTTCCTTTACTGCCCATTTTTTCAAAAGGCTATCTAATTCCTTTGAAAGCATGAAAGAATAATATACAAAAGAATATATAAAGGGTTACGTTATAACGTAACCTTATGCGAATAAGGGATTGAAAATGGATTTGTTGCTAAATTCCAAGGATTTGCTTTACCCTTTTTTTTACCTAGATTTAGTTCATACAAGTGAGTTCTTTCTATTGGCTTTTTATGAAAAAATCTGTCAATTAAAGGACGATAAGTCTTCACAATGGCCTCAAGCCAGCTTGATAAATCCAACACAACAGTACGCTCTTCCTTTATTTTATCCCTCATCCTGTGCAAAAATTCACATAAAATAAATTCAGAAGAATGCATTCCTAATTGTTCTGCAAACTTTTTGCTTTCGACTCGCTCACGTTCAGGAGAATAGCGACTCGCATCACCCCAAACACCGTGATAATAAAAAGGGCCCCTTTTATCCTTGAAAGGGTCGTCTCTAACAAAGTCGGGCACGTCTCTTTCTACAATACCTTCATATGCTAGATTAGTTCTTTCTCTTTGAATAGATTTAATTACAATCCTTTCAGGTTCTGTAACATATTGAAGAGTAACTCTCGGAGTTCCATGAGAATCTTTAAGAATCAGGTGGGGATTATAATTTTTAGCATAACCCATGCTCATTCCCCCTTTTTCATCGCTTACTTGATAACGGTCTTTATAAAACCATTTATTAGTCTCTTCAAAAGAATAAGCTTTCGGGTCAACCCTGTCTTTGTAATAAGTAGGAGATGTTTTCAATGCCCTTTGCATTGCTGCGCGCCTTCTAAAGCGAAGTTTTCTTGCATTTCTCAACAAAAGCCTTCTTCTGTGCATTGCTGTTAAACTCGGTTTCTTCATTTTGTTCTATAAATCTATTTGCACAAAACCTTTTTTATCCTTTCAAATGCCCAATCCAGCTCTTTTTTTGTTATAACAAGCGGCGGTGCAAACCTTATTACCTGTTCATGTGTCTCTTTGCAAAGCAAACCTTCTTCCATTAATAATTCGCAAAAAGGCCTTGCCTTTCCTGAGCTTGTTTTTATTTCAATCCCAATAAATAAACCCTTTCCCCTGATTTTTTTAATATGCCTGCTTTGAATTGTCCTTAATTTTTTTAAGAAGTAATTTCCAAGTTTTTCTGATTTTTGCGGCAATTTTTCTTTCACAATAACATCTAACGCTGCAATGCCAACAGCACAAGCAAGTGGGTTTCCCCCAAATGTTGAGCCATGGTCTCCAGGAACAAACAATAATACCAATTCCTTGCGTGCAGCAATTGCTGAAATAGGCATTATCCCTGCGCTCAGAGCTTTACCCATTATTAAAATATCTGGTTTTACTCCCTCTTCATGCTGATAAGCAAACAGTTTTCCAGTTCTCCCAAATCCTGTTTGTATTTCATCCATCAAAAGCAGGACATTGTGCTTTTTGCATATATCGTAAACCTTTTTCAAATATCCTTTATCAGGAATTATTATTCCTCCTTCTCCCTGAATTGGCTCTACAAGAAAAGCAACAGTATTTTCAGTAATAGCATTTTCCAATGCCTGTGCATTATTGTAAGGAATTAGTTTGAATGCATTTTCAGCGTAAGGCCCGAATTTTTCTTTGTACTGTTTCTCAGAAGAAAATCCAACAATAGTGGTAGTTCTTCCATGAAAATTGCCTTCGCAAACAATTATCTCTGCCTTATTCAAAGGCACTTTTTTTACGTCATAACCCCATTTCCTTGCGAGCTTTAAAGAAGTTTCAACTGCTTCTGCACCGGAATTCATTGGCAGGACCATGTCGAAGCCCGAAACTTTGCAGAGCTTTTCTGCAAAGTCCCCTAATTTGTCATTATGGAATGCCCTTGAGGATAAAGTTAATTTATCAAGCTGTTTTTTTGCAGCTTTTATTACATTTGGATTGCAATGCCCTTGGTTTAAAGCAGAATAAGATGCAAGCATATCAAGGTATTTCTTGCCTTCAACATCCCAAACCCAGCATCCCTTAGCTTTTGAGATTACAATTGGCAGAGGATGGTAATTATGTGCAACATATCTTTCAATCTTTTCAATGCATGCTTTTGAATCAGACAAGAAAACACCGCTTATTCAATATTGGTTACACAATATTGCTTAAAAGATTATTTAAACTTTTTCAAACAAATCAATGAAATTGTCAGCCAGATCATCAAACAAGCCTTTTCTGTATTGGCTTAGAAGTTCAATTACCTTTTCTGGATTTTTTAAGGAGTATATTGTTTTTCTTCCGCGCTTATTTCGGTCAATTAGCTGAGCGTCAACAAGCTTGTTTAAATGGAAAGAAATTGTGCTTGGTGAAAGATTTAATTGCTTGCTTAAAAATTCATTTGTTATTTTTTTCTTTTTTAGCATGTGCAATAGCGCTAATTTTATCTTAGGGTCATTTGCCAAGGATAAAATTGTTTTATCCTCCTCTTTGGAATAGAAATCAAGCGGGAAATATCTTGCAAACTTCTTCTCTTTGCGGCAGATTACAAAACTGCCTCTTTCTAGTACACTTAAATGATATTGTAAAGAACCGATAGCTAAATTAGACCTTCTTTTAAGCTCGCGGAAGTGAACCCCTGGGCTTTCCTTTATCAATTCATAAAGCCTTTTCCTCACATCCAATGCTAAAATTTTTTCCCTGTCGTACATATTTCACCGCAAATCCATTGTACTAATTTACTTGTCTCTCCTTAATAAAGCAAGGAAAAGCATTGCGAATATTACTAACTCAAATACCGTTTCAACAGGGCTTGAAAAGAAGAATCCCGGGCTATAAAACAGGTCAATAACCTTAATTATCCATTTTACTGAGAATAATGCAAATGCCACGGTTAAAAACAAAAACCTGTTCGACTTGTGCTTAGTGTATGCTTTTGCTGCAATTGCTAGTAAAACCAAAGCAAGCAAAAGGACTATTATATTTATAAAAAATGAATATTGTTCTGAGAACTGTACCAATGGCCTTAGTACATCCCATACTGGAATATCTGAAGCTAAAAGAACTGTACCAATCATAATATCACATCCTAATTATAAGCAGAAAAGAATAAAAATGAGACTGAATGGCATTTTTCGAAAGTGAGGGAAAATGATGAGAAAAAACCATTCAATCTTTTTATCATCTGTACAGTATACTTGCTTCTCCCTTTATAAAGGAATTTTGGTACACCTAAAAAATAGTACATTTTTGGTTTTTTATTTAAAATTGATTGTACCAATCAAATAGATGCAAGTTGTGGGGCAGTAAGCAGCAGGTAAATTATGCAGGAGGTAATCACTATTGTTGCAAATATTGTCCTTTTTTTCAGCCTTTCCTTAAGTATTATTACATCTAAAAAAGTGGCTACAAGTGGCACTGAACTTAAGATTATTACTGTATCTATGATGCCTATTATCTCATAGCTCTTATACTCAAAAAACAGGCTTAATATCCACAAGGCATTTGTTAAAAAAGCGCTTATCCAGTTAAGCTTTGTTGTGCCTTTAAAGCTTTGTCTTAGTATGACCAATAAGGCTATTTCCATAAAAAAAATCTGAATTATGGTTACAATAAATGGGTCGATTGACAGCACTAAACCCTTTGCCAATATTTTGCTTAGTGCCAAGAAAAATGTTGATGAAAGCAGTATTATGCTTGCTTTTGAAAAAACCAAATGCTTTCTTTCAAAGTTTGACAGTATTAAAACTCCGGTAGCTATTAATGCAATAATTAAGTGATTTACTCCTGTTATATCCTGTGGATAAATAACTGAAGCCATTATTACAATAAAGAAAAATGAAAAAGTAAGGTATGGCTGGGCATCACTTACGCTTGTTAGCGAAAGCCCTTTGAAATAAAGCATAAAATCAAATACTGCGGTTAAAACCAAAGCGGCAAATAATGCTATTGTAAAAAAATCAAAATTGAATTCCAGTACATTTATCTTAAATACAAAAATTCCCAACAGGCTTAGGGTTATTACTGAAATTGCTGATGTTAGGGCAACAGCTTTTTTATAATCAAGATGCTGGTAATGCATCATATGCTTGTCTATGATTTGCGAGCTTGCATACAAAACAGAAGAAAGTATTCCATAAAGCATATGTTCACCAATTAAATATTTTACCGGAATGTTCAGCCATCAAAAATCAGCATTAATTATCCTCAATAAATCCTTATGTATCTTCCCATTGGTTGCAATCATAAATCTATCAAAAGGATTCCATATTTTGCCATCTCCTTTTGTAACCTTGCCTCCGGCTTCCTGAATTATTAAAGCACCAGCAGCAGTATCCCATGGTTTAAGGTTAAATTCCCAATGCCCGTCCAATCTTCCGCAGGCAATATATGCCAAGTCAAGAGCAGCAGAGCCTGCTCTTCTCACGCCCTGTACCCGTTTCATTACATTTCTCATGTTTTGCATATTAAAATCCATTATTTTGCCTCGGTCGTACCAAAATCCCGTAGATATCAAGCATTCTATAAGTTTCTTTTTGTTTGATGAATTAATTCTTTTTCCGTTTAGGAAAGAGCCTTTTCCTTTTTCAGCAACAAACATCTCTTTTGAAATTGGATTATAAATTACGCCGAGAATTGTTTCCTTGCTTTTCTGCAACGCAATTGATATGCAAAAATAAGGATAAGCATGTGAAAAATTAGTTGTGCCATCCAATGGATCAATAATCCAGCAGAATTCTGAATCTTTATCTGAATTATTTGACGTTCCTGATTCTTCACCCAAAAAATTGTGTTCAGGAAATCTTTTTTTTATTATTTCAATAATCTTCTTTTCAGATTCTTTATCTGCAACAGTAACAAAATCATGCTTGCTTGTCTTATATTCAATCTTTTTAATGTTGCCGAAATATTTCAATAAGATTTTTGCAGCTTCCTTTGCTGCTTTTACTGCTGTTTGTTTGTATGGTGGCATAATAACATATAATCAATAAAGATAAACATTATAAATCAAACCTTGAAATCTTAGATATATGACAGATGCTGCAATTGCAAAGACTAATTCTGCTGGTGGCAGAAGGAGTACAAAGCCAGCTGAACATTTGGCTGAAGAAGCGCTGTAGAAATACTCAAAACAGAATTTTAAACTAAGTTAAAAGTATGAAATAAGCCATTTGATGAACACTAAAAAGTGCCTTTGTATATCATTTCTACAGAGCCAAGCCATATGTAACATATGCAGATTGCTGCAAAAAGAATTCAGCCTAGGCGTTTTATCGCTTAAAACGATCCAAAAACAGCCATACAATTTTAAACCCATCAAACAATAAAGAATTGTAATAATAGCCCCGTAGTGTAGTGGCCAAGCATACGGGCCTTTGAAGCCTGGGACAGGAGTTCGACTCTCCTCGGGGCTAAATTTTTTCTTTTAGAAAAAGAAAAACTTTAATTAAAAAGAAAACTAAATTTCATTAATATTAACGAAAAGCCTTTAATGGTTTAAAGAAAGAAAAAAAACTAACTGGCAAAAGAGAAAACTTTTGCCAAGAAAAAGAAATTGTGTTTTATGGCTAAATCGATTCTCATAACCGTTTGTCTTGCAAACGATATGGTTTGTCCTGTTGAAAAAAATCAGCCATTGCCAAATACATTGCATATAGGATATTACGAGTCTGTCAGATTGCTTGGCACCGAATGGAAAAAAGGCCCATTGATAAAATTTTTGCAGTTCTGCCACGGAAAGCAGGCTAAGGATTTAAGTATTATCCATATGAGGGACTGGCACAACCCAAAGGATCCCCTGCAAAAATATGAATTGGAAAAATATGGGCCACATTGCATTGAAAACACATGGGGTGCAAAATTTGTTTGGGAAGATAAGGGATTGTTGCCAGAAAAAAAGAATGCGCATATTTTAAATTCAAAAAAAATAATGACTGCTACAGAGCCTGAATTTGTAAAATTGTTCAAAAAAGTAATAGGAAATACCCCAAAAGAAGAAATAAAGGTTGGGATAATTGGTGTTTTAACAAACATTAAAGTTCAGCAGATGGCAATAGGCCTGCAGGGATTGTTTGATATAAATAATATTGCCATTTGTTCTGCATTGTGCGCAAGCAATAATGTAAGAAGGCATTTTCAGGGTTTAGATGATTTATCAAATTTATACGGGGTTAATGTTTTTGACAGCATAAAACAATTTAGCACATGGTTAAATGTAAAAACATCTTCTTCATTAAAGATGCAGAAGTTCGATGTGCCAACAATAAAACTTCTGGACGGCAAAGTGCTGGATAAAGACCAAATTACTATTATTACTTATTTGTTCAAAGAATGCAAATCCATAAAATTAAAGCCATTATTTGGGGGGTATAGCGGAGCGCAGGTTTACTATGCTAACAGTTCAGACAGGCGTGGTTTCGAAGAGGTTCCGACTGTTGTGAAATTAGATCGAATGGAAAACATTGGAAAAGAAAGGGTTGGATTTGAAAAATTGCAGCATATTTTAGGGCCGCATTTGCCAAAAATTGTTGATTCAATCGAAACAGATAAAGGTGCTGGTATAAGGTACTCTTTCACAATGATGAATACAAAAATAGGTGCAAAAACATTTAAGGAATTTTATGAATCCCTTAACGGAAGAAACAAGAAAGACTTGCTGCAGTTAGAAGAACAATTGACTATTATATCTGAAGAGATATTTGACCCTTTGTATGCAAACTGGACCCTTGACCAGAAACAGCTTTGGGCATCAAACACATTTAAGATTGAATACCTGGGCGGCATAAAAGCAGCAATAAAGAAAATTTTAGGGTATTTGCCCTATGATGATACTATATCTATCCCAAATATAGGGAAATTCTATAATCCGGCATTATTTTATGCCGAGCAAAATATAACTGCCAGATTAAATGAGCCTGTTGTGTATGTTAGGCAATCTTTGGCACATGGCGATCTTAATGCGACAAATATTCTGATGGATAACAACAAAAACATCTGGTTGATTGACTTTTACCACAGCGACTATGATTACCATGTGATTCAAGATATTGTTAAATTAGAAAATGACTTGAAATTTTTGCATACTCCCGTAAATTCAGAAAAAGAACTTTTGCAGTTGGTGGAATTTGAGAAACTTCTAATGTTGCAGAAAAAGCTGTCTGAACCAATAAAGAACCTGCCAAAGAATCTTGCGAAAAACAAAGATATTTACAAGTTGCACAAAGCAGTAAAAATGATTAGGGCTTTTGCGTTTAAAGTATCTAATGATGCCAATATGAGAAATTACAGGATTCCGCAGTTAAGATACTCAGGCCATACCTTAAACTTTGAGGAAGCTACCTTATTGCAAAAGAAATACGCTCTGATATCCACAGCACTGCTTTGCGAATATTTCGAAGGGGATATGCCTAGGGCTTGATTATAACTATTTTTTCATTCTCCTTTGCAGTTCAGAAAATATCTGTTTTTGTGAAATATTTTGCTTAATTGCAGCTGTTGCGAGAAAATAAATTAAATCACTAATCTCCCATATTAGATTTTCTGAATCATTTTTTTTCATTGCTTCAATTACTTCGTCTGATTCTTCCCTGATTTTCTCAACTAGAAGTTTTTTATTCTTCAATAGCTTGGCAGTGTATGATTCTGCTGGCATTTTATCCTTGCGGCTGCGCAAGGTTTCAAATAATGTATTCAAGCTGCTTGCATTGTTTTCTTTTATTCCTGAAAAACAGGAATATTTGCCAGTGTGGCAGGCAACATTCTTCTGCTTCACTTGATAAAGCAAAGTATCATAATCACAATCTGCTTTTGCTCGCACAATCTGCTGATAATTCCCTGAAGATTCCCCTTTCTGCCAGAGTTTCTTTCGGCTTCTGCTGTAATAAAAGCATTTTCCTGTTTCAAACGTCTTTAAGACCGATTCTTTATTTGAATATGCAAGCATTAAAACTTGTTTAGTGTCAAAGTCCTGAACAATTGTCGGGATTAATTTGTTCCTGAATCTTAACTGCTGCAAAAATGCTTCCTCAAGATTAATTTTTCTTGTATACAGTGCCATTCCTAAGATTGAATCAACATCAATTGAGTTTAATTTCACAATTTCAGGAATTGAAGAAATTCCGCCAGCTGCACTAAACTGATTCCTTGTAAGTTTTTTTAATTTTTTAATTTCTTCAATGTTTGTGCCCTGCATTAAACCTTCGTTATCCACGCAGGTGTAAAAAAATTCAGAGCAGTAAGGCTCTAATTTTTTAATTATGCACTCAGCTTTCTGTTTTGTGCTTTTTCTCCAGCCATCTTTCACAACAAAACCATTTTTCGAATCAAGAGCAACAATAATCCGTTCTTTTGGTATTTGCTTATTCAGCTGTTTGAGAAATTTTTTGTTGGATTTTGTGCCAATAATTATTTTGTCAGCACCAAAAACAATCAATTTTTTGGCATACTGCACTGTTCTTATGCCGCCGCCAACCCTTACTTCGGCAAATTTAGCAATTTCTTTTACTATCTCTAAATTATCCCCTTTCCCAAATGCTGCATCCAAGTCAATTATCTGAATAGGCCCAAATACGGCTAGTTTTTTTGCTATTTCAACAGGGTTTTCAAACTCCAAAACCTTTGTTTTGCCCTGT
Source organism: archaeon (assembly GCA_038046645.1). GTDB lineage: Archaea > Iainarchaeota > Iainarchaeia > Iainarchaeales > 0-14-0-20-34-12 > 0-14-0-20-34-12. The sequence goes on from JBBSVU010000002.1 coordinate 12,354, forward strand.
ACGAGCTGAACTGCTTTGCCATTCATCAAATCTATGCTTGCTATTATCATATCAAACCCTTACATCAATATTTTTTGATTTTAAATATTCCTTAACCTGTTTAATCGAATACTTTCCATAATGAAAAATGCTTGCTGCAAGAACAGCATCTGCCTTGCCAAGCATAATAACTTCTGCCAAATCCTGCAAAGTGCCACAGCCACCAGAGGCTATTACCGGAATATTTGAATTTTCAGATATTTTCTTTGTCAGTTCTATATCATATCCTGTTTTTGTGCCATCTTTTCCGATTGATGTTAAAAGAATTTCCCCAGCACCTAATTCTTCCGCTTTTTCGCCCAGTTTTCAGTAATCAAAATTGTTTCAGTTTTACCGGCAGATGCAAAAACCTTGTTTAAATTATTTACCTTGTTTGAATCAATTGCAACAACGCAGGCCTGCCTTCCAAACTGATTGCTGATTTCAGAAATTAATTTTGGGTTTTTAATTGCAGCAGTGTTTATTGCCACTTTATCTGCGCCATTTTTGAATAATCTTTCTGCATCCTTTATTGTCTTAATGCCACCTCCAACAGTCAAAGGTATGAATACCTTTTGGCTTACTTTTCTGACTGTTGAAATCATGGTTTTTCTGCTTTCAACAGTAGCGCCAATATCTAAAAAGCAGAGCTCATCCGCTCCCTGTAAATAATATTGTTCAGCCAATCTTACAGGATCATTTACTATTCTGAGATTTTCAAAATTCCTACCCTTGACTACCTTAATCTTGTTATTTATGATTGTGCAGTCCAAGCACGGAATTATTCTTTTTTTAAGCATTTTAAAACCCTGAAAAATTTTCCAATATTTTTAAACCTATTTTACCGGATTTTTCCGGGTGAAATTGTGTCGCAAAAATATTTTTTGATTCAATGGCTGCTGGGAATTTTTCAGCATATTTTGAATATGCTGAGATTATCGCTTTTTGTTCAGGTAAGGCAAAATAACTGTTTATATAATAAACATCAGCATTGTTTGCAATGCCCTTCAGCAATCTGCTGTTTTTGCTTGTTATCTGCAGGGAATTCCACCCTATTTGTGGAATTCTCTTTGCCATTGAAAACTTTTTTATCTTGCCTTTAAAAATTCCCAAACCATTAATGCCTTGGGTTTCCTCACTTTCTTCAAACAATAGCTGCATGCCTAGGCAAATGCCTAAAAATGGTTTTTTATCTGCAAGGATTGATTTCTTCAAAGGAGTTGCAAGCCCCTTTTTGTCAAGAGCCTGCATTGCAGCACCAAATGAACCTACTCCAGGCAAAATTATGGAATCTGCTTTATTAAAATCAGCCTTGCGGCTAATTAAAACAAAGCGTTCATTAATTTTTTCCAATGCATTTTTCACACTTTGGATGTTTCCTATCCCATAATTCATTACTCCTATCATAAAATTCCCTTGGTGCTTGGCATTTCAATGGTTTTATCATCTGAGGTTGCAATCCTTAATGCTTTGCCAAAGCATTTGAATATTGCTTCAGTAATATGGTGTTTATTCGTACCATTAAGGACCTTTATTTGCAAGGTAACCTTAGCATTATTTGAGAATGCACGCATGAATTCCCCAATATTCTCAAGATCAAAGCCTTCTATGCTAAAATTTTTGAAATTTTGCTCATTGAATTCAACTGAGCAGTAAGGCCTAGAGCTTATATCTATGGATGTTAGCACAAGTGCATCATCCATCGCAAGGATAAATGAGCCATATCTTGCGATGTTTTGCTTGCTCAATTCTTTTTCAAAGGCTTGGCCTAAAAGAATGGCGCAATCCTCAATAATGTGGTGCTGTAAATCCCCTCTAGCATTTAATTCTAAGTCAAATGCAGCATTTTTAACAAATGCTTCAAGCATATGCTGGAAAAATGGCTGGTTTTCAACATTAATTTTGTAATTTCCTTTGCCTTTTATGCTCAACTTAATTGCTATTTCAGTTTCATTTGTTTTCCTTTCACACGAAATCATTTTACCACCTTAAAAATCCCTGAGAAATTATTAATTCTTGCAATGTTTCCGGCAATTTTTGGCATCCCGCAATTTTTTCTTATGGATACAATCGGTTTTATGCCGGCTTTTTTTGCACAAATAATATCCTCGGCAGAATCGCCAACATAGTATGCATTTTTTGCATTAAACTCCTGAATAATTTGATTCAAACCCCTTGGATTTGGTTTAAGTTTCGGAAAAATATCCTCTAAACAAATAATTCTTGAAAAATATCTATCAATGCCAAATTTCCCCAGAATAAAGCCGGTTTCTTTTCTTGGCCTCCCAGTGAATATGGCTAGGCGGTATTTTTTTGAGAGTTTATCCAAAATCTTTTTTGAGATTAGAAGTTTTTCATTTCGGATATAGCCGTTAAAATTTTTTCCAAGATAAATTTCCTGAAACTTTGCCCTTATCTTTCTGAAAGCAACATTATATCCTGCTTTTGACATAAGCTCTTGCGTTAAATACCAGTCATTGTTGAAATAGCCGGTATTTTTTAATTTTTGAATTTCAGAATTAGGTATTTTCTTGCCCGTGAAATAGCCAAAAGTCTCTTTTATTGATTTTTTCTGGGATTTATTAATATCTATTAGGGTATTATCAAGGTCAAAAATCAAAAGAGGCATATTTAGTATGCGATCTAGTTCTGCTACCAACATTTTCATCTGTTTTTTTGTCCCTATTGTTATTCTGAGACAATTTTCAAGCAAGGGATTTGAAGAAACATCCCTGACAAGAATGCCTTTTTCAAGAAGTTTATTCCTAACAAAATTTTTGCTTTGGCCAAAATTAACAAGAATGAAATTTGCACTGCTTTTGCAGTATTTTATCTTTCTTTTTTTCAGGAATTCCCCCAATATTCTTTTGTTTTTGTTTATTTCCCTTACATAATCTTTGACATAACCCAAATCACCCAATGCCAGAAAAGCTGATTTAACTGCAATCAGGTTTACGCTATAGGGCGATTTTGCCTTATTTATCTGTTTGGCTATTTCCTTATTGGCAATCATATACCCTAATCTTAAACCAGCAAGCCCAAATGCCTTTGAAAATGTCCTTAATATAATTATATTTTGGAATCTCTTTAGCAAAGGGATTGCTGAAAGCCCAGAAAATTCAAAATATGCCTCATCAACCAGGACAATTGAGTTTTTCGCTTTTTTTGCTATTTTTCTAATGTCTGCCAAAGAAACTGGTGTGCCGGTTGGGCTATTTGGGTTGCATATAACAACAAGTTTTGTTTTTTTGGTGATTTTTCTAAGAATTTCCTTTGTTGGGAAAGAAAAATCAGGACTGTAAAGAATTTTCTTTATTTTTGCACCAGAAAATTGTGCGTAATTGTAGAAGAGTTTGTAAGAGGGGGTAGGAATTATTACCTCATCATTTTTATTCACAAAACACCGCATTGCCAAATCGATGCCTTCATCCGAACCATTAGTCAAAACCAGATTTTCCGAATTTGCCTTTGCGTATTCTGCGATTTTTTCTTTCAGGCCAGCATAGCTTGGATAAACATTCAAAACTGGTGAATCAAGATTAATGCTATTTCTTACTTTTTTACTTGGGCCTAATGTATTCTCATTAAAATCTAGCTTTAGCATCTTCTCCCTGAAATCAAGCGGAGGAATATATGATTCCATACGCTCAATCTCTTCCTTAATCTTTATCATTTTTTCACCGTTTATCTTGATTTTTTCAGCCTTAGAAGGGCAGCTTTTTTGTGCCCTTCTAGCCCTTCTATTTCTGCCAATTTGGCAGAAATCTTTGCCAATTCCTTTGAAGCTTTTTTTGAAACCTTCTGAAAACTAATCTTTTTGACAAAATCTTCAGTACTCAAGCCAGCACGATATTTTGCTGCTTGGTTTGTTGGCAAAACATGGTTTGTGCCAGAGCAATAATCTCCGAATGTCTCGCATGAATATTCATCAATGAAAATTGCCCCAGCATTTTTTACCTTTGAGATAATATTTCTGCTGCCAAATATTTCCAAGTGCTCTGGCGAGAATTTATTTGCCAGTGCTATTGCCTGATTTTTATCTTCAACAAGAATAATTGCGCCATTCCTCAAAATTGACTTTGATGCAATTTCTTTTGTTGAAAGTTCTTGCAATTGCTTTGAAATTTCTGATTTAACTTTCTCAGCAAGCGCACGATTTGCCGTTAGCAATATTGCAGAGGCATTTTCATCGTGCTCTGCCTGCGCAAGAAGATCTGCCGCAATAAAATCAGGCCTTCCTTTATCCGCAAGAACCATTATTTCTGTCGGGCCAGCAATAAAATCAATGCCGACAGAGCCATACACTAGTTTCTTGGCTGTGCTTACATAAATATTTCCCGGGCCAACAATCTTGTCAACTTTTTCTATTGATTGCGTGCCAAAAGCTAGGGCAGCAATTGCCTGAGCTCCTCCAATGCGATAAATCTCAGTTATTCCACAAAGATATGCTGCTACTAAAATTTCTTTTTTACTTGATGGGGGAACACACATTACAATTCTTTTTACGCCAGCGATTTTTGCAGGAATTGAATTCATCAGAACAGAACTTACTAATGGATATTTGCCGGCAGGCACATAAATTCCAACAGAATCTATTGGCTTAATTATTTCGCCAAAAACCATACCTTTATTCAGCTTAATTTTCCATGGTTTTGGCTTTTGTTTTTTTGCAAAAAGTTCAATATTCTTTTTTGATTTTTTCAGGGCAGAAATAAATGACTTATCTGCGGAGAAATATGCCTTTCTGATCTCAGTTTTTGAGATTTTTAGGTTTTTTGCACTAAGTTTAAACTTATCAAACCGTTTTGAATATTCGAAAAGTGCTGAATCGCCATTCTGTTTTACATTTGACAAAATTTCAGTAACTTTTGATTCGACATCAGCGTTGCTTTGCTGCCTTGACAATATTAACGATTCAAGAAATTGTTCTTGATCTCTTGTAATTATCCTAATCATAACCCTTACTCCCGATTAAAACAAAATCGCTGGAAAATATTGTTTCAGAAACATAAAGGCCTAGATTAAAAGCTGTTTTGCCTGTGCAAACAACATCAATGCAGGCTTCAGCCAAACCCTGTTTTACCGCTTGTTCTGTTTCTCCATTAAATAGCAGAATTTCAGGCCTTAATGAATATTTTTTCTTAAAGTATTCTACCGCTAGCCTATAATACTTTTTATTTACTGCAAATTTAAGATAGGAAATATCAGATAAATTTCTGTTTTTTGGCAGCAGAACCGATAATGTCGGTTTCCTATATGCAAAATTAGGGTCATCCCAGGTTTCTTTTAGAATTAACTTAAGATTTGATTTTTTGTTTACTTTCAATAAGTATTCAGAATAGAGATCCTCACCAGTAATGCCTAAAACCAAGATATTTTTTAAGGAGAATTCTTCAATAAGTGCAGGAATATCTTCCCCCCTAAATGAAAGAAGTTCTGTCCTGCCAAGGTTTATTTCATTTTTTATCCTTTCAACTATTTGTTTAAAGCCTGTATTCTTAGGCACAAGGACCTTGATGAAGACAATCCCGTTCCTTAGCTAGTTTATTCAAATAGTCAGAGATGAAGACACTCACTTTGTGCATTTTCACTCATTTGGATTCCCTTTAGTGGGAAAAAAGTGGGATTCATAAGATAATAAATGCAGCATAACTGTTTTTAAATAGTGCTGTTACTTTCAGCAAAAAGGATAAGCAAAAAATCAGTTAATTTTCTCAAAGCTTACTTTTATTACTTCTTTCAGGTTTTTTAATTCTTTTTTTATTTTTTCAATGTCTGTCTTGTGGAAATCAGCAAGGATAGACCATACTGCCTCTTTTTTCCTTTTTACGCTCCTTGACTCAGTATAAATCAAATCCACATTATTATTGGCGAGAATTTTTGCTACTTTGGACAATGACCCTGACTGGTCCTTCAGAGTTATCAAAAGTTTGCGGCCGGTTTTTTCAATAGGGAATAACAACAAGCGTTCATTTGTTTTATCAATTTCCAGGCAGATATTTTCCCCAGTTTTTATGCCCAAAGAGTCCCTAAACTGCTTTGGCAGCATTATTCTTCCTTTGGAATCTACCTTTATGTTTGTGCTGTCCATATTAAGCCATAATTTATTTGCGTACAATATTCCTTTTTGGAATATAAATTATCTGGAAGTCCATTACATTTGTGCCTGTATGCCCTGTGATAATTTCATCGCCTAAAATCTTGAAAAAATGGTTTGAATCATTATTCTCTAAATAATCGCGATAATCCAAACTTAATTTTTGGGCTCTTTGCATTGTTTTTGTGTCAACAATAGCACCAGCAGCTTTGCTGAACCCGTCAATTCCGTCAGAACCGAATGAGCCAAGCACTGCATCCATATGCGCAATCTTGCCTGTTGTGCCTAATGCAACCTCCTGGTTTCTGCCGCCTTTACCATCGCCCTTTACTGTAACAGTGGTTTCACCGCCTGAAAGCAGGATGAAATCTTTTTTATACCTTTTTGCAAATTGGTCTGCTTCTATCAGTAATTTTAATCCTACAACCCTTGCTTCCCCCTCTATCTGGTTTGAATATATTTCACAATCCAGGCCATGTTCAAGCGCTTTAGAGCGCATTGCTGCAAGCGAAGCATAATTGTTAAGCAAAATAATGTTAGTGACTTTTTCAAATATTTTATCATGTTCTTTTGGAGTTTCAGGGATTAACCCCTTTGCGCCCTTAAGAAGCCTTCTCTTTACTGTTGCCGGGGTTTTTCTCCATAACCAGAATTTCTTCAAATACTCAATGGCTTTTCTGTATTGGCTGCCGTCAGGAGCTGTCGGCCCAGAAGCTATAACATCAAGTTTATCGCCGACAACATCAGAAATAATTAAGCTGACTAAAGTAGCTGGATGAACTGCTTTTGCAAGCAATCCCCCCTTTATTTGGGAAAGATGCTTTCTTATGCAATTGATGTACTGAATTCTCATATCCGATTTTAAGAATAAGCGGTTCATGTTGATTAGGTCCTGCAAGGAAATGCCTTCAGCTGGCAGAATCATTAAGCTTGAACCACCTCCGGAAATTAAGCAGATAATCAAATCGTCCTTAGTTGCTTTCTTTGCAATCCTCATTATTTGTTTTGTCCCTTCCAATGATGTTTGATTAGGTATTGGGTGTCCGGCTTTAATTACGCGAATATTGCCATACCTTGCATCCCTTACTGAATTAATCCAGCCTTCCTTTATTCTATCCCCGATAATATCCTTTAATGCCTTTGCCATCTTCCATGCGGCTTTTCCAGCACCTATTACATAAGTATCCTTATATTTTGAAAGATCAAATTGCTTATCTGTTATTTTCAGAATATTGCCTTCAAGCGATATTTTTTCCTTCATTAATTTGTCAGTATCTATTGTAGCTAGAGTTTCTTCAATTAAATCAAGAACTATCTTTCTTTCTCTTATGTAATAAGGGGAATTTTCAAGAAGCATCTGATAATTCTTTATTTTATGCATATTTCCTTTCTCCAAACAGTAAAGAACCCAATCTTACTATAGTAGAGCCTTCCTCAACCGCAATTTTATAATCATTGCTTGTTCCCATAGATATTTCACTTATGTTAAAATTCTTGGAATTCATTTGTTTTGCCCTATCGAATTGTTCCTTCAACTGTTTAAAATGTTTTCTGTTCATTTCTGAAATCTGAAATTTAGGCATACCCATGAATCCTAGCACGCAAATATGGCTAAGTGGGCTGATTTTCCCACAAAATTCTGATATTTGTCCAATATCTATGCCGTATTTTGAATCTTCTTTTGAGATATTTACTTCTATGAAAACACCAGTAATTTTATTTAATTCCGCGCTTCTATCGTTGATTTTTTCTGCCAATTCAAAAGAATCAAGGGATTCAATCACATTAATATGCGGCAAAATTGATTTTACCTTATTCCTCTGCAAATGCCCTATAAAATGCCATTCAATTTTTTTGCCGTTTATTTCATTTCCAAGGATAGAATATTTTTCCAAAAATTCCTTGGCATAGTTTTCCCCAAACAGTGAAATGCCCAAGTCGGCAGCAATTTTTATTTTTTCAGTGCTTTGCGCTTTTGATGCCGCAAGAATTCTGATTGAATTTTCTGGCCTGCCTGCTTTTTTGCAGGCCTCATTAATATTGTTTTTTATGCTTGAAATATTGCGCTTTATTTCTTCCTGAATTTCCATTTCCTGCATCATTAATCAGATTTTTCAGATTTCAAATATTTTGAAACAGCAAGCGCTGCCTTGCAGCCTTCTGCAGCAGAAACCACTAGCTGTTTTACACCTATATTTGTAACATCGCCTGCTGCAAAAAGGCCTTTTACCGAGGTCATATTATTTTGGTCAATAATTATTTCCTTAAAGTTATTTTTTTCACAATCAACGAATTCTGAATTAGGGTCTTCTCCAATATTCACAAAAATTGCTGCAATATCCAAGGTTTTTTCCCTGCCTGCCATTAAATCTTTATATTTTAAGCCTGAAACCATTTCCTTTCCAAATACTTCTGTTACCTGCGCTTTTGTAATAATTTCAATATTTTCCTTCCTCAGAACTTCTTGCTTAGTTATCTCTTCCCCATTTATTTCAGAACCAAACTCCAGGAGAAATACCTTCCTGCAAAAACCGCTTAGGAAAAGTGCATTTTCTATTCCAGCATATCCTGCGCCTATGACTGCAACATCCTGCTCTGCATAAAGAGGGCCATCGCAGATAGCGCAATGGTGCATTCCTTTGCTTTCAAACAAATCCGCATTTCTTACTTTTAATTTTCTTGGCCTTTTCCCTGTCGCAATAATAACTGCTCTGCTTTCATATTCCCCTTCCTCAGTTTTTATTGTGAAATTGTTGCCTTTTTTTGAAATATTTTTTACCTTTGCCCCTTCAATTGCTTCAACAGGATATTCTTTTAGATGCTCTGATAAGGCAATGCTCATCTCAACACCTGAAATTGTTTTTATTCCTGGATAATTTTCAATTGATTCTGTTTCAAGTAATTGCCCGCCAAATTCCGTAGTAATAAGCATTGTTTTCAGGCCTGCGCGCGCAGCATATATTCCTGCTGAACAGCCTGCACCAGCCCCACCTATAATAATCAAATCAAACAAATCCATAGTAACACAAAGTAAAGAGCAAAACATTATTATTCTTTTCAGAAGTGAATTCAAGATATTTGTCCGCATTCGGCAAGAGCCTAATTTTTCTGGTTTGAATTTTGGAATTTTTCATCAGGAAAAAGTTAATTTTATGTACTTCAAGCCAAGCTTTATAAATAAGAAGGACATACTAAATATGTTCTCAAATTTTTTCATTGAACTTATTCTCCTGACACATCTAAAGCGCAGACTAACTATTCTAAATGAGTATTATTTGAAATTGAAATCTTGGGGTGCCTGTATGAAGAGTAAATTCGATTTTATCCAGAAAAGGGAAGGTAGGTTAGTGCCATTTGATAAGGAAAAGATAATTAATGCTGTGTTCGCGGCAGCAAGGGCTGCTGGCGGCAGTGACAGAAAATTAGCTGAGAAGCTTGCTGACCAGGTTGTTTCCCATCTAAATAGGAATATTAAGCAAAAGTACCCGACAGTTGAGCAGATACAGGATTCTGTCGAGCGAATTTTAATTGAGGAAGGGCATGCAAGGACAGCAAAAGCATATATTTCCTACAGGCAAAAAAGGACAGAGGTAAGGTCTGAGAAAGCGCAGGTTCTGCAGAAGGAAAGGATTGATGAAGTAGACAAATGCTTTGATTTGAATGCATTGAAGGTTTTGACATCAAGATATTTACGAAAGGATGAATCAGGAAAATTGGTTGAATGCCCGAAGGAATTATTTACTAGGGTAGCAGTCCATACTGCCTTGCCAGATCTTTTATATGATACAGTTGTTTTTAGCAAAGTCCCTAACCAGAGGAAAAACGGGCACGAAAAATTTATCCCAGCAAAATACGAAGGAAAAATTTTCATAGGGAAATATGAATTGAATAAGCATCATCTTGAGGGTTTGAAAAGAACCTATGATAGGATGGCTTCAAAAGGGCACATGAAAATTTCCTGGAAAAAGTTTTTTGACATGCTTTCAAAAAGGAAATTTGAGAAATATGAAAAAACAATTGACGCTTTCTACAACCTGATGGTTTCAAAGAAATTTTTGCCTAATACCCCGGCTTTGGCTAATTTTGGCAATCCTTTAGGAATGGGTTCTGCTTGTTTTGTTTTAGATATTGATGATTCAATGGAAGAAATCATGGAAACTCTGAAGAAAACCGCATTAGTGTTTAAGGCAGGCGGAGGCATGGGCTATAATTTCTCAAAATTAAGGCCAGAAGGTGATTTTGTATCTAGCACGCATGGCTTAGCTTCAGGCCCTCTTAGCTTTATGCGCCTTTTTGACACAATGACTGAGGTGATAAAACAAGGGGGAATAAGAAGAGGCGCCAATATGGGCATTTTGAACAGCAATCATCCAGACATTGAAAACTTTGTAAAGGCAAAAGAAGGAAATAAGGCATTGAAAAATTTTAATATTTCTGTAATGCTGATGGATGATTTTTGGGAATGTTACAGGAAGAATAAACCTTATCCTTTATTGAACCCGAGAAGTGGAAAGGTAATGAGAACAATTGATGCAAAAAATTTGTTTGACATTATTGTGCACCAGGCATGGGAATCTGCCGAGCCAGGAGTAATCTATTTTGACAATGTAAATAAGTACAACCCATTGCTTGAAGGATTGGGGCCAATATATTCTACTAATCCTTGCGTTAGTGCAGACACATTAATTCCAACAGCAAAGGGTCTGGAAAGGATTGATTCTATTAAAGCAAGCAGTATTGTAGTGGATTCAAGAATCCTTAACCAAAATAAGGATAATGTTACTTTACAATTAGGGACAATGGCAGCTGAGCATTTGCAGGCAATTAAAACAGGGATAAAGGAAACATATAAGATTACTACTAATTCAGGCTATGAATTAATTGCAACCCCTGATCATAGAATAATGACAACCAATGGCTGGAAACCATTGATTGAATTGTCAACAGAGGACGAACTGCTTATTCAAAGTGGGGAAGGTTTGTTTAACAGCAATGCTGCTTTGCCCTTTGTGGTTGAAAACAAGCATATTGGAAAAAACGGCAGGGAATATTCATTTAATCTTCCAACTCAATGGGATTACCATTTAGGATTAGTGCTAGGTTGGCTCACTGGGGATGGCTGGTTTAATAAAAAATATAATCAAGCAGGTTTTGTATTCTCTAAAGAAGATAAACTTGCAATGGACATAATAAAGCCAATACTTGAAAAGTATTTTAATGGAGTAACGGTCATGAACCAAGCAAATGGCTGCATTCAGCTTAGGAGCAATAGCAGATATGTATCAGACTATTTAAACCAATTAGGGCTGAAATCATTCCCTGAAGAAAAAGAAGTGCCATCTGCATTATTTACTGCAACAAAGGAAGCAATACTTGGATTTTTAAGTGGCTTATTCTCAAGTGATGGAACTGTTGCATTAGGCTCAAAAAGCAGAAACTATATAAGGTTAAATTCAAGTTCAGTGAAATTATTGAAACAAGTGCAGCTCCTGTTGCTTAACTTAGGAATAAGAACAAGTATTTATGACAGGTCAACAAAATCAAAATGTTTCAAATACACATCAAGCAAAGGGGAAGAAAAAATATACAAAACTAGCGGGATTAATTATGAGCTTAATATAAGCAAGGAAAACCTTGCTAGATTTATTGGCTTAATAGGTCTTATCAATAGCAATAAGAGCCAAAAGATGGATAAGCTTAAAGAATTTGAATTTTATAAAGAAACATTTACTGATGCTATTGAGTCAATTGAATATGCAGGAATGAGGGAAGTATGGGATATCACAGAACCATTAACGCATTCCTTTATAGCAAACGGAATTTTAGTTCATAATTGTGGTGAGGTTTTGCTTTACCCGAATGAATCATGCAATTTAGGCAGCATAAATATTTGGGCTTTTTGCAAAGAGGATAAAAATGCAAAATTGCATTTTGACTGGGATGGTTTGAAAGAAACCATAATTTTGGCATCCCATTTTTTGGATAATGTTATAGACATCAACAAATTCCCGTTAAAAGAAATTGAAGAAATGTCACTGAATACAAGAAAGATTGGGTTAGGTGTAATGGGAGTAGCTGATGCAATGTTTGAAATGGACATTCCTTATGACAACCCAAAAGGCAGGGCGTTCATGGAGCAATTGATGGAATTTATCAATTATTATTCTAAGGTGCAATCAATAGATAATGGCAAAAAAAAGGGAAAATTCCCCTTTTACCACAAGAGTTTCTACTCAAAAGGAAAGCTGCCTTTCAAAGGGATTGAGGAAAAGAAAAGCTGGCACTTTGACTGGAATAAGCTGGCAAAAGATATCAAGAAACATGGATTAAGGAATAGTTTTACTACCGTAATCGCGCCAACAGGCAGTATTTCAATGATTGCCGGTTGCTCCTCAGGGATAGAACCTATGTATAGTTTAGTATTTGAAAAGAATGTAAAGGTCGGAAGTTTCTATTATGTGAATAGGGTCCTGGAAAAAAGGCTTAGCGAAGAAGGATTGTTTGATGATCTTCTTGTTGAAGATGTCGTGAAATGCAATGGGAGTGTGCAAACGATTGGATATATTCCCCCTAGAATAAAAAATGTGTTTGTAACCTCTCATGATATTGTTGCTGAAGACCATATCCGGGCTTTGGCTTCATTCCAAAAATGGACTGACTCAAGCATTTCTAAAACAATTAATTTCCCTGCTGATGTCAGTCTGGAAGAGATGGAAAAATCATATGTATTGGCACACGATTTAGGCTGCAAGGATGTTACAGTATATAGAGACAGTTCACTGAAGGAACAGGTTTTGATCACAAAGAAAAGGGAAAGAAAAGGAAGCTCTTATGAATTAACGGCAGAATCAGCAAAACCTGATTCTGAATATATAGTTGTTGGCCCTGCAAATGTTCCGGAGAATTCAGCTGCTGCAAATAATGACAATGGGCACCATTCAAGTAACATGAATGTGAAAAAATGCCCGAATGATGGCACAGTCCTAATAAAAAAAGAGGGCTGCACAGTCTGCCCGGTTTGTGGTTATGGCCTTTGCTCAAATGATTAAACAAGCAGAATACGAGGCAAAAAGCAAATTTTACCTCTAAGAGGCATTTAAATGCTTTTTGCTGATTCAGTCTATTAGAAATTTAGGTTTTAGTAAAAAATTTAAGTATTAATAAAAAGACTAGAGTTTAGTAAAAGATAAAGCATTAATAAAAAATTGGAGGTAATTTTAATGGCTAAACCAGCATTTGGAGGATATAGTATTTGTTTCAAGGGTTGTACAGACTCAATTGAATCAGTATTTGGTTCAGGAAAGATTTCACCAAGTGAAATGACCAAGAAAATTTGGGCATATGTAAAAAGCAAGAAATTGTCAAGTAAATAAATTGCTTGAAAATATCTTTCAATAAAGTAATTAATTAAGTATGCAGCAATTTTGCTGCATGCTAATTCTATTTTTTATTTTAAAAAGCAGGAAATGATTTTTATGGGCTTGGCTGATTTTTTAAAATTCGGGAAGAAGGAAGAAAAAACCGAAGAGAAAAAAACTGCCGAATCGCAGGAAGATTCAGGGCAAGAATCTTCAGAAGATGCGAAATATGCAGACAAGGCATGCGCCTTATGCGGCAGAGACCAGGCAGAGAAGCAATGGGCCGGGCAATACTGGCACAAAAAATGTTTTCGCCAGGTGAAGAAGGGCGCAAAAAGGATGATATAATCTCAGACATTATTTAAACACTATTTGATAGATAGATTGCTATGATTGCATATGGCTGCGCGGGTTAGGAGACTTTACAAGAGCAGGGCAAGAAATAAAACAGACCTTGAGCGATTTAGGGATTTTATCAGGAAAAAAAGATTAAAGCCAAAACTGCTAGGCACTAATTCAAAACAAAGAAAAATAGGTCTTTTAGGAAGGGTTGAGAGGGCTGTCAACATCAAGTTGCATAGGCAGAAGCAGGACCGGCAGGCATTGCTAAGGCGCATGCATAAAGAAGCATTGCGTGAGGAAAAGACAGAACAACGAAGAAGGTCTTTAGTGCGTTCTTTGTCCGACAGGTCTCAATTTGCTGAATGGTTCAACTGGTTTAGCTTGAAAGAATCTGAAAGAAAATCTGCGCAATTAACCTTTAACCAGAAAAATGCCCTTGTGAGCAAGGAAGGCAATGTGATTTATGACGGCAGGCTTCATTTTATTGACCCTAAAACAAATAAAAGAATTGTGAAAAGAGTGGCAATAAAGACTTTTAAAAATCAGTTGGATGATGCCAAAGCAGCAAGGTATCAGCAGATTATATCCGAGTTAGTAATGGCTGGTGTCGCAATACCTAAAATGGGAATGATGCGCGCAATAAATCCTGTTACTGGAAAGGAAGAATGGGTGCAGGTATCCCAGATGTTTGGTTCTGTAAAGAATAGCAAGGTTAGGTATGCTGAATCATTAAAAGAAATATTAAATACAGGAAAAACACCCGAAATAGTTGATTTTGCAAAAACATATGCGAGCCTCTTGAATAAAGGATATGCCGTACCGGCAGGTATGATAAGGCATCTTAGCACTGCCTTAGGTATGGAAACAATTCCTTTTGATATTGATATGCTGTATGAGCAAAGGTTTGAACATCCATTAGCAAAGCCTCTTGCAGATGTTGTGGCTGAAACCATACACCCCTTTAGGAATGCCCCTGCAATAAATAAAGTAAAATATGATTTCTTTGTTGAAATGCTGCTTAAGAGAATAAAAGACCCTTTTTTGCAGCTTGAATTGAGAAAAAAAATTGTTATCCTAATTGAATTATATCCTTAAAAATTCCCATTCAGCCCAAACAAAAAAGAATAATACAATAAAACCTATCAAAGTAAAAAGTCCTCCTGAAATTATTGGGAAACCCAAGCCAAATAATGCGCTGAAGAGAATATACAAAACTGTTGTAATGCACAAACTTTTTATTATTCTATTTATAATTGTCATATTATTCCCCCAATAAATAAGTTGTAAAGAATTAATGGGATAAAAAATGCCAATTCATTCAATTTAATCAAATGCGGCCTTAATTTAGGATCTTCATCTGCCGCAATCCAAACAGCCATTTTGCAGATATAAAATAAAAGTAAAAATCCGCCGACAAATGTTACCAACCCCATGAGAGTTAATGCCTCATCCATTGCCCAGACATATATGAAAAAAAATGCCGCTGATGGAATCGCTTTCTTCATTTTGAACTGGAATAATATTGCAAAAGGCGCCAATATCATAAATGCAATAAGAATATTGCCCCTGAATAATTCAACAAACCATGCAACATTCAAATTCAGAAGATTATAAATGAATTCAATAAACATTTTTATCAGCTCGATAAATAATACTGCACATAGGTTATTGTTAAAACCTTTAATCTATTTTTTTGCATAAACGCAATATTTATATACTTTTATTGCATTAATTAACAATATGGTCCAAATAGATTTGAAAGATAGGAAAATACTGGCTGAGCTTGATTTGAATGCAAGGATGCCTTTTTCTCAGCTGGCAAAAAATGTTGGATTATCAAGGCAGGTTGTTGAATACAGAATAGATCGAATGAAGAAAGAAGGAATGATCTTTGGTGCAAAAGCTATTTTTGATTCTGTAAAAGCAGGCTTTAATTGGTATAGGATAGCATTTAGACTCCTAAATATTTCTGAAAAGGAAAAAAATGAATTTATTCAATATCTGAAAAATAATGAATATGTTTTTTGGTTGGGCGAGGTAGGGGGCAATTGGGATATCGTTGTGAATTTTATCTGCAAGGATAATTTCAAATTTAATGGATTATTTGAAGAAATTATTGAAAAATATGGCGCAAAAATAAGGGATTATGAAATTCTGATTTACATTAATGTTTGTGATTTTAATAGAGCATATCTTCTGCCAGAGAAAAAAGGAAGAAATGAATTTTTCCATGAGATGAAATATGATTCAGAAATCAAAATTGATGAAGTTGACATAAAAATTATTTCTGAATTAAGCGAAGATGCCTGGCAAACAAATATTGAACTAGCAAAAAAACTGAATTTAGCACCAAATACAATAAAAAACAGGATTGATTCTATGATGAAATCAAAATTATTGCTCGGATTTAGACTTTTTATAAATCCTTCAGCTTTAGGCTATAAATCACATATGCTTTTCTTGGAAATAAACAAATTAGATTTGGAAAAAGAGAAAGAATTGCACAATTATCTCGAATCTATCCCGAACATCACGTTTGTTGTGAAGCATATTGGAAAATGGAGAATTGGTTTAGAAATTGAGACTAAAGATGAGAAAGAATTTCAGGATATTTTTGTAAATATTCGCGGGAAATTCAGTGATATTATCACTAATTTTGAATTATTCCCGCTTTTTAGGGACCACAAGATAAATTATTTTCCAGAAGGGAATTTGAAATAATTTTTAAGGGCATTTGGCAATAAATATATTTTAAACCACCATTAGCCTAATTATAATCATGTCAATAAAACCAATATGCGACAAGTGCAAAAAAGAGCTTACTGCTTTCGGGGCTATTTTACTCAGCCCGCCAAACAAGAAAAGCATGGTTAAGAAATTTCATTTGTGCAAAAAATGTTATTCTCAGCTTGCGGGATGTCTGAACTAAGTAAAATAAACCCTTAAGCCTATGCTCATTTTTCTACAATCATAGCCATCTTTGCGAATGCTTTTTCAAGTATCTCTTCTTCCTGATTTATGCTTATCCTTATGAACTGCTTGAAATTGCCGAATGCCAGGCCAGGGGCAATTGCAACCCCCTCATTTAGAAGTTCCCTGTAAAAATGCCTGCTATCTTCTATGTTCCTATGCTTTGCAAACAGGTATATTCCTGATTCAGGTTCGGAAAATTCAAATCCATTTTTCCTCATCACCTTTGATGCAAAAAGCATGCGCTTGTGCCATATGTCCCAGTGTTTCTTTAATATCTCAGATTCATTTTCAAGGCAGGCCAATCCGGCTTTTTGCACGAATTCAGGCACACATGCGATGCACATATGGTTGAAGTCAATCATTTTATTTACAATTTCTTTTGGCGCAATCGCATAGCCTAATCTGTAGCCTTCCATATTGAATTCTTTTGAGAATGATCTCACTCTGATGGCATTCTCATAATTAGGGATTTTTTTAAAGGCCAACGCTTTATACGCTTCATCAAGTATTACAGTCAATCCCGACTCATTCGCATCATCAATTGTTTTTTTAAGTAAGTTTTCATTATATACTGTGCTAGTAGGATTTAAAGGATTGCAAAGGATGAGCATTTTTTCATCCTTAAATTCAAGCCCGTCAAAAGACCATTTTTTATCGAGCGATGTTTCTATAATTTTTGCCTCTAATCCTAAATGCCAGGCATTTAACCCATAAGTAGGCCATGTAGGTTCGGGGATGATTATGCTATCCCCTTTTTTCAATAACATGCTCATAAGGCCGAAAATAATTTCTTTTGAACCAGTGCCAACAATCACATTGTCTATGCTGCAGTTTTCCCTTTCGGCAATTTTTGTCCTTAATTCCTTAAGGCCCGCAGCAAAGGAATAACCAGCATCGCTTGTTTTTAAGTGGGTTATTGCTGCTTCAATGCCACATTCAGGCACAGGCATGTTTGTCTCCCCCAGATTTAGGCTTATTATTTTTTTGCCGCTATTCTTTAGCCTGAAAACCTCTTCAGCAACTTCATACAGCAACTTATTCATTTAGATTACCCCTTAATTTCCTAAGCACTTCTTTCATCTCTTCATATTCCCTTGCGTTTATCACGTGTTTTAGAAATTCTAATTGTGCCGTTATCTTATTAAGTTGTTCGACCGAATATGGGTTGAATAGAATTTCTGAAAGCAGGTTATCATCTTCAGATAATAATCCCTTTGCAATCTTTTTGTGCCTTGCAAATGTTGTCCCTGGCACTACCTTTGAAGTAACACATCCAGAAAAAACCATTGAAGAGATAAAAGGCAAGGTTAGGGAATATGCCATCATGCGGTCATGTTCATCAAAAGTGTACTCAAATACATTTAACCCATATTGCATAAAAAAATTCCTGAAAAATTCCTTTCCCTTTTCGTCAGATTCTTTTATTATAACTATATTCTCCTCTTTTAATGAATCCATATCTGCGAAGGTAGGGCCGAACATAGGGTGCAAAGAAACAAATCTAAACCCGGATTTAACATAGAATGCCGGGATTTCTCCCTTTACTGATGCAACATCGCAAATAATGCATGTTTTTGAAATGTAATTTACTGATTCTTCGAATGCTTTTAATGTATTTTGCAAGGTTACCGCATTTATCAATAACTCCGGGTTAAACGATTCCAATTCTGAAAGACTTGAAAGCACCTTTACGTTTTCAATTTCATTTATTTTTCCTTTATCGAGGTCATAGACTGCAATTTTATTTTCCTTTTTTAATTCCCTTGCTAGCCAAGAGCCCATATGGCCTATCCCTAAAATTGCAATTTTCATCTTATCACCCCAAGTTCGATCTTACCCGATTTGCTCATTTGTAACAACCCAAAATATTCAACATTATTGTCTCCTTTTTTACTTTTTCTAATGCGTTGATAATTTTACCATCTTTGTCTGAACCCTCAAAATCAAGCAAGAATGCATACTTTCCAGGGTCATTTCTTATAGGCCTAGATTCAATCCTTGTGAGATTGATATTTTCATCAGAAAATATTTTTAATACTCCAAATAATGCCCCTGCTTTGTGCGCTGTCTTGAAAGCAATCGAACATTTCCCCCCAGTAGAACTTTTATCCCTGGCAATCACCAAAAAACGCGTGGAATTTGATGCATTATCCTCTATATTTTCTTTCAATATCTCTAAATTATAAAGCTCAGCAGACAATCTGCTTGCAATAACTGCTATATTTTCCTGCTTTGTCTGCGAAAGCATTCTTGCAGCCCCTGCAGTGTCGTAAAAAGGCCTTGGCTCCAGCTTATTTCTCGAAAGGAAATTCCTGCATTGCGCTAAAGCCTGAGGATGGGAATACACTACCTTGATATTTCTGTAGTCTGATTCCGGCAGAATAAGAAGGCAGTGATGAATAGGCACACTTACCTCGCCAATTATTTTCAAGTCTGTTTCAACAAGCAAATCATTTACTTCGTTTACTGATCCTTCAATTGAATTTTCCACAGGGACTATTCCAAAATCAAAAAATCCGGTCTTTACCCCCTCAAAAATCTCGGGAAATTCATTGCACGGGATATTCACATTAGAATTATCATATATTCTTGAAGCCATTTCGCTGTATGCGCCGTGTTCTCCCTGAAATCCTATTAATTTCAGTCCTTTCTTCTGTACCTTTACGCTTTCATCAATTATCCGGCTAAAAAGATTTTCAATAAAAGAATTATCAAGAAGGCTTCCTTTCACATTCTTTGCATTTTCCACCACTTTTTTTTCCCTTGCAGAATCTTTTATCTCTTCCTTGAATTTTTTGGCCCTTAATGAAAGCTCCATTCTTTCATTTAGCAGTTTCAATAATTCAAGGTCTATAGAATCAATCTTCTTCCTTGTTGAATCCAAATTCATTTTTTCACCTTGGTTTTTGGCATATTTTGGTAAATATCATTTATTAGCTTTAAATCTGCAAAAACTATGGCAGTTATTGCCTCTAGAATAACCGGAATTCTCAATGCAATGCATGAATCATGCCTGCCCTCTATTTTAATCTCAGTTACTTTTCCGGTTTTAAGGTCTATTGTTTTTTGTTCTCTCAAGATGCTTGACGTTGGCTTTACTGCAACCCTGAATATTAGCTCATTCCCATTTGTAATGCCGCCATTTATCCCTCCGGCATTATTTGTTTTGGTTTTTCCTTCAGCATTAATTATTTCATCATTGCATTCATGCCCTTGCATTTCTGCAGATTTGAAACCAGAACCGAACTCAATCCCCTTTATTGCAGGTATTGAAAATGCCGCATGGCTTAATGATGATTCAACAGAATCGAAAAATGGTTCTCCTAAACCAATAGGCAAGTTTTTTGTTCTGCACTCAACTACCCCGCCAACAGAATCATTTTCGGCAATTGCTTTATCTAATGCCTTTTGAATGTCTTTTGTGCCTCCTACTTCAATTACTTTAGCATTTATTTCAATGCCCCGGAGTAATTTCTTTGCGATTACTCCTGCAATTACCAGGCAAGCGGTTAATCTTCCGGAGAAATGCCCTCCTCCCCTATAATCATTAAACCCGTGGAATTTCTTGAATGCGGTAAAATCAGCATGCCCGGGCCTTGGAGTATCTTTCAATTTTTCGTATTTGCTAGAATCAATATCCATATTCTCAATCAAAATCATAATTGGGGCACCAGTTGTTTTTCCCTTAAATATGCCACTTTTTATCTTTGGCATATCTTCTTCTTTTCTTGCTGTTGTGCCTTTCTGCCCGCTTTTTCTTTTTTCCAATTTTTCAATTAAATCATTTTCAGTTAATGGAATGCCCGCGGGACATCCATCAATAACTATTCCAATACATTCACCATGTGATTCACCAAAAATGTTTATCCTAAATAATCTTCCAAAAGAATTCATAAAACATCAGCCCCAATCTTTTTTAAATCATCAAAAAATTCAGGATAAGATTTTGAAATGCATTTTTCGCCAATTATCCTAACCCCATTTTCAGAAGTTAAGCCAGCAATCGAGCAGGCCATTGCTATCCTGTGGTCGTTATGGGAATCTGCTTTTGCGAAATGCATTCCGCTCTGTTTAATCTCAGCATGATTTTCAAATACATTTATTTTTGCACCCATTTTTTTCAACTCTTGTGCCAAAATAAATGCCCTATTGCTTTCCTTATGCCTTAATCTTTCAATGCCCATAATCTTGCTTTTGCCCCTGCAATTGCACGCTAAAACAGCTAGTGCCGGGAAAAGATCAGGGCAATTTGAAATATCAAATTCAAATGCCTGAAGATTGTTTTTTTCAACAACAACCGAATTTTTCTTTATCTCAAGCAAAGCACCTGCGCATTTTAATGCCGCAAGAATTGATCTGTCCGCTTGTTCGCTATCCTTATTAAGGCCTTTCAATTCCACCTTTCCTGCGATTGCACCCGCAACAAGCAAGAATGCAGCGCTTGACCAATCATTTTCTATTTCAAATTCGCATGGTTTGTATTTCTGATTTCCGGCCACACGAATCTCTTCCAGATTTTTATCTGCATTAACCTTAATCCCAAACTTATTCAATACCCTAATTGTCATATTAACATAAGGTTTGCTTTTTAGGTTTGAAATAGCAATTTCTGAATCATTTTCACATAATGGCAAAGCCATTAACAAGCCAGTTAGAAATTGCGAGCTTATTGAACCATCTACTCCAATATTGCCGCCTTTTATCGGCCCTTTAATTTCAATAGGCGGGAATCCGTTTTTAGCAATGCATTTTGTTGCCCCAAGCAAAGTAAGCGGTTTTTCAATCATGCCAACCGGCCTTGAAAGCAAAGAACCCTTTCCAGTAATAATAATTTCTTTGTCAAACAGCGCGGCAATCGGGGAAAACATGCGCACGCATAACCCTGATTCCTGGCAATCTAGCCTTAATTTTTCTGAAGTTAAATTTTCTTTAATATTAATGCCCCTAATTTCAACTTTTTTGGGTGTTTTATTTATCTTTGCGCCGAATTTTTTTGCAATTCCCAAGGCAGCAAGGGAATCATCACAAAAAGATGGATTCCTTATGGCAGATATGCCTTCGGCTAGCATAGAGGCTGCAACAGCCCTTTGCATGAGGCTTTTTGAAGGCCTTGCTTCAACCGAACCATTAATTTTGCTTGGTTTTATTAATTTCATCCAAAATCACTTTTGCTATTTCTTCCGGCTTTTTCTTATTTGAATTTACTAAAAAATCACAGGCATTTGCATATTTTCAAATCCTTTCTGAAAGCAATTCCTTAATCTTCTTTTTTTTATCAGCAACATTGAGCAAAGGCCTTGCATTTCCCTTAACCCTCTTTAAAATTGTTTCAGGATTAGCCCATAACCATGCCACAATTGAATTGCTTTTCAACAGATTCACATTTTTATCATTAAGTACAATGCCGCCACCGCAGGAACATACCCTATTTTTGCCTTTGATTATTCTCTTCAGTTCTTTTGCCTCAAGTTCCCTGAATTTTTTCTCACCAAATTTCCCAAATATTTCTTTTATGGGCATTCCAGCATTTTTTTCAATGTTCTCATCAATATCCACATTTTCCATTTTATTTTTTTTGGCAATTTCTTTCGCAACAGCTGATTTACCGGTTCCCATAAAGCCAATTAAGGAAATATTTTTCATTATTCTCGCATTGCCTTTTGTGCTAAAAATTGCATTTCTCATTTTTTTTATAGGGGCTTTTTTTCCGCTGAATATTTCAAATGCCTCTGCTCCCTGAAACAACAACCATT
>JBBSVU010000002.1:34994-79474 GCA_038046645.1 archaeon
GCTTTTTTTCCGCTGAATATTTCAAATGCCTCTGCTCCCTGAAACAACAACCATTCCCTGCCATCAATTACCTTGCATCCTTTCTGCTTTGCGTCCTTTTGCAATGCAGTTATGGTTGAATAATTTGCATCAAGAATAACCATTTTTTTGCTGAGCAATTCGCTTGGAATTATTCTTTCGGCTGTGCTGACGCACGAAACAATAATGTCAGTTTCCTGCAGTATTTTAGGCAGCATTTTTTTATCTTCCAAAGAATATGCTTTGCAATCAAATTTTTCAGCAAGCCTTTCTGCTTTTTCAAAATCCAATCTTCTATTAAGTATTGTTACATCAGCTTTATCCGCAAGGGCACAAACAGTGGCTTTTGCCGCCCCACCAGCCCCTAATATCACAATATCTTTCCCATCGGGATTAACCCTATTCGATTTCAATGCACGGGAGATGCCATCAATGTCAGTATTAAATCCAATTGCTTTGCTATTTTTGAATATCACAGTATTTACAGCACCAATCTTCTTTGCTTTTGGATCAATTTTGCCGGCCAATTTTACAAAATCCTCTTTAAATGGGGCTGTAATGTTCAATCCTTTAATGCCTATTTCTTTTGCTGTATTAAGGGCCTCATCCGCATTTTGCGCCAAAAGCCTTGTGTAAACAGCATTCATCCTTAATTTTCTGAATGCCGCATTATGCATTGCCGGGCTTTTGCTGTGCAGAATTGGGTTGCCTGTGACCGCAAATATTTTTATTTCAGGCATTTTTCCAGTTCCCCCAAATTTATCCCTGAAATGCTTGTTTTTCCTATTGCCTCGATCAGCACAAAGTTTATGATATCAGAATCCCTTTTTTTGTCCTTCCTGATTGCATCCATTAATGTTTCTTTTTTCAATTTTGTTTCAGAAAGGCTTGTCGGCAAGCCAATTCTTTTGAATAAGGATTCAATTCTTTGAGAATCCTTTTCTGAAAGCAACCCTCTTTCCTGTGAAATCCTTGATGCAAGAATTATTCCGATGCTTACGGCTTCTCCGTGTGAAATATCTGAATTCTTCTCAATTGCATGCCCAATAGTATGCCCCAAATTCAGTTTTCTTCTCTCATTTCTTTCCTTTTCATCAGCCGCAACAATTCTTGATTTCACCAAAAGTGAATCATAGACCGCTTTTTCCAATGCAGTGCGGTGCAATGAAAGTATTCTTTCAATATTTTCTTCAATGTATGAAAAAAGAGCCGCATCGCCTATTATGGCGGCCTTTACTATCTCGGCAAGGCCGCACTTTAATTCATTTTTCGGCAATGTTCTTAATAATTCAAAATCACAGAGAACAAATACTGGTTGATTTATTGTGCCAATAATATTTTTGTAACCTTTGAAATTTACCCCATTCTTGCCGCCAATGCTTGCGTCTGCCTGTGCAAGTAATGTGCTTGGGACAAACCCAAAATTAATTCCGCGCAAGTATGTTGATGCAGCAAATCCTGTAACATCAAGGACTATGCCTCCGCCAATCCCGACAACAAATGAATTCCTGTCCAATTCAAGCTCGAGGAATTTATTGTAAAGCATTTCTACAGTCTCAAGCGTTTTGTTTTTCTCATCCGCATCAATCTGAATAAATTCTGCCTTTGGCAATAGCCCTTTAATAACCGGAAAAATATTTTTATCAATCACGATTACTGATTTTTTAGTATTAACATATTTTTCGAGTTGGGTTACTGATTCACCAACAATTACTTCGCTATTGCCGCTTTTTGTATTTATTTCAAGAAGCCTCATTTTAACTCACCCATAAATGCGCTTAATGGCCTAACCTTTTTCATTATTGCAGAAAACTGTTCTGGTGTTAATGTTTGGTCTTTGTCACTTACAGATTCTTCCGGTTTTACGTGTACCTCGAGTATTAAGCCGTCAGAACCTGAGGCAACTGCTGCTAAACTCATTGATTCTATTAAGCTTAGCTTGCCAGTGCCATGGGAAGGATCCACAATTATTGGCAAATGTGTCAATTCCTTTATTGCAGGCACAGCACTCAAATCAAGCGTATTCCTTGTGTATGTTTCAAATGACCTTATTCCCCTTTCGCAAAGTATTACATCAGGGTTGCCTTCATTAAGTATGTACTCTGCGCAGTTCAACCATTCCTCAATTGTTGAATACATGCCTCTTTTCAACAAAATAGGCTTGTTGGATTTCCCTGCCTCTTTTAACAATGAAAAATTCTGCATATTCCTTGCACCAATCTGCAATACATCCGCATATTCTGAAACCCATGAAACATCCCTTGTGTCTAAAACCTCGGTAACAATAGGCAAGCCGGTTTCATCCCTTGCTTTTTCAAGTATCTTTAATCCTTTTAATCCTAACCCTTGGAATGCGTATGGTGATGTCCTTGGTTTAAAGGCCCCTCCTCGCAACATATCTGCCCCAGCCTCTTTTACTGCATGCGCTGTCTTCAATAATTGCTCTTCACTTTCCACACTGCAAGGCCCAGCTATGACTATAAAACCCGCTCCAATCTTTACGTCCCTTACCTTTACAATGGTCCTTCCATTCCCATTCAAACCTGCTAATTTAATGTTTTTCATAATCTCAGCCTTCTTTTACATTCCTCCATTTTCATACTCCTTTTTTTACATTACCCTACTTTTATGTTTAAAGTTAAATATCACAAGCATCAGAAAAAACACCTTAGAAAAAGATATTAGGGTTATTCTGATGGCTTACCAAAACCCATAGCTAAAGAAATATCCAAAAAAGAAGCCTTTGTCTTTAGCGTTTTTGTTTTGCAATGCCATCATAAAAATCTTCTTACTATACAAATATGCACATAATATCTTAATAAATGCTGCGGTTTATCCTGTTTTTGTGCTGTCCTGTTTTTTATTCTTAGTATTGCTTTGGAAAAATGGAGTTAATCTTCCTATTTGCCCTCGGCCAATTTTTTAATAAATCTTTCCACATTATTTAATGCTTTTTTCTTATCTATTTTTCTTCCTTTAATGCATTTACCATAAATATCAATAATTTTGCTGCCGACAATAATGCCATCAGCCCCTGTTTTTTCAAATGCTTTTGCTTGATTAGAATTGGAAATGCCAAATCCCACAAATAATTTTTTATTCCCGGAAATTTTCCTGATTTTTTTCATTAAAGTTAATCCTTCAATGCCTGCCTTCTTCCTTGCGCCAGTTGTTCCTGACAGCGAAACAACATACGTAAAGAGCCCTGCATTTTTTAATATTTCAAGGCATCTTTCCTTGCTTGTGTTTGGTGCAATAAGGTGAATCAGGCTTATCTGGTGTTTTTTTGCCAAACTTTCAAATCTTTTATCCTCCCCTAAAGGCAAATCAGCAATTATTAATCCCTTAACTCCAGCATGCTTCATTTTTATGAGAAATTTCCCGACCCCATAGCAGTAAATAATATTGTAATAAGTCATGAAAACAAGAGGCACACCTAAATTTTCCTCTTTTAACCTTGAACACATTTTAAATATCTTCCCAATTGTTGTGCCATTTTTCAAAGATCTTGCGGCTGCTTTCTGTATTGTTTTCCCATCAGCAATAGGGTCTGAAAAAGGGATTCCTAATTCTATAATCTCAGAATAGGGCACTAATGTTTTAACTAAATCAAAAGTGAAATTGAGGTTTGGGTCTCCACAGCAAACATAGGGTATAATTTTCATGTTGTACAACCTCCTGTTTTTGCAATATTTGAGATATATTCAACATCTTTATCGCCGCGGCCTGAAAGATTTATTAGAATTATATCATCTTTTTTGCAGTTCCTTGAAATTTTTTTAGCATAAGCAATTGCGTGTGCAGATTCTAGTGCAGGGATTATGCCTTCGGTTTTGGCCATCAAATTGAATGCTTCCAAGGCTTCTCCATCAGTTATAGAAACATATTTAGCTCTGCCCATCTTGTGCATAAATGCATGTTCAGGCCCAATAGCTGCATAATCCAAGCCTGCTGATATTGAATGAGTTTCCTTTATTTGGCCTTCTTTATCCTGAAGAACATAGGTTAAGGAACCATGCAAAATTCCTTTTTTTCCATTGCTTATCCTTGCAGCATGTTTTCCACTCTTTAATCCATAACCCCCAGCTTCAACACCTATCAATTTTACTTTTTTGTCATTTTTAAACCCTGAAAATATCCCGATAGAATTACTGCCTCCGCCAACACAGGCTATAACATAATCAGGCAATTTCCCTTCTTTTTTAAATATTTGTTTCCTTGCCTCTTTTCCGATAACTGATTGGAAAAAGCTCACTATGTTTGGATAGGGATGCGGGCCAACAACCGAGCCTATTACATAATGAGTATCTTTATATGTTGCAGCATAATCTCTTAATGCCTCATTTATTGCATCCTTTAAAGTCCCTGAACCAGAATCAACCTTGATTACATTTGCGCCCATTAACTGCATCCGGTACACATTCATCCTTTGCCTTTCCATATCCTTTGCACCCATAAATACATCGCATTTTAGGCCAAATAATGCTGCAGCACACGCAGTAGCAACCCCATGCTGCCCGGCGCCGGTTTCAGCAATAACCCTTTTCTTTCCCATGTGCTTCGCGAGCATAATTTGCCCTAAGGTATTGTTTATTTTGTGGGCGCCAGTATGCAATAAATCCTCTCTTTTGAAATAAATTTTTGCCTTGCCAAATCTTTTGCTGAGATTTTTTGCATAATACAAAGGAGTAGGCCTTCCGGCATAATTGGAAAGGCATTCTCCAAGCTGTGTTTTGAATGCGCCATTTCTTTTTAATTTATTGAAATTTTTTTCCAAATCTTGCAATATCGGCATTAATAATTCTGGCACATATTGCCCCCCAAATTCACCAAATCTAGCATTCATTTTTTTACCTTCCAAAATTTCAAAAATTTAACATAATTGCTTCTTCTCAATATTTTCCCTTCAATTCCCTTATTTTTTCTGCTTGATTCATGCTCTTCCAAATAGCAGTCCCCACTAATGCGGCATTTATCCCGGCTTTTGATATAAGTTCAATATCCTGCCTTTTTTGTATCCCGCTTTCACTTATTATTTTCCTGCCCTTCAATCTTCCCCTGCCAATATTTTCCATTATTTTTATGCTCCTGTTTAGATTGACATCTAATGTTCTTAGGTCCCTATTATTTATCCCTAAAATATCTGCTTTGGTATCCAAGGCCCTTTCCATCTCTTCCCTAGTGTAGCATTCAAGCAAAACTTCCAGGCCAAAGGAATGTGCGCTTTCAATCATCTTGTTTATGTCCAAATGTAGCCTGTCAGCAAGTGTCATTATTAAAAGTACACAATCCGCACCAAGGGAAGCTGCAGCTTTAATCTGGGTTTCATGCATTATAAAATCCTTGAATAAAATAGGAAGCCCGGTTTTCTTTGCCTTGCATATATTTTTCAGATTGCCTTTGAATATGGCTGGCTCAACCACAACAGATATTGCATCCGCCCCGGCATTTTTGAAAAGAAAAGCGGTTTTTTCAGCATCAATATCTTCAAAACAATATTCTCCAGCAGGTGAAGCATGCTTTATCTCAGCAATCAAGCAAAAATTATTTTTCCCTATTTTCTCTTTAAGTGAAACCTTTTTTGCCTTGTATTTCTTAGGAATTTCAAGATTATAATAGCCTGCAGCAATATTCCTTTCCGCTTGCTCAATGAATTTATCCAAGATATCCATTATCTCACCCAGTATGCACAATTTGTTTATTAAAATTCCTGAGCATTTCAAGCTTTTCAAATGCTTTGCCTGAATCAATCGCCTTTTCTGCAAGGGAAATTCCTTTCCCTATTGAATTTACAAAACTGCTAGCATAAATTGCTGCCCCGGCATTTAACACTGTGATATCCCTTGCAGCTCCTTCCCTGCCATTAAGCACTTCAAGAATCATGCGAGCACTTCCTGTTTTATTCTCCACAAGAATTTTTCCTAAATTCTGCTTTTTGAATCCAAAATCCTCAGGTTCAATAAAATATTCTTCAATTTTATTGCCAGAGATTTCAAGAATCCTTGTTTTTTCGCTTATGCTTATTTCATCAATATTGCTGTTAGCCACAATGCTCTTTTCAGTTCCTAAAATCTGCAAAGCTTCAGCTATTTTATCCTGCACTTCTTTATCATAAACGCCAATAATCTGCTTTTTTGCATTTGCCGGGTTTGTCAACGGCCCTGCAAGGTTGAATATGCTCTTGAAACCAAGTTCTTTGCGGACAGCTGCAACTTTTTTCATGGTCGGATGAAATGCAGGAGCGAATAAAAAAGCAATATTTATTTCGTTAAGTTGCATTTCTGCAGTTTTTGCATCTGTGCATATTCCAACCCCCAATTCTTCAAGGGCATCTGCACTGCCACAATTGCTTGATATTGCACGGTTGCCGTGCTTGGCAACAGTTATCCCAGAAGCAGCTGCAACAAGTGCTGCACATGTTGATACGTTAAATGTTTTTGAATTATCCCCGCCAGTTCCTGCTGTATCTACCAAATATTTTGCATTTGTTTTTACTTTTGTTGAATGCTTTCGCATAAATTCCGCAATTGCAGCAATTTCGCTTGCTTTTTCACCCTTTGTCTTTAAGGCAGTGATAAATGCAGCTATCTTTATGTCAGAGATTCTGCCATTTACAATTTCCTGCATTGCAAATTCTAATTCTTCTGCCTGTAAATCCCTAATTCCAACCGTTTTTTCCAATATAAAATTAAAGTCCATAATCTCAACTCTTTTGGCTAGCATATTTGCAAAAATTTTCAAGTATTTTTATTCCTGACACAGTCATTATGGATTCAGGATGAAATTGTATTCCAAACAAAGGGCATTTTTTGTGCTGTATTGCCATAATTGAATTGTCATCGATGGCTTTTGCGCTTACTTCAAAACATTCTGGCAGCGTTGATTCCTCTACAATCAATGAATGATACCTCATCACAACCAAAGGATTTTCAATGCCGGTAAATAAGCCTTTTCCATTGTGCTGTATTGTGCTTGTTTTGCCATGCATTGGTTTTTCCGCATGAATTATGTTAGCACCATATGCTGAAGCAATGCCTTGGTGCCCCAAACAGATGCCTAATGTCGGTATTTTTTCAGCATATTTTGTAATTATATTTTTGCATTTTCCAAAATCCTTTTCATTGCATGGATTTCCAGGGCCAGGGGAGATTATAATGGTATCAAAAAAACCTGCTTCAATCTGCCCTAAATTAATGCGGTCATTCCTTTGCACATCCACACTATGGCCTAAAGAAACTAAAGCCTGGTAAACATTATAGACAAATGAATCAAAATTATCTATTAATAGCAAGTTCATATTTTTCATCACCTATTGCATCCAATAATGCCTTTGCCTTTTTCTCTGTTTCATAGAATTCTGTTTCAGGAACGCTGTCATAAACAATGCCTGCGCCTGTCTGTATGTATGCCTTGCGCTTCTCGGCAAATAAAGTCCTGATGCCTATCGCAAAATCAGCATTCCCATTTGAGGAAAAATATCCTATTGCCCCACCATATGGCCCTCTTGCAACCTTCTCAAGTTCATCTATTATTTCAATTGCCCTTATTTTCGGGGCTCCGGAAACAGTGCCTGCAGGGAATATGGCCTTGAATGCATCAAAAGCATCCTTGTTTTCAGCAAGTTTTGCATTGATTGCTGAAGAAATATGCTGCACATCAGAATACTTATGAACCTCCATTAATTTTGATACTTTTACAGTTCCAGCCTTTGCAACCTTTCCAATATCGTTCCTTGTAAGGTCTACAAGCATTAAATGTTCGGCCCTTTCTTTTTCATCATTCAACAATTCTTTTTCAAGCAACACATCTTCTTCAATAGTTCTGCCTCTGCTTCTTGTGCCAGCCAGGGTAGCATAGCTTGTTATGTCATTATTTTCAATTCTCACCAGATTTTCTGGGCTAGAGCCAATTATTTCGCGTTCATCAAATTTCAAATAATACATATATGGCGAGGGGTTCAATGCTTTTAATTTTTTGTAAAAAGGGATAAGGCTTCCGTCAAATTTAAGCTCATACCTCTTAGATATCACAGCCTGAAAAATATCACCGTTCTTTATGTGCTCTTTTGCAATATCCACATTTTCACAAAATTTTTCCTTTGTGAAATTGCATTTTTTATTGTATATCTGGAAATTCTTTGCATCAAAGCTTGCATCCTTTACAAAGTTTTTTATTTCCGCAATCCGATTTTCTTTGCCGTAAATGTAACTAATTGAATTCTGCTTATGGTCATAGACAATAGCATCATTGAATATGCCGAATTCAAAATCAGGGAAATTTAAAGTATCCTTGCTTTCCAGCGGGATGTTTTCGATATATTTGAAGAACTCAAATGAGAAATAGCCTACAGCACCGCCAATAAAGCCTGCCTGTTTTTGTTTTGTATTTAACACTTCTTTCTTCAATTGCTGCAAGGGTTCTGCTGTGTCATATTCCTGTTCCCCTATCTTCAGCAGATTATTCTTGAGGGCAATGCGCCTGTCCGGGGAGAATCCAATAAATGAGAATCTTGCAAGTTTTTCATTTCCTTCAGCGCTTTCAAGCAGAAAAACTGTGTTGTTGTGCTCAGCAATCGCGCTGTATAGGTCTATGGGGGAGATTTGCAATTCTAAATCTGCACAATGCAAGCCAAAGTAAATCCCTTCCTTTTTCTTCCATAATTTTCACATTCAATTTCTCAAATTCAATTTTTGATAAAATATACTATGCGCCTGCACATATTTAAACCTTTATGCACAAAAGTATACATATGTTAAGGATAATTGAAAAATTTTTTGAAAATGCGCGAGGCAGGAAAATTATTGCAACAGAATTCCTGCGCTTGGGCTTTAAGGTAGACCGCAAGGGAAGGGTATTTGCCAAGAATATAGAATTGCAGCCTGCAAAGATTGCCCGTGCTTTAAATGTTGACAGAAGGGTTGTAATTGAAACTGCAAAGGAAATAGCAGAGGATGAAAAGCTGCTCCAGATTTTTTATAGGCTAGAGCCAAGGGCTTTTTTGGGGAATGCTGCAAAGGAATTAGGGTTTGATGCAATTGAAATCAGGGCTAACCCAAAAAAGAAAGGGATTGTTTATGCTGTAACAAAGATTCTTGCCGAGGAAGGCATTGTGATAAGGCAGATAATCACTGATGACCCAGATTTATTTCCCGACCCTGTGCTTACTATAATCATTGATGGCAAATTAAACAGCAAAGTGATAAAAAAGCTTAGGGAACTGGATTTTGCGGAAAGCATTTTGATAAAATAATCCAAAAAAGATACTTCAGGCTAATTAAAAATAATTTGGATTATAAAAGATATCTCATCTTTGGCAGATTTATTATTGCAGAATATGGAATAGCCAGTGTCAAGCCAAGATATGTTAGGAAATCAAAAAAGTAGTCAATGTTTCCCGGGCTTCTGTGCACTAATTTTACGGCTCTTTTTCCTACAACCCTTTTTGGATACCTGTAATTTTCATCCATGTAATCCATTACATAATCTTCAGATTTCTTCAAGCGGTCAACAGACCATGTCTGCAAAACATCTATTGGAATATAATTTTTTCTGAAAATATGCGTATTGCCTTTCTTCAATGCTTTTAAAACAGAATCAATATCTTTAGAAGCGCGGATTTCATTCAAACAATAACCCATCATGAATGCAGAATGCGCATCAGAACCGCAAACAGCATTAATGCTGTATTTCTCAGCAAAGCCCTTGGCAACAAAATTTGAAATCCTGTCTATATTCAGTGCATTGAAGGATTCCATTGCATTGCACAATTTCGCTTTTTCTTTTATGCCCTCATTTTTAATATCAAAGGGATGCGGAGCAATAGTTACTGCACCTAAACTTCTTGCCTTTTCAATTGTTTCTTCTGCTGATAATCCGGCAGGGATTTTTTCCTCTATCCCCAAAACAAGGATATGGCCATCTGCGGATGAAACTTCAATTCCAGGAATAATTAAAACATTTGAATTTATCTGCTTTGCAAGTTTCACTGCTTTCAAAGAGGATTCTATTTCATCATGGTCTGTAATCGCTAATACTTCAATATTCAATTTTACTGCATGTTCAATTAATTGCGTCACGCTGCTTAACCCTTCATGGTGGATTATTTCCCCATGTGATTTATTACTATGGCAATGCAATTCAGCTAACATTTTATCACTTTAATAAAATAGTATTATCTGCCCCTTTTATTAACAATATGCTCGATAATTATGCCTGCTATAATAAGAATTATGCCATAAGGAATAAGATCAGCCATACTTAAAAGCAAAGCTATTGAGAATAAAAGCCCAAGCAATGCAGGCAATGGGAATTTTCCTATGTTAAGAGGCATCTTAAATGGCGGGTGTTCGTTTTCAGTATATCTTAAAACAATTGCAGCGCCGTTTACCAGAATAAATGAGCAGAATACCATAAAATTAGTCAGATTAGCGACTGTTTCAATATTCCCGACAAAAACAAACAGCAAAGAAAATACAGCCACAAGGATAGTTGCAATAATTGGGGTGTGTGTAACAGGATTTATAAAAGAAAGGCTTATTGGCAATGACCTTAATTCAGCCATCCCATATACTATTCTTGATGTTGTAAGCATTACAAACAAAACAGTATTTGCAGTTGCAAATAAAGCAATAACTGCAAGTATTAAGAAGATATTATTGCCTAAAACACTGCCTATGGCATCTGCTAATGGCGCGTCAGATGCTGCTAATGCTTGTGGCGGCATTAAAGAAACAGCTGCTATTGCAACCAATATATACACAATTGCACTTACTGCAATTGCAATAAGAATTCCTTGAGGTATATTCTTAGTTGCACTTTTTGTCTCTTCAGACAATCTAACCATGCTGCCAAACCCTATGTATGCAAAGAAGACTAAAGCAGCAGCCTGCCACACACTAATAAATGAGGGTATCTCCATAAGGTTTGCAATATTCATCCTTGGAAGGCCAAAGAATAAAATGATTGCTAAACCCAGGAGTTCTATTATTGTGCAAACAATCCCGATAAGGACAGATTCTTTTAAGTCATATAAAATAAGGATTGTGCTTGCAAAGATAATCAGGATTGCGCCAAAAATAATGCCTAAACCGGTTATGCTTGCAAGATAGCCGCCAAAACCTAAAGCAACAGCTGCTGCTGATATTATTCCTTCCAGAATTATCAGCCAGCCTATTACAAAAGCAAGCGTTTTGTTGAATGCATGTTTTACATAAACATATTCTCCCCCTGCTTTAGGAAATCTTGATGCTAGCTCAGCATAGCTTAAACCAGTAAATGCAGCAAGAAAAGCGCCAATCATGAAGGAAAGCCAGATTCCATATCCTGCTAAACCAGCAGCTTTCCCAAGAAGAACATAAATGCCTGCACCAAGAATAATTCCTATGCCTGAAAGTGTAATCTCCCATAAGCCTAATGTTTTCTTTAATTTTCCTTCTTCCTGCTTTTTATGGAATGCGAATTTTTTTGGCATTTTAATCAATCAAATTGAACCATTCAATTATACAAATACGGATTTGGAATTTAAAAAGATTGTGATTGGAAAAATCACCAAAATAAAAGTAGATTAGCGATTATCAAACTTCAACTCTTAATCTGTGCCTATTTTCAGGCATTATTTTTATTTTCATGCCTTTCTTAAGTTTATAAAATTGTGCAATATCTGCAGGAATTGTTATTGCAAGGCTTCTTCCAGCATTTATTATCGGCCTTTGAAAGACAAAATTTTGGTTAATTTGTTCAGACAATAAATGCATCTGCTCACTTGTTGAAAATTCCTCTTCACATTTTTTGCATTTGTAATAAGGGCTATCTTTAATTATAATTTTGCCATTATCAAGCAATAATTCTTCAAACTTAAGCTCTGCTGTGCCTTTGCATAAATGGCAATTTATTTCTTTTTCCATAATTCTGCCTCTTTTTCATTAGATTCCCATAAAGTTAGGACATGGATAAAACTTTCTTTTTCTATCTTAATGGCAGTTAAAAAAGAATTGCCTACTTTAAAGATAGTTTTTATTTTATTCATCTCCTCTTTTAGTTTAATTTTCTGTTTTTTCACTTCAAGCTCTATCTCGGCATAATTTATGCCTAATCTAGCAGCCCTTTCTGCAAACATTTGCTTAGCATGATGGCTCCAAAAGACATCCATACTATTATTATCAACAGTTGCATTTTAAATAATATCTTTTTATAACAAGGTAATACCAAATAAACTTGAGGGTTGATTCTAGCAGCACTATGAATTATACTTTTCTTCGCATTTCAAGCCTGTAATCCATAAATCCGTATTTTTTATATATTGAATATGCATGTTTATTTGCTGCATATAAAGGTATGGCAGCAACTTTCAATTTCTTTTGCTTAAACCAGCCAATTGCTTTATTCATTAACTCAGAGCTTATTCCCTTATGCCTGAACTGCTCTTTCACATACAAATCGCTAACATACCCTACTTTTTTATTTTCATAAATTGGGATTTCATCCTTGATAAACACTAGGATATAACCTACAAGCGCCTTATCTGCCTCAGCAATAAAAACCGTGCCTTTTTTGGATTCAAAATTCAACCTTAAAAATTTTTCATATATCGGCCCCATACCCTTTTCTTTAATCTCAAAATCTTTTAATTTAGGGTCTGCATCAATAATAATTTTATCGTGCTCAGCCATGAATTCTACCCACAAATCAACTATTTTGGGCACATAAGATATATCAGCTTCTTTTATTACAATCATTTTATCAACAACTTCAAGTCTTCCAGATGCTCTTTCAAAATTTTATTGTGATCGAACTGCATTTTTGGGATTTTATTAAGTTTACATATAAATGCTTTTTTAGCATCATCGCCTGCTTTTAACCTGCCCGAGGTTTTTGCCAGAAATGCTACACTTATGCTGTGAAATCTTTTATCCCGTTTAGGGTCAGAATAAACGCCAAGCTGTTTTATCAGCTTGACCTTTAATCCGAGCTCTTCCTCCGCTTCCCGCACAGCAGCATGTTCTGCAGTTTCACCATATTCCACAAAACCGCCGGGAAATGCAATTCCTTTTGGAATAAATTTTCTTTCAACAAGAACAATGCCATTAAATTTTCCTTTTGTAAAATGCATTACTAAAAGATCCACGGCAAAAAATGGCCTTTTGAAGGACCACCAAGCAGGCAACTTATTAATATCAGGCATTTTCTCACTTAAAAAACAAAAATTATTTTCACAAATTACTTTTTAAAAATTATTTTTCACGGATTTTTTTAAATCATTTTTTATTAAGGAATGAAAAGGTTAGTTCCTTGCTGCGCTCAACTGCTGGTTGGTCAAACGGATTAACATTGCGGAGCAGAGCTGAGTAATACGCAAAATAATGCAAAAAAGCAATGAATTCTGCTACACTTTCTGTTGAGATTTCATCAAAATCAGAAACAACAAAAGGAATTTTATCTTCCTTGGCAGTATTTTTCACCCCTAGGTAGAAATATTGCATAAGTTTTGTATAACTTTTATTCTGAAGATTGGAAATTGTCATATTTCTTATTTTAATATCTGCTATCTCTTTTGGAATATCAGTTTTTATTTCATCAGAATTTCTCTCGAGCACAAAAGGCCATAAAATTAAATTTTTTCTCCCGCCAAAAATCCTCTGGTTTGTGTGGTGCTGTGATTCCGGAGCAATATCGCCATGCAAACTCTGCCCTATTCCATTTTTTCCGTATGTTTCATGCACTAATTGCCTTGCAAGCGGTAAAAAACCTGTCAGATTATAAGAATAAATAGGGCAGAAAATCTCAGTAAAACCTTTTTGCTCCAAGTCATAAAAATATGCAGCTACTTTTAAGGCGTCATTTTTATCAATCGATTTACTTGGAGAATAATTGAAATATGCTTCCTCAGCAGACCTCTGTAACTCAAGAATGTCCATCTCACAAAACATTGCCGGTGCAAGTGCTGAAGCAGTAAATGCAGAAAATCTTCCGCCAATGTTTGCGTGTTCAATTACTGGAAAATCCTTTTTTTTGCACAGCTG
Source organism: archaeon (assembly GCA_038046645.1). Lineage (GTDB taxonomy): Archaea > Iainarchaeota > Iainarchaeia > Iainarchaeales > 0-14-0-20-34-12 > 0-14-0-20-34-12. The sequence continues at coordinate 49,031 of JBBSVU010000002.1, forward strand.
GTGCAGAGGATTATTGTTTAATGAAGTAATTCCGATGGTTGAATAATCCAAGAAAGGCAATAAGCAGGCAAATGTTTCAAGCGTTTCTCCAGATTTCGAAATAGCCATTATTAAAGTATCATCTTCTGAAAAGGTTTCTTTTAATTGTGCAATGTAATTTGGGTCAGGCGTATTCAATATGGCAACTTTTTTTGGTGTTCCCAAATTGAATAAATAAGCATTGAAACTTGTGATAGATCCGCCATTCCCAATTATAATCAGATTTTCAAAATCAGCAAATTCTTCGACTGTTTCTCCGATCATTGATAAATTTTCTTTGTGCTGGGCAAAAGCCGGGATTTTTTTGTCCAATGAAGCAGCTTTTTCTCCTGTTTTTTCTGAAATTCTGAAATCATCATTAAATTCAAATTTTATTTTTGCCATAAATATCATTCAAATTAAACTTTATTTTGGTTTAGCATCTTTTGTATTTGTCCTCATGCCTTACAATGTCATTTTCATCAAAAGTTCCGAAAGAAATTTCAAGCACGCGCGCAGTTTTTTTTGCAATCAAGCGATGTTTTTCCCCTTTTTTGATATAAACAAGCGAGCCTTTTTTAAATCTCTTTTTTACCTTGCCAATCTGCACAATCAGACCATCATCAAGTGCAAACCATAGCTCATTTCTCTTTTTGTGGCTTTGCAAACTTAATTGTTCTTCTGCCCGTACTAATAAAATCTTAACAGTAGATTTTTCATTCATGGTAAATTGCTCAAAAAAGCCCCAAGGCCTATTGTCAATAAAATGGTTTTTGATATTCATAAAAATCAAACATGGTTTTTTAATTATTCTAAATTTTTGAAAGCTCTTTCTTTAATGCAGCATTTACTTCGGTTCCTGAAGTCTTGCCCTTCATTTCCTTCATTATCTGCCCCATCAAGGTTGATTCGGCATATGCGCCTTTTTCCTTTATTAATTGCCTGTTCTTTTCAATTATTGATTTTACTGCCTTTTCAAGCTCTGAAGAATCTGTTTTCTTGATGTTTAATTCGTTAAGCACTTCATCAATTGTGTGCTTTGGCTTGCTGACCCATGTTTTTATCACATCTTCAACAACATCCTTTGCAATGCGCCCTTTTTTGTTATACTCTAAAATTGTTTCAATTTTTTCTTCGCTAAGCTTATTCGCGTTAAATCCTTCCCTTTCTACTGTTGTGAACATTTCAAGCAACAGAACTGCTGCAAATGTTGCGTCATAGCCTTTTGCAAGCATCTTCTCAAAGAAGATAGCATAATTGTCAAGCTTCATTTTGTCTATAAGTTTTTGGTTTAGCCCATGCTTTGCATAAAGCTTCTGCCGTTCTTCAACTGTCAATGGTATTTTTTTCAGCAGTTCTTTCAGATAAGCATCATTTGCAGAAACACTTTCATGGTCTGTTTCAGGATACATCCTCCCAGCGCCTGGGAGAGGCCTTAAATAAGAAGATGAACCGCTTTCATTTATGTTCCTTGTTTCCCCTGGAACCTTCAACAATGCTGTTTTGCATCTTTCAATTATGGTTTTTATTGCTTCCTCTGCCTTTTGCATTTCCTCACACACAAGCACAAAGCCGTCATCCTTATTGCAATTTAACAAGGAAGAAATTCTTGATTTTTCTTCCTGTGTCAAGCCATAATTAGGCAATTCATCTGAATGGAATAATCCATTTACCTTGTTTCTCATTTTTATGTAATCTGATAATTCTGTCCCAAAGCGCCTTCCTTTCTGGATTTCCTTACCAAGCAATCCAGAAAAGCCATTTAACTTTAAAGCAAGGACTTTTGATTTTCTCTCCAAGCCTTTTTTTATCAAATTGCAATTAGTTTGGAAAAATTCTTTGGTAACATCAATAGATTTTTCATCCAAATCCTTTTCAGAAATATTCCTTCTTTTTAATTCTTCCTTGATCAATATGAGATTTTCCTGCCTTTTTATTTCCTGAATTGCGCATTCTTCCATTAACTCAATATCTTGTACTCCCTTTAATTCAACCCTTGCCCCACCTTCAATACTTATGTTAACATCCTGCCTTATTGAACCAAGGCCTCTTTTTGCTTTGCAGGTTCTCCTGAAAATTTCGCCAATCTTCATTGCGCAATCCTTTATTTCTTTCGGGCTTGTTAAAACAGGCTCTGTAGCTAATTCAATTAATGGAACCCCTAACCTGTGCAATGAATACCCTATTTTTTCAGGTGTTTTTTCAAGAGGTGTGCAAGCATCCTCTTCAAGAACTATTGTTTGGATTCCTACGTTTTTATTATTTACCTTAATATTTCCTCCTGTGGATATTAGCATTGTCCTCTGAAATCCAGAAGTATTTGAACCATCTAGCACAATCTTTCGCATCACAAAGAATTCATCCAAGATATTGGAATTGCTCATTAGTGAAACAAGTAAAATAGTGTCCAAAGCTTCTTGATTTATCGGCCGTATTGGTTCTTCGTCTGCTTCAATTAAACAAGAGCAATTATCATAAGCGGAATATTCATACAAATAATCTCTTTTGAATGCCTCTAATGCTGCAGGATCAATCTTTTCAAGTTCTGATGCTGTTAATCTTAATTTTCGTGTGAATTTATGGATATGATGTTCAGGTTCTTCAATTGGGCATCGGCAAAACAGCTTGCCTACATCTAATTGCTGGTGGCATTCTAATCCTGCTTTTATTATGGGCAAATTATCCAAAAAATCACCTAATTGGCTGTTTTATTATTAAATAATAAAATATTATATATTTAAGGTATATAGTTCAAACATATTTAGGATATAGGTACTTAAATGCCGAGAACACCATCAAAGGGAAGATTTAGGCCAAGAAATCCCGCCATGCAGGAGAGAACAATGGACGTTAGAGAAGCATGGGCAAGGGAGGCTGCAGGGCAGAGAATTCCTAGGGGCGCGTTACTAACTAATTTTCCTTTAATGCCTAATGTATCCCTTACAAAGATACAAATTACCTTTAATCCAGACGGTTCGGTTGATGTCCCAAGATATGAGGAAACAGAAAAAGGAGGATTAAAGGTTAAAAGAAGGGTCAGAGTAAAGGATGTTTCTGCATCAGTAAGGCAGGCATGGCATCAGGTAAAAAGCATTGAGGCTGAAATGAAACGATTAGATTCTGTTTATGCTAGGGTTCAGGGTGTGCATGAAGCTGTTTATAATAATTGGGCCAAATATAATGGTGCCCAAAAAGCTGCTGTTTTGGAGTTTGTTGAAAAGACTGCGAAAATGTTAGAGCCAAGAAGGAAACCCTCTGAAAGGCATAAGAGAAAAGCTATTGCAAGGTTAAGGTTGGCAAAAGATTTTTTAAAAACTGAAAATCCTAATGCAGCAATTGTTGTTATGGTTGGTGCTGCAAATGACTTGGTTGCAAGAAAAAACATTTTAATAAAACAAAAACCTTTCCTGGAACGCAGGGCTAGAAGCATTCAAAGGGAAAAATCAAAAGAGGATAAAACATTATATGGCGTTCTTGACCGCATATTTAAGATTGATGCAGCATTAACCGGCCCAAGGCCTGCTGATGTTGCAGAACAAGGAAGAATTGCTGCAGAATTAAGGACTTTTGCCAAAACCTTGGGTGAAAGAAGTGAAAGGGAATTAAAAAAATGTGCTGCCCTAGTAAGGTCTGCTGCATCTATTCTTGATGCTGGCAGGGTTAGGGGTTACTTGCCGAAAATCAGGTTAGCAAGAAAGGTTATTGTTGAAACTGCTTCAAAATCAAGCATACTTTACCCAGATAAATTAGAATGGTTGGGAAGGCACACAGATTTAATATTTAGAAAACATGTTGTACGAAATCAGCTAAGGTTTTTTGCAGATAATGCCGAATATTGGTTGGGGAAAGCTAGGCCAGAGCAAGTGCCAAGAATGAAGCAATATTTGGTAAATCTTGCAAATGTCCTTGCGGGTGCAAGGGTTAATTCGCAGCAAGGAATGATTATTCAGGCATCATCTTTATTCGGTCAGAAAAAAATTGCCGAATGTGCCGATTTGTTAGAACAGGCTGCAGAAAAATTGTAACCCGGTTAAAGCCCCATAGTTTTACATAAAAATAAACCCCAAAATTGCTTTTTGCTTTCTGCTTATTTTAAAATAATTTCTGAAACAAACATAAGTATTGCTAAAGGGAGTTGGTAAAAAATGAGTAAATTATGCATAGCGCTAGCTGTCAGCTTTTTGTTTGTTCTAAATTTTGTTTCCGCGGAGATTCAGGCTGAATTAATTTCACCTTTTGGTGGGACAATTATTTCAAAAAACCAGGGTAATGAAAATATTCTTTTTTCCTATTTTGATTCAAATGAGTCTGAAAATTTATTCCTGACTTTAGGCTATCATTATCCTAGCCAGCAATTCTTAGTAAACATTTTGCTTCAAGATGCTGATTTGAAACAATTTTGCCAGGACGAAGATAATAATTCCATTACTTTGCAAAATTGTAGCATTGATTTTGATTCTACACAGCTGATTAGCACTCCTATGTTCCTAGATTTGCGGATAAGTGCAGAAAATAGTTCAGCAGAATTAAGCACTGCTGAAATAGTTATAAATAATACTTATCCAGAGATTATTGAGTATTATCCTGAAGGGAAAACCGATAATTATCAGATTAAATTTACAGTTCAGAGCGCTGATTCAGATATAGATATTGCGAAACTCAAAGTAATTGTAAATGATGATATTGAAATCCAAAATTGGGCTGAAAAATGCCAAATCTTGGGGAGCGAAAAAACTGTGCACTGCGAATGGTTTTCAGAATTGGTGGAAGAAGGTGAAAACTTTGTTTATGTTGAATCACACGATATAATTGGAAATGGAAGTTATGCAAGTGCTAAAGAGTGGTTTTTCATATTTGAAAAACCGCAGGATAAAAATCCGCCAAAGATAAAAATTGATTATCCGGAAAATAATTCCGTGCTTACAACAAATGAGTTTGATATAAAATTTTCAGTTTCTGACAATGAAACTGGGATAACTGCAAGTGCATTGTTGCTTGATGGCCAGATGGTTGCTCTCCTCGAGCCGAATTCATCGGCATTGAAATTAAGTGCTGAAGAAGGGGATCATAACCTTACCATGCTGGCTTATGATGATGCGCAAAATTATTCAGAATTAACAATAAACTTCAGCATAAAAAAACCAGAGCCTGAGAACTCGCCTATTGAACTGGAAACACCTAAAAATCCAACAGCAATGCTGGAAACTGAACAGGAAAATCAACCCGTAGGTGGAGAAAGTTTTCCTTGGTTAAAACGAAATCCAGAGCAAAATGGAATTCTTTCGAGTAACCAACAAGAAATAGGAGTGCAGCAAGCTCCAAAAAACGGGGCAGAGCTTGAAGATGTAAAACCTATTGAAGTAATTCCGCAGCCAAAAAAGAAGACAGAGAAAAATCAAGCAGGGCAGAAAAAATATGTTGATTTTAATTCAAGCATTAAAAAAAGCATTGCTGATATGAATATTGAAAAGGAATGCCTGCTTGAATTAATAAGTCCAATCGCTAAATCTGGGACAAATTTATTCAAAATAAAGATATTGCACAAGGATTCAGGTAAAATCTATAAATCAGCAAAGGCTTTGCTTGTTTCACCTGATAAATTGCTGATTAAAGGCATTGAATGTTTTGAATTGGATGGCAAAATTATAGAAGAAGAGGATTATATCATAGATATTATCGGCGGAAAAGGCATTCCAATAGAAAAAACACTGGAGATTGAGGATGAATTTCCTGAAAATTTGGTAAAAAGCTTGCAATCCTATTTGCCTGTTACAGGGTTTGCAGTGCTTGAAAATAATCTTCCATGGATTTTGCTTATTTTGATTCTAATCCTGCTGGCTGTTGCCGCTAAGAAAGCATTGGAACGTAAAAAGAAGGATAAAAAGCAGGAGTATGGCTGGCTTGAAGAGCAATAACATCCCGGACACCCTGAACTCAAAATAATAAACAATAAAAACCTAGCCTTCCTTATTTTATAACTTTAATTTAGTATATTAATAAATTGGGGATTGTGGGGATTTTGTGGTAATACTTCAAGAAATTACTCTGAAAAACTTCAAGTCATTTGAAAATGTAAAGGTTCCTTTCAAAAAAGGGGTTAGCGCAATTGTAGGGGCAAATGGCTCAGGCAAAAGCAATATCCTAGATGCTTTGATGTTTGTTTTGGGCGCTACTGGCTTAAAGCAGTTAAGGGCATCGAAACTTAGCGATTTAATAAACACTAATTCTGTCGAAAATTATTGTAAAGTAGAATTAAAATTTACGGCAAATGAAAAACAATGGTTAATCAGCAGGATGATTGACAAGAACGGGCATTCCATCGTTAGGATTAATGATGATAGGAAAACACTGAACGAAATGGTGTCAATGCTTGCTGAGTTTGGCATGACTAATGATGGTTATAATATACTCACTCAGGGTGAAGTAACTAGGGTAATCGAAAAAAACCCGATTGAGCGAAGGCAGATTATTGATAATTTGGCAGGAATAAGGGAATTTGATGAAAAGAAGGAAGAAGCCGAGAAAGAATTGGGCAAGGTAGATGAAAAAATTAAGGACACAAATATTGTGCTGCATGAACGCGAAAATTATCTTGAAAAATTGAAGTCTGAAAAAGAAGCCGCAATGAAGTTTGATGGATTGAAATTGAAAAGGGAGCAAACATTGGCAACAATACTGCATTTGGAACTGCAAAAAACAAACGAAATCATCGAGGAAAGCAAAAGGAATGTCGCAGAGGTTAATTCGAGGATAGAGGAAAAGAATGCCTTGGTTGAAAAGCTTGTAAAGGAGAGAGAGGAATCAGGAAAAGAAGCTGAAGAATTAAACAAGAAAATGCTTGAACAAAACCAGCAATTATATTCAGGGTTAGTAGCAGAACTTGAGAGAAAGAAGGCCCAAAGGAGTATGATTGATGAACAGATAAGAAATGCAGAAACCGCAAATGAAAAAGAAGCACAAAAACACGCAAATTTAAAAGAAAGTGAAGAAAAATTATTCCTGCAAAAGGAAAAGTTTGAAAAACGAGAAGAAGAAATTGAGGATGAATTAAAAATTTTTGGGGAAAATGAAGCAAAATTAAAGTTAGAAAAGGCTGGTGCTGAAAAAACTCATGCTGATTTAAAAGGAAAAATTAAGAATATTGAAAGCGAACTTGCCGCTGCTGAATCTGAACTCGAAGAGTTAAATGAAAAGAAGCACAAGAAAGAAATGGAATTAAATTCAATAGAACGGGAGAATGAAATTGCATTAAAAAGAATTGAATCCCTGAAAAAAACAGCTAATATTGGCAGAAATGAACTGGTTTCTTTAGAAGCTAGGAGGCAGGAACTTTCAAAACAGATAGCCGGCAAAGATCTGCACAATGAAATTAAAGCGTTAGAGAATAATATTGAGACTGAAATAGGCAGGGAGAAAGAAATCTTAGCTAATTTGAATCATTTTAAAAATTCGTTATTAGAATTGGATAAGGTAAGTGCAAAATGCCCGATTTGTGAGAGTGCAATTAATGATGAAAAACGGAATGCACTAAAAGAAAAAAGAAAAATCGCTATTAACGAGCATTCCACTTTGCTCGAAACCATCAAGCAGAAAACATTGGCTATGAAAAACGACCTTGAACACAATAGAAAAGCGCTTATTCTGCTGAATGAACTAAATTTGCTGATTCAAAAAATAGAAGAAAAACATTCTAGATTGCAGTTACTGGAAAAGGAACTGCATGAGCTGAATAATTCTATCAAAGAGACTATAAATTTGGAAATTTCAATTGAAGAACTGAAAAAAGACATTGAAAGAGCAAGAAGCAGTAAAACACTTTTAGAATCAAAGATTGATGATTTCCAAAAAGGCCACATTTATGAAAAATTAAATGCCATTGAAAAGGAATATTCCGAGGTATTGGGCAAAAAACATGTTTTAATGCATGAAAAGAAGACTATCGGGGAAGAATTATTGCCTAATACAAAAGAGCAATTGAAAAAAACAAAAGAAGAACTAAATGCTTTTGATTCAGAAAATAAGAATTTAACAAAAGATCTGCATGAAAAGAGTAAATTGCTTGAATCTTTGAAAAAAGAGATAGATAAGGAAGAAGCAAGATTGGAAAAAGAAAAGGAAGCAGCATCAAAAATAGAAAAACAAAGGGAAGAGATGCTGAAAAAAATTACTTCAATTGAAGAAAGGCTTTCAGGTCTGGAAAAATCGAGCACAAAGCTGATTGCAGACAAGAGCAAGTTTGAGGTAGACCAAAATACTTACACAATAAGGCTGAAAGACCTAAAAGAGGAATTTGAGAGATATAAGGAAATTCAGGTATTTGAACATAAGACATTAAAAACACTGAAAGATGATTTGAAAGACATTGAGCAGGAATTGGCAAAGATAGGCGCAATTAATTTTAAAGCCGCTGAATCCTATGCTGAATTAGAGAAAGAAGTAACTGATGTTAGGGGCAAGGTAATGAAATTGGAAGAAGAGAAACAGTCAGTGTTAAAGCTGATTGAAAGCATTGATGTCAAGAGAAAAATAGTTTTCATGAATTGCTTTGAGGTAATTTCAAAGAATTTCAGGGAAATATGCCTAACCTTCTTTGAAAGTGAAGGTTCATTAAAGCTTAGCGATGAAAATGACATATTTAATGCAGGTTTATTGATTGAGGTGCAGCACAAAGGCAAAAGTATTTTAAGGCTTGATTCTATGAGCGGTGGAGAAAAAGCAATTACTGCACTTGCATTCCTATTCTCAATCCTGCTTTACCACAAATCGCCATTCTATGTGTTTGATGAGGCAGATGCTGCTTTGGATAAAGAAAATTCATCCAAAATGGCACGCATTATTGAACGATTCAGCACAGAAGCGCAGTTTGTGCTTATTACTCATAATGACAGCCTGATTAAGCACGCGAATCAGATAGTTGGGGTTACCTTAAACAAGGATAAATCAAGCATTATAGGCCTTAATATAAAACCGAGCCTAGTAAAAGAAGTAGAGGCAGAATCGCCTTAATGCCTAATTATACAATTAATTGAATCCGTTTTTTTTGATTATACAGTTCTCAAATCCCTTGCGGGTTTTTCTTCCTTTGGCTTCTGCTTGTGCTCAACCATCATTTTGTTTATGTCTTTAATTATCTCGGTCTGCTGCTCAATCTCCTTTGTCAAGCCAGAAATCTTTTCTTTATACGCCTCAATATTTCTTTCATAATCTTCCCTAGTTATTTCCCCTCTCTTAAACTGGTGTTTTAAATCCCTGATTAGATGCTGCGAAGCATATAATTCAGCCTTTACCCTGTCAACCTCAACAACATGTTTGGATGTTTCAGCCCTTCCTTCAAGCAAATCCTTCAATTCCTGTTTATATCTTTCGCTTACTGCTTCATAATGTTTCATATTTATTGTTCCTGAAACAAGTGAGTCATCTAATTTGTGCTGCATCTTTTTAATTTCTTCAATCCTGCTGGTGATTGAAACCTTTGGTTTTGCCTCGGGCAATTGCAAGTGCAGCTTTGCCCTGTACATGTAAACCAAAAGTGCAAGTATTACTAAGATGAGAATAATTATTACTGAGATTAAAACATAATCAAGATTTATTGTGCCTGTGTTATTTGTCAGCACTGAAGAACCATTATCTGGTTCTGTTGATGGCATAACATTAGAATTAGGCATTGCACCAATCTTTTCATAAGCCGAATTCATCACATCATGCACTTCAGTAGCCATAAAAATTAAAGTAACGCCGCTTAAGGCCATCTCCTTTGCTTTTCCTATGCTGTTTTTATCTTCATAGAATTTTGCTGCCTTGAGGAAATAATTTGCATGGTCTAAATACAAGCGAGCCCATACAAACGGATAATTACTTTTTGAAATATCTGAATTAAGCGAATTTATTTTTTTATCCAATATGTCAATTAACTGGCCTACAGATTTCCCTTCTATTGTTGCTTCTCCCTGTGCCAAGCCATATGCTGAAGCAGCATCCAATGCGCTGCTTAAATTCCAGGACTGTGCTTTTTCAACACTGCTTGCATTTATTCTCCTTAGTATGTCTTCTCCCTTTGACTCTTCATTAAGTATTGAGATTACATCCTCTGCTTTTACCTGATACTGGTCAGCCAAATCCCCAAATTTATCTGAAATATCTGCATATGGGCCTGTGCCTAATGAGAATGTATAAAGATTTTTTGCAATATTAAGCCATTGCTTTGCATATTCGTAATCCAATATATTTGATATTGCCATGCTTTTTACATCAAGGATATCGCCTTCAATGGTTATCTGCTGCCCCTGCTTTAATTGTTCAATATTCATTTTGGCCCAAATCAATCTTTCCTGTGCAGATATCTGCCATTCAAACAATTCCTTGGAAACAGGGTTGTTAAGCTTTTTTTCAAGTTTAACCAAATCTTCTTCAAGTGAATTTATTTTGCTATTTAATAACTTTGAATTTATTTCCATTAATGATGGGTTTGTGACAATATCCTCGACCAAAGAAGCATTCACCAAAGCCAAAAAAGCATAATTTGCTGCAGAATAAAGATAATTCTGCCCAAGCAGGTTCTTTGCATCCTCGATTGTTTTTTCGGAACTGTTCAGTGAAGACATTAATGCGTTCAAAAGTTCTGAATCCTGCAAAATAGTGTTTGAGAGCGAGCCTTTCGCAGACTTCAGCTTTTCCTGCGCTTCATTCACATATTCATCCGTGAATTCCTTCATCGGATTTAATTTTTCATTCAATGGAATTGATTCTGGAATAAAATTAGGCAAATCCTCCTTAACAAATTGGCTTGGGTCAATTGTATTCAAATCAACAAACGCATATTTTAACATGTCATCTATTGACCTTACCTCAATTATCTTGATGCCCCATTCAGCATATGCATACTCCCTCAAATCTACTGTTTTGATTGAATTATCCGGGAATTGCTGTGTTTGTATGGATTCCCCTTCAGGGATGAAGAATAATTTGATGCCTACTTCTGCTGCTTTTTTTGCCTTTGCAAATACCCCTCCAACCGCACTGACATAACCGTCATTGTCCAGGGTGCCTGTTGCTGAAACATATTCTGGCAATTTGGCATCTGTCAAGCAGCTCACAGTCAGCAGGCCCATTGCAGCGCCTGCTGATGGCCCCTCAACAATTGATGCATCTGAATTAATATCGAAGAAATAATTGTATTTGTCAACATCCTTGAAGTAGTTTTTGGAAACTTCAACTGCACTTTTTTCTGTATTTTGGGTGCTTGTCCCTACAAGTGATTCCACTAAGCTGTAAACCTTTCCTGTGCCTGGTTTTAGCTCAAGTGATAAATCTGCCTTTATTGCACCGCCATTACCGGTTATTACCGCAAATATCGGCATTGAGCATTTTTCAATGACTGCAAAATTGACTGGAATCAAAAAAACCAAAAATAGGACAAACATTAACTTAATCTTGTTCATAACAATTCACATACGCACGTTAAGAAATTTTTTTAGCTAAAAAGTATTTATTAATTAATAGATTAAGGGGTTTTAAAGTTAATTGTTCAAAAATAGCACTGAAGTTCCACAAAATTATTTATGTGTTGCATATACCTAAACTTGATTATGGTTTTTGTGAAATGCAGAATTAGAATTATCTAAACAAACCTACTTTAGTTTAGGAAAATCCCCTTATTCCAAATAAATGGAAAATAAAAAAGGGGTTTAACCGAACAAAGCGCTTAAACCTGATGCTGCTTCTTCTTCGGTCTTTTTCTCGTCAACTTTCTTTTCTTCCTTTGCTGGTGCTGCTGTTGCTGCTGCAACCGGAGCTGCTGCTACCTGCATTATTGAAGCTTTCTTGATTGCTTCATCTATATTTACATCTTTCAATGAAGCCACTAAAGCTTTTATCTTTGAGGTATCTGCTGTGCTGCCTGTTGCTTCTATTACTTTCTTTACACCAGCTTCATCAACTGCCTTTCCTGCAGAATGAAGAAGCAATGCGGAATATACGTACTCCATATTTTAACCTCCATATAATCATATCATAATTTCTTAATTATTATTATGCTGCTGCTTCAGCTGCCTGCTCCTTTATCAATGGTTTAATCCCATTGGCTATGCGGGCAGCTTTTGCGATTATATCTTCTGTTGTATATTTAGTAAGGAAGTTTGCTTCCATGGCAATTTCTTTGGCTTCCTTAAATGCCTTTCCAACAAGCACTTCTGCATTATCCTTTGTCGGATATGCTATTTCAACCGATAAATTAAATGCATTGTTGTGTGCTTGCATTAAATCATTAATGAACTGGTCTGCATCAATATCCAGGACAGCTGGCAAGAATAATTCCCCTTTTTCATATATTGCAGCTGCATTTGTCCCAACCTTGAAAGGTTTCAAATTTAATGCACCAAGAACAGAACATACTTCTGCCTTAATTGGTTCGCCCTTCTTTGTCACTACCTGGTCTTCAGCAATTGAGATTGTTGCACCCATCTTTACCTTAACACCGGCATTCTTGAATGTGGTTAATGCTGGCCCTGGCGGCAATCCAGTGTCACATGCTGGAACAACAATATTTTCCGGAGCTATCATGCCGGGTTTTGCTGATGCAGGCTGCTTGCTTTTTTTCAGGTATGCAAACAGCTCAAACGCATTCATGTTTGTAAATATCAATCCGACTGAACCTTTGATATAATCCTTCAATTTTGAATCCTTAGCCCTTGATTCACCTAAGGCACGCAATACAATCTTTGTTTTTGATATCTTTACCTTTGCCGCAGGAATTAAACCCTTTCTTACCCTTTGAATAATGCTTGCAGGTGTGTTTTTTAAATCAAGGATTGCCACTGATTCATACTTATTGAATAAATCCTTCAATTCCTTGAATTCAGACTCTTTCCATTTCCTGAAATGCATAGTCATTTAGATACCCTCTGTAAACTTTACAGGCTGGCTCATTGATTTTTTGACATAGATTGCTCGGACATTTGTCCTGTTTTGCGGCAATGCTAGCAAAAGCGCATTATATGCCGTAAGAATATTGTCCGCAAGATTCTCCAAGTTGGAATTTTCCTTCCCAATTACTACCTGTATCATCGGCACAATCTTGTTGTGCTTGTTTGTAATTTTCACAGTAGTGCTGCTTGCTGCCAATATTTCCTTTATCTTTTCAGGGCTCTGCTCAACCATAATCGGCATCTTCCCCTTTGGCGCCAAATGCTGGCCCAAATGTTTACCCACAGATAACATTGTTGGCCCGGCTTCTGCCATTAAAACATCATATTCAATAAGTTTGGCAATCTGCTGCTTTGGAATCTTTGGGATTTCCTCATCAAATATTACTTCATTAAATAATCCTTTAACTGCTTCAGCAAAGCTTTTTGTCTTGGCAAATAATGCCGAAGTTACCTTTTCCTTTCCTGTTGCATAGGGTAAATTTACCTTTATGTCAATCTGGCTGCTTGGCTTTTTCAAATCAAGCCCTTTAAAAGTCACAATGAATTCCACAGACTGCACAAAGTTTCTCTGCTTTGCTTCAGACTGCATCTTTTCCAGATTTTTCAGGATTATTTTTTTATCCAAACTAAAAACCTCCTGCACTAGGCAGTAAGCGGTTTGGTTCACAACTTGAACCGAATACGCGAAATATTATGATATTCTTCCTGACAAAGGTTTAAATATCTTGCTTTAACTTAGGAAAAAAAAGTATTATTTTCCCAATATGCTGTCGTATTTCCCTTCGTCAACATCCTTCATTATTTCTTTAGCCCTTTTTCCTTCAACAGTAATGCCCATGCTGTCGCATGTTCCAATTACTTCCTTCGCCATTTTTTTTGGCACATATGAGGACATTTTTTCACCTTTGCTTTCTGCGATTGTTTTCACCTGTGCCATTGTTAAATTCCCCATGCGGTCTGTTTTTGCATTTGCCGCACCTTTCTGGGCATTTGCTGTTTTTTTAATTAATGCAGAAGTCGGAGGGCTTCCAACAAATATTTCAAATGTTTTCTTGCTTGGATTGACATCTACTTCTACCGGAACAGTCATGCCCTCAAACTTTTTTGTCTGTTCATTAATCTTTGCTACAACCTGCCCGATATTTACCCCTAATGGCCCTAATGCCGGCCCTAATGGAGCACCTGCTGTTGCCTTTCCACCTTCAACCATTGCTTTTATCTTTGGCATAAATTCACCTTATTTTTATAATCCCTAAATTGTGCGTAAATATAATTATTCTGCGCTAACTGCATGTTAATCTTTCAGCAAACGGATGCTTTCGGCTTTAATAGTAACAGGAATCTTTACTGCTGCTTCCATCAATTCAACAGTTACTTCTTCTTTTGCATCATTTACCCTCATGATAACAGCTTTTTCGCTCTTGAATGGGCCGCTTACTATCTGTACCTTGGCTCCCAGCTTTAATGTTTTCATTAAGGGTTTTGCTTCGAGCAACGATGTTAATTCTTCTATCTTGATTTCCCCGCCAACAATTCCCCTTCCTTTTATGTGGGGAATATCCATAATGGCTCTTTTCATTGTTTCATCTGTGTCTCCTTCAATTAGAATATACCCTTTCAATCCAGGGAGAACAGTTAAAGAATAAACCGAAAGATGCTCTTCCTCAAGCTTCTTTTTGAGCATGTCAACAACCAAACTTTCTTGGCCAACCGTAGTTCTAATGGAAAAAATCATTTTAAGCACCCAAATTTGTCATCGTGAAAAATAAAATTACTATGTAACCAATCAAAGCCAGTAAAAGAATTCCTATTGTTGTAACCTTAACCATTGTGCTGAATTCCTTCCAGTCTGGTTTTTTTGAGATTGTAATTACCCTTTTTGATTGTTCAAAAAATTCCTTTATTCCTGCTCCAATATTCATTCTACCACATTTTTACTTTTAGTCAATTAATTTTAATATTCTGAAAATAAAGAATTAAAAAACCGTAGTTTACTCTAAAAAACTACTTGGTTTGAGTTTTTATTTGTTTCTATGGGTTAAAGCACTGATTTTGAAAATAAATAAAAGGAAATTTACAGGATTAACCTGTAAATTCAATTCCTAAATCCAAGTCAGAACCTTTGAGTACCTTGCCTTTTTCAAGGAAAGGGAATCTTCCGCCTGCAATTATGACCATTGATTGTATCTGGTTTTTAGGCAAGGTATCATCCATTGTTGCACCCCAAATAATGTGCGCATCTTCATCAATTTTTGATGATACTGTTTCAACAATCATTTCCGCTTCCCTTAAAGTCATATCGCTTCCGCCGATTACATTGATTAAAGCTCTTTTAGCCTTGCTTATATCAACATCAAGCAATGGCGAGGTTAAAGCATTCTCAACTGCTTCCAAAGCGCGGGCATCTGATGCTTCCTCTGTTTTGGATTCCCCTAACCCAATCATTGCGCCTCCGCCCTTCCTTAAAATTGTTCTTAAATCTGCAAAATCCAAATTAATTAATCCCGGTTTTGTAATTAATTCAGTAATTCCTTTTACTGCATTTGTCAAAACCTCATCCGCTACTTTAAATGCTGCATTTATTGGCAGGTCTGGGGCAATCTCTAAAATTTTGTCATTTGGAATTATAATTATAGTATCAACACTTTCCTGCAATTTTGCCAAGCCTTCCATTGCATTCAGCATTCTCTGCTTTCCTTCAACATTAAAAGGCAGGGTTACAACCGCAACAGTTAATGCATTGATTTCTTTTCCAATTTCCGCGACAACCGGCGATGCTCCAGTTCCTGTTCCTCCACCTAATCCGCATGTAATAAATAATAAATCAGTTCCTGCCAAAACATTGGTTAATTCTTCAACAGTTTCCTTTGCTGCAGCTTCCCCGACTGAAGGGTCTGACCCAGCACCTAATCCTCTTGCAGTATCTTTTCCAATTAATATTCTTTTATCCGAATCAGTGTGCAATAAATCTTGGGCATCTGTGTTTACAGCAATAATCTCTACCCCTTCAATCCCAACTTCTTTCATTCTTTGGATTGTATTGCCACCTCCACCGCCAACACCAACAACTTTAATGTTTGCTTTTGCACTTTCTAAAAATGCCTGCAGATCCTCATCGCCCTCAAGAGGCTTTCTCCTTAATTCAAGGTTTGCCTTGTTTTTTTCCTTCATCTCAGTCTGCACGCGCTTAACAGCTTTCTTAACCAAGCTTTCCATTGTAACCCCCTCATCCTTAATACAATAATTATGGTAAATAAATAATTACGACTATCTAAATCCCCCTAAGAAACTATTATAAATATTAACGTCGTTTTTAATGTGAAATGACCGAAAATAGCGTAGATTTGATAATTAAGAACCTTAAGAACCTTAAGATTCAGGGCGCAAGCCAAGTGAAAAGGAATAGCATCCTTGCAGCAAGAATCCTTGCCATGCAGGATAAAAGCCCTAATCTGAGGCAATTTGAGAAGAATTTCAAATTAAAATTAAAAAAAATTGCGTTTGCCCGTGCAACAGAACCGCAGGCAAGGGAATCATTAAGGCAGATTCTGCTTGCTGAACGCGAAGCATGCGATCTGAAAGAGGCAAAAGAAAATATTTTGGAAAAATGCGCTGATTTGGAAAAAGAAAATGTTGAAGCAATGAAAAAAATTGTTGAGTATGGAGTTTCTGTGCTGAAAAAAGATTCAATTGTATTTACCCATTGCCATTCGCACACAGTAGAGAATATTTTTATTAACGCATTTGAGAAAGGCCACTTGCAAAAAGTCATTTGCACAGAAACAAGGCCAAGATACCAAGGAAGGATAACTGCAGAAAACCTCAGCAAGAAAGGAATTCCTACAATCCATATTGTTGATGGTGCAGCCTCCACATTTATGAAGGAAGCTGATTTCTTTTTTACTGGTGCTGATGCAATTGTTGCGAATGCATCAATCGTAAACAAAATAGGCACATCCCTAATTTCTTTAAAGGCCAAAACCGAAAATGTTCCTCATTATGTTTGCGCGCATTCCTATTGTTATGACCCTGAAACATATCATAATTTCAAGGAGCCGATAGAGCAAAGGGATTCAAATGAAGTATGGGATAAAAAGCTGAAAAACCTGAAAATCTTGAATCCTGCATTTGATGTTACTGAAGCAGAATTCATTAAAGGCATCATTAGTGAATATGGTATTTTTAACCCAAAAAAATTCTGTACAAAAATAGCCCAAGTATTTGGGATTAAAAAAGGGAAATATTTTCCGCTCAAAGAATTGCTAAAATAACTAAAAGCATGCTTGTGATAAATAACTTGTTTTCGTTATTCTGCCATTTATTTCTTGAAATAAAACATAGCAAGTACAATGCAACTGTATGTTGTGAGGATTGCTGTCAGGACTGTTGCTGCGGCCAATTTTATATTCTCATCCAGAATAGGGTAGACAAATGAACCAATTAATGTGCTAAAGAATGCATTGATTAATGCCAAAATTACTATTAAAATAAATATTGCCATAAATTTTCTGCTTGAAAAATTCCAGCTTTTTGATATTGCCTGTGCCAGAATACTATTTTTTGCCTTTATCCTGCCACTGCTTGCCTTTGCTTCTGCATCAAAGATTGCAGGCACCACAAATATCAGCTTAACCAGCAAATAAATTAACAGAATCGCGATCAATATAGCAATTGCAATATTTGCCAAGAAATTATTTCCTGCAAACCACATTAATAACAGGCAGACAGCCGCTAAGAATAGCCCTAAGAAAAAGATAATCAGCACAAAGCCAAGCAATGGCAATGTTTTGGATAATCCCTCTTTAAATGAAGCGCCGAATGAAACCCCGCCTTTCTTGCCCTCATTATTTTCCTTGACATATGCTGAGTAAACTGCATAGGTTAAAAAATTCATTAATATAGTGAATAAAAATACCGCTAAAAGAACAATAATCTCATTTGAATACATTAAGATAAAATCAAAAAGCATAGTTTTTGGTGAAATATTGGGAATAATACCGTAAGCAATATTAAGGAAAAAATAGGTTATGGTCTCAGCATTCAGGAAAAATGCAACCATTGAAATTGCAGAAAATATTAATGAAGCCAGAATCAAATAAGGCCTTCTTACCAATAAACTCAAACCATTAACTAATGCATTAATCAAGATTTCACCTATTCCCTTTGATTTATTAATGATTTTGGGATTAATATAGTTTTCTGGATGTATTTTCATTAAATTTGCTTTGATTTATTGATATATAATAATAAACAAAGAAAAACGGGAAAAACAAATCCCTTAAAAAACAAGTAATTGTCAAAATTGAGATATTCCCAATGCAAAATTCTTTATTCTTTGCTTCAATAAAGAATCTGAATAGGAATAGAAGCAACATTCCAGATAAAAGTAAGGGTAAATTAGCCGTAAAAATCGAAAAGAACAGGGCAGACAGGATGATCCATGAAAAAATACTTTGTTTGAACAGCCCTTTGCAGATAACGCCAAAATTTTTTTTATAAAGTTCAGGGAATTTCTTGTATAGCCTAATATCTCCCTTTAATAAAAATAGTTCTTTTACTTTTGAGAAATAACTTCCTTTTCTTGGAGGGTGATGTACTAAAACTTTTTTGTCAAATTTTATCTTTTTGCCTGCAGACAAAAGTCTAAAAGCCAGATCAGTATCCTCCCTAAAAAACCCATAATTCTCGTCAAATCCGCCTATTTCTAGCAAAGCCTCTTTTTTGAATGCATAGTTGCATGCGAGGAATTTCCCACCAATTAAATTTTCGCTGGCATGATAAAAAATCCACTGGTTGTCTTGCGTTGTTTTGCCTTCAATTCCTGACAAAGTTTTGTCTAATTCAAAAGCAGAATTTATCCTGCTAATCCAGTCTATTTGTGGCAAACAGTCATCATCTGTGAAAGCAATTATTTTTCCCTTTGCCTGCTTAATGCCATAATTTCTTTTTTTGTCTGGGTATGTTGAATCTATTTCAAAATATTTGATTAGGGGGTTATTCAATAATGTTATGACCTTTTTAGTATCATTTTTATCATAACCTACCACAATTATCTCATAATTATTCTTAGAATAGTCCTGTATTAATAAAGAGTTGAGCGTATTTTTCAAGGAGTCATTTCTATTATGCGCAGCTATTACAACACTAATAAAATAAGCCATAAAGATAATACCGTGTTATCGAGGTTCATATTTGTACTATTAAACTATTAAAAGTAAGGAAGTATTTAAACTATATTATATAATATTCTAATGGTTAAAATGAAAATTTTAATGTTAAACCCGCCATTCAAGCATAAATATTCTAGGTCTAGCAGGAGCCCTGCTGTTACTAAGGGCGGCACTATTTATTATCCTCTTTGGCTTGCCTATGCTACTGCTGCTTTGGAGAAAGAAGGCTTTGAAGCAAAATTAATTGATGCCCCAGCAGAAAACCTTTCATTTGAAGATGTTTTAAAAGTTACAGAAGAATTCAAGCCAGATTTGATTGTAAGCGAAACAAGCACAGCATCAATTTATTCAGATGTTGAAATAGCAACAAAATTGAAGAAAGCAACAAATGCTTTTTTGGTTTTGGTAGGGACACATCCTTCAGCTTTGCCTGAAGAAACACTAAAAATCTCAGGGGAAATTGATGCTATTGCAATTCATGAATACGATTATACCTTGAGAGAAATTGCCCAAAAAATACAGGCCAAAAAGCTGAATTTAGAAATGATAACCGGAATAGCTTACCAAAAAAATGGGAAAATTTTTAAAAATAAGGACAGAGAACTAATTGAAAATCTTGATGAGATTCCTTTTGTAAGCGCTGTTTACAAAAAACATTTGAATATTAAAAACTATTTTTATTCTGCAAATCTGTACCCCGAAATAACAATTGTAACTGGAAGGGGCTGCCCTTACCAGTGCAAGTTTTGCGTCTGGCCACAAGTTTTGCAGGGTCAAGCATATAGGAAAAGAAGCATTGAAAATGTATTTGAAGAATTTAAATATATAAAAGAAACATTTCCTGAAGCGAAAGAAATCTTCATTGAAGATGATACATTTACTGCAGACAGGGAACGCGTTAAAAAGTTTTGCGATTTATTAATTAAAAATAGTTTAAAAATCACCTGGAGCTGCAATTCAAGGGCAGACGTTGATCTTGAAACACTTCAAAAGATGAAACAAGCAGGATGCCGTTTGTTGTGTGTTGGGGTAGAATCAGGCTCTCAGGAAATTTTGAATAATATAAGAAAAGGCACAACTATTGAAGGCATAAAAAAATTTATGAAAGACTCAAAAAAAGCAGGAATTCTTGTGCATGGCTGTTTTATGCTTGGGAATCAGGGCGAGACAAAAGAAACCATACGAAAAACAATTGAATTTGCAAAAGAATTAAACCCTGATACCGCGCAATTCTTTCCCATAATGGTTTATCCGGGGACAGAAACCTATGAAGAATTCAAAAAATCAGGGTTTTTGACAACAAATAAATTTGATGAATGGTTAACAAAGGATGGACAGCATAATTCAATCATATCAAGGCCGGGATTGTCAAATTATGAATTAGTGGAATTGTGCGATGAAGCAAGAAGAGAGTTTTATTTAAGGCCAAAATACATTTTCAGCAAGATTAAGCAGGCATTTCTGCACCCGAAAGAGTTTGTGAGGATTGCAAAGGCATCCAAAACTTTTTTCAAATATTTGTTTAATAAAAAGGAAAAACAGGATTAAAAAATTGTGCTGTTTGCCAAATGAAATAGTAAAATGATTAGAAATGGATCGTGTTGAATTAATTTTAAATGGCATTTCAGGAAAAATCCTTGATGTCGGCTGCTATTGTGGTACTTTACATAAGAGAATCTTAGGGAAATTTCCTCAAGAAAATGTTTATGGAATTGATACTGAGATAAAAGAACAAAATGAGCATTACAAAAGAGCTTTTGCTGAAAACATTCCTTTCTCAAATAATTTTTTTGATTCGATTGTTGCCGGAGAATTGATTGAACATCTTAAAGAACCGGAATTATTTTTGAAGGAAGCGAATCGATTGCTGAAAAAAGGCGGAACTTTAATTATTACTACGCCAAACAAAGGCAGCTTAATTAATATAATATTTCATAATTATGAACAGCCAAATGCGCCGCTGCATTTCTCATTGTTTAATGAAAAAGAATTAAGAAAATTGCTTGAGAAAAACGGTTTTAACTTTAAAAAAGTGCATTTTTTACCATATACAAAAGAAAGCTGTGATGGTACGAGGCATAAAAGTATTTTGGGGATAAGAATCTGGGTTAATAAATCACTGCCAAAAAAATTAAGGGAAAATATATTAAGTATATCAAAAAAGGTGACTACTTTATGATTAAGATGCCTAAAAATTTTAATCTGCTCATTATAACTGCTAATAAGTTAAGGCATAAATACTTTGCAATTGAACTTATGAAACTAATACCGGATTCATATGTTATTATTGAAAAAATGCACGACGAAACAAGTAAGAATTATGTTGAAAAACCTACAACTTTAATAGAGGCACATTTTAATGAATTTGATGAAACGGAAAAAAAGTATTTTTTGGATTATTTTAATGAAAATAAAGCTTTTTTTAATGCGCGACTATTATTAGAGATTAAGAAGGGTGAGATAAATAACAAGGAAAATGTTAATTTTATTAAAGAAATAAATCCCACAGTAATAGCAATATTTTCAACTAGTTTAATAAAGGATGAATTAATCACACTATTCCCAAAACAACTAATTAATCTTCATGCGGGATTGTCGCCCTATTATCGTGGTTCGGGCACAAATATATACCCCTTTTACAATAAAGAACTAGAATTTGTTGGGATGACTATTCATTATCTAAACACAGGTATTGATAGCGGAGATATAATTCTTCAGGGTAGACCTAAGTTCAGTATCAATGACAATACTCATACTATTGGGTGTAAGAATGTAATTTTGGGAACAGAATTAATGGCAAAAGTGATTAAAAAATACTTACAAGAGAGATCACCTCTACCTGCGTTTAAACAAGATATTTCTAAAGGTAAACTTTATTTAAAGAAAGACTTTACCGAAGAAGTAATTTTGCACATAAGACAAAATCTGAAAGAGGGATTAATTAAGGATTACCTTAAAAACCGAAGAGATGTAAAAATTATAAGTGAACTAACTTGAACAATAGAATTATAATGTACCATTACATTAGGAATAATGCTAACTTTAAGGCATTGAATTTAAATCACTTTAGAAATCAATTGCAGCATCTTTGCAATAAGTATAAGATAATATCCCTCAAAGAGCTAATCAAAAACAAATCATTCAGAAACACTTGTGTTCTCACTTTTGACGATGGATTAAAAGATGGTTTGGTTAATGCGTTGCCAATATTAGAGGAATTTAATCTTAAAGCTACCTTTTTTATCCCTACAAAAATATTAGTTACTGAAAAATTGTTGTCAGTTCAGAAAAGGCATTTGATATTAGCCAAGCTTGGGGCAGAAAAGTTTGTTAAAGAATTTAATAAACTTTCTGAAGATATATTTCATATTGAACGAACCGGAAAAACTAATGGTTATGATGATGACCTAACCTCTAATCTCAAATGGGTTTTAGACAATATGGACCAACTAAAATCCACTATTTATTTAAATAAAATATTTAACAAATATTTTGATGAGAAAAGAGAATTTAAGAAAATTTATTTAACTAAAAGAGATATAAATAAATTAGATATTGCCGGTATGGAAATAGGGGTTCATGGTCATGAGCATTTGCATTTTGCTAATGTTTCTTTTAATGAAATGCAATCAGATATCTTAAAATCTGTTGAAATATTTAAAGAAAACTTTGACAGCAAAGATTTAGTAATATCTTACCCTTTTGGTAGTTATTCT
This sequence comes from archaeon, assembly GCA_038046645.1. Lineage (GTDB taxonomy): Archaea > Iainarchaeota > Iainarchaeia > Iainarchaeales > 0-14-0-20-34-12 > 0-14-0-20-34-12. The sequence continues at coordinate 71,858 of JBBSVU010000002.1, forward strand.
TTATTTACATTAAGACTTTGTCACAAGCTTGGTTTTATGGCAGGTGTTACTACTATAAAAAAGGATAATACTTCCGCAGATAATCCTTTAGAACTTGGCAGATATGATTGTATTGATAATGAAAAATTCTAAGTTTGATCAGTCTTTTTTATATCTCTTGAGCATAAGTTTTTCGGCAATAAAAAAATCTATTCCAGTATCTATATCAATTGAGTCTTCTTGTTGCATTAAATAGCCTACTGTTTTGTCACATATGAAAGAATTAGATTTCATAATATATTCGGTTTTTGCAGCAAAGATAGCTCCATTTAGATAATATAATTGCTCAGCATCCTGCCTACGTAAAATTTCTTTAGTATTAAGATATCTTTTTACAAAACCAGCAACATCAATTCTAAATACCCATTCAAGAGGTTCTTTTAATGGTGTAATGGAAACAATTGAATCTGAATTAGTCTTTATTAAATAGTTAATGGCCTCTTTTATGTGCCTTGCTGTTCTCAAGGGGCTTGTAGGTTGCAAAAGCACAATAATATTAGGTCGGTAATCTTCTTTTTTATCTAAAAATTTTAATACTTGCTTAATTACGGGAATAATAAGTGCTCTATCCGTGGCTAGCTTTTTAGGTCTATCAATAATTTGGACCCCATAGTTGACACAAATTTGTTTTATTTCTTTATCTTCTGTTGAAACAATGATTTTTCCCATATTCGCATTTTTTGCAGCATCTATGGTGTACTTTATAAGGGGTTTACCATTGAATAATCGCGTATTCTTTTTAGATAATGATTTTGACCCACCTCTTGCAGGGATTATAAAAAGAATATTTTGTTTGATCATATGGTGCCTTCTCCTAATAAAAATATTTCAGAATTATTTGTTATTTAGTTCTATGATTGCTTATATCATAAAATTCTTTTTGAAGTTGTATCTTTTTAATATTTAGCTTACTTAAAATTCTAAGAAATTTTATGGAACTATTGCCTTTGCCAAAGTAACTTTTTGGTGATAACTTTTTGTTTGCCGCAATTCGTATTGCTGGTATTATCTTATTTTTTTCATGAAACACTTTTATAATGTCTTTATTGGGGGAACGATTATTCTGACGGTTACCAATATCTATGGACGGAATACCATAAACTTCAGCTTCACGTATTCCAGCACTGGAATTACCAATTATAAACTCACTGTGTTTTAATAATGTCAAAAAGTATTCAAAACGGATGGATGGAAAAATTCTAAAATGACTATTCGATTTGAATCTATTAAACTCATTAACTATGATATCCGAACCTTTATCATTATTAGGTAATATTACAATATAGTTTTTTGTTGATTCTATTAGAGCAGAAACTACTTCAGCTATGTTTTTACCTAAGTTTTCAATATCAGTAGTAACTGGATGATAAATAAACATAGCATATTTTTTAAAAGTTATATCATAATGCTTTTTTACTTCATAAATTTTGGGAAGATTCTTTGCTTTCATTATGTCGATATCCGGTGAACCAATTACGTAAATTCGTTCTTTTTTTTCACCTAACTGAATTAACCGATTTTTAGATTCTTGATTAGATACAAAATGCAAATGTGAAAATTTAGATATGGCATGTCTTATTGATTCATCAATTGTTCCAGAAATTTCTCCCCCTTCAATATGGGCCACCCTAATATTGTTAAAGGCTCCAACTATTGCTGCTGCTAATGATTCTATTCTGTCACCATGTATTATTATTAAATCCGGTTTTAATTCATTGACATAATTACTAAATCCTAAAAGAGTATTTGAGAGAACAATATCTGGTGTTGTAGATTCTGTTTGATTAATAAATTCATAAATATTTTTATAATTTTGTCTCCTTACTTCAGTATATGTTGAGCCATATTTGGAAAGCATATGCATACCTGTGACAAAAATATGGGGTTCATATTGTTTTGATTTTTCTAATTTATTTATTAACGCTTTTATCTTCCCAAAATCAGCTCTTGTACCTGTTAAAAATACAATTTTTTTCTTAGTCATAAATCATCCCCCAGCTGATTTGTGTATTTTTTTTTACATTTTGATTTGCTTTTTTACCTAGAAGATTGTTATAATCTTTGGCCTTTATCTCACCAGTACCTGGTCTTTTAACCCAGATATTATTTTTTGTCATTATTTCTCCTTTTTTTATATCTTTAATTGAAACTACACAAGAATATGCAAAATTTATTGTAGGTTGTTCTTCAGGTAATATCTCTTTTGTTCCTCCCAAAGCCCTATGTATAAATTCACTCCCTCTTATCAATTCTTTTAATTCGAATGGGTTTATTGAGATTGGGATATCTGGTCCTGGCCATAATTTATCTGAAGTGAAGTGCTTTTCGATAATTGATGCCCCAAAGGGAATTGAAGCAAAACAAGTGTAATTGCCAATAGAATGATCACTTAGACCTACAACGATATCCGGAAATTTTTTTCTGAGCTGGGTTATTGCCCCTAATCTAACTTTTTCATAAGGGGTTGGATAGACTGATGTACAATGCAATAATGCATAATTTATGTTAGCTTCCTCTAAAATAGCAACACTCTTAGATACACTTTCTAAACTGTTCATCCCAGTGCTCAATATAATGGGTTTTCCAAAGTTGGCAATGTGCTCAATAAGGGGATAATTATTACATTCACCAGAACCAATCTTGAAAGCAGATACTCCCATCTTATATAATTCATCCGCTGCAGCTCGTGAAAAAGGAGTACATAAATAAATTAATCCTAATTCTTCAGCATATTTCTTAAGTTTAATATGTTCTTCAACAGTTAATGAACATCTGACCATGATATCCCAGATGGATTCTTTTGCATTACCTGGAATTACCTCATTTTTTATCATTTCGTCTTCAACTATGTGCATTTGTAATTTAATACATTCAGCACCGCTTTCCGCAGCATCTTTAACCATCCACTTAGCTTTCTCAAAATTTCCCTCATGGTTAATTCCAATTTCAGGAATTACAAATGGTTTATATTTTGGTCCAATCTTCCTTTTTTCTATAATAATTTCTGCCATGACTGATATTCCCTACTATTTAAGGTTAAATATGCTTTTGTAATATTTTAAATAAGTGACATTAATAATATTATTTTTTTGGTACAAAGTAACTACCCGCTAATTTCATATCACAGCGCTCAGTACATTTTAAGCCAGGTTTTAACTCAAAATGATTTTTTCTAAATTGAATGTATTTTTCACCATTCCAAATATCTAATAATGTTTGTTCCTTACTGTCTCCAAGAATTATTTCATTATTAAAATCTTCACTACACATAGCTATTTTTCCATCCGATTTTATAGACATTGAGGACCAGGGGAATTGACATAATTCACTCCAATGTATAGACATTGTTTCCTGTTTACTCTTTTCATACCATAACTGATCCAAACTTTTGAGGTATATATAAACATCAAAATCTTTAAATTTTTCCACTAGTTTCTGGTATTCTTCCTGTTGATTTAGTCTGTCAAAATTAATCATCGTTATGACTATATTTGTTTTCAATCCTTCTTTTTCTTTTATCTCTAATATTTTCAAAATCTTATTATAAGATTCTGAAAAGTTAGAAGCTGGTCCTCTTATTTTCTTGTGTGTTTCATCTTCAACACTATCAATAGAATATTTCACATAATTCAATCCTGCTTTAAATATATCAATAGTTTTTTTCACATCTATATTAGCCGGATTACAACTAAAATATGTAGGTATTCCCCTATCTGACATCAATTTGACTCTTTTAGTCATGTCTTTATCTAACAAAGGGTCACCATAACCGTGTAACACAATTACTTTTGGGATAATATATAAAAAGAAATGATTTTCACTCATGCCCTTTCTTGGAATTTTATAATCTTTCTCCGCAAAATCTTGCCACCTATCCCATTCATCTTTTGCCCAAGGTCTTATTTGATTTATAATTCTTTTGAATAAATCCATATCCAATGTTTCAATTTTACGGGTCATCAGTGTAGTTCTTGGGCACATTTTGCATTGCATATTGCAAGCATTAGTTGTTTCAATATTATAAATTACGGGATCAGTACTTCGCATAGTTTCAAATTCCCTAAAGACATATTCCTTATCTAAATGCTCTAAGTTCATAAGTTTCTTCTTTAACTCATAAACTTTCATATAAAAACGTATGTCGATCATACATATCCAAAAATATACTTATAGACCACTAATATCCCTATTTTTACCAACCCTTTTAAATGACTTATTAAGATACTGTCCAGCCACCATCAATACAAAATACTGCACCGGTTGTATATGTTGAATCATCTGAGCATAAATATTTAACTATCCCCGTGATTTCATCAACTTTCATCATTCTCTTAAGTGGAACATGTTTGGAATATTTCTGCTTAAATTTTTTTTGTTGAGTATTTTCAATCCCGCCAGGAACAACACAATTGACTCTAATGGTTGGGGCAAGATGCACAGCAAGATATTTTGTAAGCATAATTACCCCTGCTTTAGAGATACAATACCCTATATGTTTGTGGTTAGGGTAATACAAGGCAGGAATGGGCGAGCCCATTCCATATATGGAAGAAAAATTTACAATACTGCCTTCTTTATTATTCCTTGCAAATTCACGGCAAACTGAGAATAATGCAGTTAAGTTAACTCTAAAATATTTATCCAATGAATCTAATGAAATACTAAAAAGTGTTTGTTTCTTTCTATTCACAGTTATGTCGTCAGTACTTGCAAATAGATTTACCAAATACTTTGCTTTATTTTTTCTAAACCAACTTTTTACAAATTTTTCATCAGTTAAATCATGCCCTAGTTGTAAATCTAGCTCCAATACCTCAAAATGATCTTTCATAGCATCAACGATTGTCTTTCCAATTAGCCCTTTCGATCCTGTAATTATTATCTTTTCCATCAAATCCCCCTTTAACGAGAATCTCAAATAATTATCATTAATTCTGTTTTATTAGATGATTAAATATATGACAGCATTTTACTCAGTATACTATATTTTATTAAGGGATATTTTAAACTTACGTGTAGTGTAACTTTATAGAATTTCTTCCCAATTCATAAATATTTACATTTGTATTATTCGATTTAAGCTTTCGCTTTTATATCTTGTTAATTTTTAGAACTTGAAAACATTCACAATATTCTCCTTTCCCCATCATTATCCCCCTATATCTATTTAAGCATCTCACGGCTTCATCGTATTGAATATCATGAATCTGTGACTTATGTTGTTTCAATGCTTTAATTTTCAAATCAATGAATTCAGTAATATTTTCAATATAAGAAATTTCTTGTAAAGGAGTCCAAATCTCATAGCATAAGATAGTTCCAACTTGCCAAGGCTCTCCGTTACATTCTTGGAACCATGAGCCACTTGCCCTGCTAATTGATTCTATAACCAACTCATAAGTATTCATATGGTCTTTATGCGTGTCGTATTTATGGGGAATATAAATTATGTTTGGTTTTTTTTGTCTTATCAAATTAATAATTTTAACCAAATTCTCTTTGTTATATTCGAGGTATCCATCTGGATTTCCAAGGAAAATTATATCCTTAACTCCAAAAATTTTTACGGCATTTCTGGCTTCTTTTTCTCTTATCTTTACGAGTTCATTTTTTGCATATTTTAAACTGCCAGCATCTCCCGAAGTCATATAAACAATTGTGACTTTGTTCCCTTGTTTAAGATGTTTTGCTATGCTTCCACCACAACCTATCACATCATCATCAGGATGTGGTGCAAAAACCAAAATTTTCATCATAAGTTATATTCTTATTAAGTTTATAAATGTTTTTTAACTTAGCACTATAGAAATTTTAACTAATCCAACCTTGAGAACATTCTTACTGACCAACAACAATCAAAAAAAAAGAAGTCATAAGCGCTGTCACATAATATCTAACTTTGTCTAAACCCCCTAAATGAAACATCCTTTTCAAAATATAACTTTTTAGCTTGCTCTAAGTAGTTCTTTTTTAAATCTTCGGAATAAGCTTCAATCAATCGCTTATTAGCTGCATATAAGGCTTCATAAAATTGATCATCACTCAATTCAGTAAAATTTACGCACAATAAATCTGAATTTAAATGCTTATTTTCATAAAAATCAGCACAATCTTTTAATAATCCTCTTTTAATTGCATAATAATATAATGGCGAACCTGGATATGGAGTAACCGGCCTTATTGTTCTAAATTGGCTATGGTCATCATATTTTAATAAAAAATTTACGCCATTCTCCAACGTTTGTTTATTTTCACCAATATTGCCAAAGATTATGTTATATCCCGGACTTATTTTAGCATCTAAAGTATTCTCAATACCTTCTATTATTTGTTTTGTTGTTAATGATTTATTCATGTTTTTCAATATCTGATCATCCATACATTCTATCCCATAATTGATAAAGACACAACCTGCTTTTTTCATTAAATTTAATATTTCGGGTTTTGCAAAATTTAATCTCCCTTGGCAATTCCATTTTATATTTAAATCTGCTTCCATAAAACCTTTACACAATTCGTTTACTCTTTCTATGGAACTTAATAAAAGCTCGTCCGAGAAAACAAAGTAGGATATATTATATCTTTTTTTTAGCATTTGTATTTCTTCAATTATATTCCCTATCGAGCGTGTTCTAATTCCCTTATCCATCCTATAGCAAAAATTACACTTAAAAGGACATCCACGACCCGACAAAATAGGGAAACTTCTCTCATTTTTTTCCATGTGAGGGAATTGTAATAAGGTATAATGGTCCATAGGGAATAAATCATAAGCCGGAAATGGTATGTCATCAATATTCTTTACCAAAGGGCGCCTCTGGTTCTGAATTATTTTACCATTTTCCATAAATGCAATACCCTTTACTGTTTTAAGTGGTTTTCCTGATTGTAGCGCATCCAATAGCTCTATTACCGTTTCTTCACCCTCACCTATGACTGCTACATCTGCATTTGTTTTTTTCAGAAAATAATTTGGTTCTGGTGAGACCAAATGCCCCCCTAAACAATAGGTTGGCCTATTTTTGGAATTGTTTATTGCTGCGGATATTTTTAATATTTCTTGGTATTGATAATAACCACCACAGGCACCAACCCCTACAAAATCAAACTGTTCTTTATCTAAAAATTCAGTTAAATGTGATTCTTTCAAGTGGTAGACGTCCTTATTATAAATTTTCACAATATGACCTGCAACCCTACATACTGCAGCGATATATGCTAAACCATGCGGAAACCAAGATATATGAGAACCATTATCATAAACTACTAACAATATTTTCATAATATCCTCAACCAGGCTCTGTAGAAATCCTTTATAAATAGGCATAAATAGGAGGATGACCTCCTATTTATTGTGAATGCCTATGAATGTTTTGTATCCTGTTGAATATAATAGTTTCTATAGGCTTGTTGAGCGCATTTGTTTTGAAGTTCACATGCGCATCAGCAAAAGCCTGTTTGAGAAGATGGTTAAAGCTTGTTATAAGTTACTGGACTTAAGAAATGTGGATGCCAGCATTGACGGAACAGGCTTTTCAAACACAAATCCATCCCACTACTATTGTGATAGGATAGACG
>JBBSVU010000003.1:0-15395 GCA_038046645.1 archaeon
TTATCCAAATCTGAATTTTTAAGTAATTCCCTAAGATATCTTCTTTCAGTAGCAATTCTCCAGAATTTTGCTAATGTATCCAAATCATGTTTACTTTCAGTTTCAGATTTTGACCTTAAATATTTATCACCTTCTTTTTCTGCTTTTAATCTGCTAGCATAAGTATAAGGTGATTCTAAATTTTTTAACCATTCAATAATAGAGACAGGAAAACGTTTATTACTTATTTTTACTGCGGGTTTATGTGTTAATCTTTTTATATCAGTTGAAACCAAAGTAACCAAAGGGTTATAAATATTTCTTTTTAATCTTCCCCTTACCATAGGCATACAAAAGTAGGGCAATAAAAGAATTTTTAAATGAAATGATAGGGGATTTTTGAATCAAAGGAATGCAAGTTCAGGATATTCTTTTTTTCCACTTGCTTTAAGTTTTTTTATTTTTTCTAAAATATTCTTCTAGACTTCGGGATCTTTTAGTCCATACTGAATCTACTGCGGTTTCGGATACCCACTTTTCAGGATATTCTAATTTAATCTTTTTCAATAAGTCGTTTCTTCTACTAAATGCTGCTTCAAGTGAAGGATACTTACTATTCATAACTAGATAAACCGCTGTGGAATGAACTAAAGCGTATTTGGGATAATCTTTTTCGCATCTTTTTAGTAATGCATCTCTTCTTTTAGCTCTCTCTTTAAAGGCAGCATCAATTGAGGGATATTTTCCTCGAAATGCCTGCTCCACAATAAGTGGAAAAACAACCTTGGTTTTTGGGTGTTTTTGCCTGTATTCTTTCAGGAGTGCATCATATGTCTCAACTGCTGCACTTAGGGAGGGATATAATTTTGACAATACTGTAGCTACAATAGCTTCAGGTAATTTCGTTCTTCTAGGATATTCTTCTTCAAATTCTTGCAAAATTTTTTGTCTGCGATCAAAAACTGCTTTAATTGAAGGATAAAGTTTTGTAATTACCAGAAATGAAACTGTGCTATGAATGTTCTTGTGTTCAGGGTAGTCTCTTGCGCATTCTGCCAGCACTGTTTGTCTTTCTGCAAATACTGCATCAACTGATTTGTAAGTATTTCTTAGCACTAGACTGATAATAGTGTCATGATAACTTTGGTATTCAGGATATTTTTCCATGCACTCTTGCAATAGTTTTTTTCTTCTAGCAAAAACCGCATCAATTGAAGGATATCGTTGAGTCATCACCAAGTAAGCTGCTATAGGCCATCTTTCTTTCTCTTCAGGGTATTTATTTTTAGCTTCAGCATAAGCAGCATCTCTTGCCTTAAATGCTGCATCGAGAGAACTATATCCTTTACGCAAAACTAAGTTCACTGCTGTTATATGCAAATTTTCATATTGTGGATATTTCTTTCTACATTCTTCAAATAACTGGCTTCTTCTTTCTATGAAAGCATCAACCGAAGGAAAAAAGTCTTTCCACACAGCTGTTGCAATATACCTTGCGTCTTTAGGATCTTTTTGTCTAGCTTCTTGCAATATGTCATTAAGAGCTAGCACATTTTTGCCCGAATACTTTAATAGTCTTTTTTCTGGCCTAAGCTCTTCAGTAATCAATTCATATTCTGCATTAACATGCCCTATGAATTCTTCCATAAAAAATGGGTCGTACCAATTTTCTAAAGGTACTTTATTAACAAACATTTGCCGCACCATATCGCTTGCAAATTTTTGGAAGAGTTTATTCTTTGCATATCTTGAGCCAAATTTTTGGGAAACAAACGGCATTACGGCTCTTTCATAAGCAAGACATTCTTTTGATTTTTTTCCTTTTCCAAAGCTTTTTCTGCCTAGCAGTATTCTGTCAACTTTTTTTCCTGCTTCAATTCTTTTCACAATATTGTCAGCAAACTGTGCCGCTGCATAAGGGTCTTGCGGAGCTTTTAATCCATAAATCCCCATATAAGTTCTAACATCTGGTCTTTTCAAAATAGATAAAACCTTTGCACTCAATAAATTTCTGGTAAACCCTTTTCTAAGCAATGAAGCGCTAGCAGATTCTAAATGGCCTCTCTTGCCAGGCGTTAAAGCTCTTTTAACCATAAAAAACTGTATCAACAATTAGTATTTAAATCGATTTTTATTAACCAATGCATTAAAAATTTGTCTTTCTTTAATTCTAAGAAAAGGAAAAAGAAATGAACCCTTTCTTATTGTTTGAAAGGACATGAAAAGAAAAAGGATTTTTACATGAAGGCATTTGTTTTGGCTGGAGGTATTGGCAGCAGATTGGAAAAATCAGGCATTACTGCAAAAGTACCTAAGCCATTATTGGAAATAGGCGGGAAAACTGTTTTAGACTGGAATATTGAAAATTTAAAAAATCACGGGGTAAAAACAATTGTTTTGGGATTAGGGCATAGGTACAAAGAAGTAGAAGACTATTTCAAAAACAGGGATTTAGGGGTTGAGTTAATATTGAGTTTTGAAGAGCAGAGAATGGGAACTGCTGGGGCGTTAAAATTGGCTGAGAAATATTTCTCAAATTGTGAAAATTTCTTTATGTGCAACGGCGATGAAGTAAAGAATGTAGATTATTCTGCACTTTTGGAAATGCATGAAAAAAATGATGCCATAGCATCAATTGCCCTTTATGCAATCGATGAGGTCTCCCATTATGGAGTCGTAAAATTAGAGGGGGAAAAAATAATTGAATTTGTGGAAAAGCCATCAAAGGAAAATGCCCCTAGCAATCTAATATCAAGCGGAGCATATGTTCTTTCAAACAAAATATTTGAATATATTCATGCTGGCAAGGAAGTTAGCATTGAAAAAGAAGTGTTCCCTAAAATTGTCGAGGAAAGAAAATTATTTGGCAAGGAAACAGTTTCAAGTTTCCTTACAATTGATACACCTGAAAGATACCATAAAACAGTGAAAGAGTTCAAATAATCAGGAAAATTTTGGGAGGGCAATAATTAAAATAAGATTAATCTAAATTTGTTAGATAATTAAAATAACTGAGGTCTTTTTTATGAAAACATTTAATTGTTTAGTGCCTGATTGGGAAGAGATGCAGAACCTTGCAAAGGCTGCATGTGATAAAATCAAAAAAAGCGATTTTTACCCTAATATTATTCTTGGGATTTCAAGAGGTGGCCTAGTTCCTGCGCGTTTATTTTCTGATTATCTGCATATAAAAGATATTGCAACCATAAAAGCAGACCATTGGGGTGTAACAGCAACAAAAGATGGAACAGCTAAAATAAAACATTCGAGCACAGCAGATTTTTCTGGGAAAAATGTCCTTATTGTGGATGATGTTACGGATACAGGGCAAAGCATGGATATTGTAAAAGAGCACATTCTTGGACAAAACCCCAAATCCGTCAAGACCGCTACCTTATACAACTTAAAAGGCTCAAAACATACGCCTGATTTTTATGGAAAAGAAATTGATTGGATTTGGATTATATTCCCTTGGAATTATCAGGAAGATTTGATGAATATTATAGGGCAAATACAGGCCGAGGAAGAAAAAAACCTTGATGATTTGCACAAAACTCTGAAAGAGGATTTCAAGGTTGAAACCCGCAAGGAAAAACTGAAGGAAATAATGGAGCATATTGAATTTATCAAGAAAAAGCAGTGATTAAATGAGGAATTATTTCCTCATTTCTTTTTTTATTTTTGCAACAGCCATTTCCAGACAGGCTTTATCTCAATTATTTTTCCGTTTATTTTTAATCTGTCTTCCAGGCCCTCAGTTAATAATAGTCCCTTCCTTAACCTGTGCATTTTCATGGCTTCTAACAATCCTGCAATCTCCCTTTTTTTGTTATCCTCATTTAATTCTTTGGCTACTTGTATTGCTTCAATTACCTTGTTCTTTTTTCTCAATATAAAATCACATTCATTGATGCCTCGGTGGTAAAAAACATCATAATTGTCCCTTTTTAATTGGATAAAAACCACATTCTCTAACAGTTTTCCTATATCCTCTGAAAATTTGAAACTAACTGCGTTCAAGAGACCATTATCTATGCAGTACACTTTCTTAATAGATCCTAATTGTTTTGCTAAGGAATATTCAAATTTTAAGTTTTGGAAAAAGAGATAAGCATCTTCGAAGTATGATAAGTATTCAATAACCGTATTTTTGCTTAATTTAAATCCCAGATCTTTCAGCCTGTTTGATAGTCGGTTATAAGATATTTCCTTAGTTACAGAATCAAAAATAAGGTTTGCAAGAATTTTTATCTTTTTTATCTCTTTAATGCGGTTTCTTTCTATGATGTCCTTAAAAATCATGGACTGGAAATATCCTTGCAGAATTGTCTCTTTCTCAATCCCTAGATTTACTAATATTGCAGGATATCCCCCACCTAACAAATATTCTTTAAATTCCTTTTTCACCTTAAAACGGTCTTTACTATGTGAGATTGTTTTCAAATTAAAGGATACTTTTTTCCATTTAAGATATTCTTTAAAGCTAAGGGGGAAAACTTCGGTATTAATAGTACGCCCCCTGAGCCTTGTGGATATTTCTTTGCTCAACAACTTAGAAGAAGAACCTGTAAGAATTAATTTTATGCCCTTATTCATGTCATGCATTCTCCTTACCCATACATCCCACTGGCTTATGTTTTGTATCTCATCTAAAAATAGGTAAATTGAACGGTCTTTTTGTATCTCTGAAAGTTCAAAAAAAGCATCAAGCAGCTTATCGAGATCAGTAACATTTGCGCCCAGTAATTTCTCATCTTCAAAATTAATATACAGAATATTGCTCTTAGGAATCCCTGCCCCCAAAAGGCCCTTTATGGTCTGAAAACAAAGAAAGGTCTTACCCGCTCGTCTTGGGCCGGTAATAGTAGTTATGAAGTCATGTGCTAGGTTAACTGAAATATCCCTTTCCAGCACGCTTGGCTGAACAAATTCCAGCCACTGCACTATTATTTTTTTATAATCCATAAAGTCCACTTAACAAATTTATCATTATTTGTATAATATACTGAACATTTTATAAAGGTAAGCATAATCCCATAAACATTTCTAAGTGATACGAAAACAACATCACTTTCTGCCAAAAGTGCAACAAAAAATGCACTGCCAATGCCTAATTGAGAGGATTTCTACAGTGCCTATTCATTAGGAAGTAAATAATGCACAAAGGTTCATAAAACCAGCATCAACGCAGTATCTTAGATTCTTAATGTGTCTTATAAATTTCCAGCACAGTACAGTTTTATGGGGGCTTTTGTACTGTAGAACTTATTGGTTTTATTTATTAACCTTTATCCCTTTTATATTTAGCATAATTGATATCCTTAGGTGAGATTTTTATGATTGGAATTATTGCAGGTTCAGGTGTCTATGACCCTAGCTTAGTTAAAGAAATTAAAAAAGAGAAAGTGCAGACGGAATTTGGCTTACCGTCTGATGAAATAACTGTTGCTGATTTTGAAGGAATTAAGGTAGCATTCTTGCCAAGGCACGGCTATAAGCACACAATAAATCCAAGCAATGTGAATTATCGGGCTAATATAAGGGCATTGAAGAAATTGGGGGTAGACAGAATTCTGTCAGTAAGTGCTGTCGGCTCATTGCAGAAAGAAATAAAGCCAGGATGTTTTGTTTTTGTGAATCAGTTTATTGACAGAACATATGGGAGAAAAAATACTTTTTATGATGGCATAACTAAGGGATTTGAAAGGGTCTGCCACATAAATGTTTCTGATGCCTTTTGCGAGGAATTGAGAAAACCTTTGATTGCTGAAGCAAAAAAATTGAAGATTGAACATTTCGAGAAAGGAACTTATGTAGGTATCGAAGGACCAAGATTCAGTACAAGGGCAGAATCCGCTTTATACAGAAGCTGGAATGCACAGGTAATTGGCATGACTTTGTGTCCTGAAGCTTCTTTGGCAAGGGAAGCAGAAATCTGCTATGCTAATATTTCCATGGCTACAGATTATGATAATTTGTCAGAATCCGGGGCAAATGTCGAAGATATAATAAAAACCATGAAAAGCAATACTGAAAATGTGAGAAAATTACTTTATGCAACACTGCCCAAAATACAGGAAGAAAGAAAATGCATTTGCAGAAATGCTTTGCAGGGTGCATTCATTTAAGCAGAATTTAATCTACTGCTTCTTCAGCAGCCTCAAAAACTGCAGATTTGGTAGAAAGCCATTTTTGATAATAGTCAGTCATTTGTTTTGGCATTAGAATCATCACAATTCCTTTTGAGGCATTTGTTCTTCTTAAAATTCCCATTGAGATTAATTCCTCAAGGGTTTCATAGATAATTGCTCTTCCAATTCGCATCTGTTTAAGGCAGTTATCAGTTAGAGCTGCTGCTTTTATGCCTCTTACATTTGCAGAATATCTATTACCTTCGGTTTTCCCCCCAAGCTGATTCAAAAATATTTCCATTACCTTTCTTCTTCGTTTTCCTGACTCTCTTTCAAAAGAAAGATATTGCGGATCCCCAATATCTGGCCGCTCTATCTCATTAAGCAAACCATTTAAATCCCTAATAGCAAGAGGCTTCCAAAAACCTTCTTTTTCTAATAACAATACCCTTGGTCTCCAATAACTAACTGTAGAAGGCAATGCTAATCCTAACTGAAATAATTTTCCTAACAATTCTTTTCTACGAAAAGCATATCTAAACTTAGGTGAAGTTGTTTTAGCGATTCGGGTTCTTACCATTCTTGGCCTTCTTACTGCTTTTGGAACTCCTGCTACTTCTGCCCTTATTCCTTCTACCGGCACATCCCTTGATGCCTTTCTCAATTTTATCCAAACTTTTCTGACATCTCTTTCATCTACACTGTGCCCTTGGCCATTAAGCATTTGAACAATAGCCACAGGGCTTTCATGATAATTTGATTTAATTGCTCTTGCAATTACTAATTCTTTTTGCAACGTTTGCAATGCTACAACTTTTGGAATAAGAATTTTTGTTTTATGTACTGTTGGTTTTCTTGGTTTGGGCATTTATAAAAGTAAGTTAAATTAATTTTTAAAGCCTATGATCGTTTATTCACAACATTTGTTGGCTTGCCTGCTGCAAATGCCTCAACATTCCTTACCGCAATCTCAGTCAGCCTTGCAACAGCTTCATTAGTATACCAAGCAATATGCGGGGTAAATACTGCATTCTGCTGCTGTAATAATGGATCTTTAGCATTAAATGGCTCAATCACCAAATCACCGGCATATCCCCCTATCAAATTTTCTTTAAGCGCTTTTAACAAATCTTCCTGATTCACAATCGGGGCTCTTGCAGTATTAATTATTAATGCATTTTTTTTCATCTTCCTGAATTCATTCATTGAAAGCATATTTCTTGTTTCATCGGTCAAAGGAACATGCAAGGAAATAACATCACTTTGCTTTAAAATTGTTTCAAAATCAACAGATTCTACCTCTGAAGGAATCCTTTTATCAAATGCAATAACACGCATCCCCAATCCTTTTGCAATTACCCCCAAAGCACCGCCTGTGTGACCATAACCAATTAAACCCAAAGTTTTGCCATTTAATTCAAAGCCCTTGTTTTCCCTAAACTCATATTTCTTTTCATATTTCATCTGGCATGCTCCGTTGAATATTTTCTTGCTTAATGCAAGCATTAAGCCCAAAGCATGTTCAGCAACACTTGAATCACCATAGCCTGGGACATTGCAAACAACAATTTGCTTTTCAGTTGCTGCTTTCAAATCCAAATAATCATAACCGGTTGCTAATTGGGCAATCATTTTCAAGCTTGGCATCTTGTCCATCATTTCTTTTGTGATTTTTGAAACAGCATAATGAGAGGTCATTAAAATTTCAGCATCCTTTGCCAATTCAATGAATTTTTCCTGTGGCAGCATCTGAACTTTATGCCAAGTAACATTTCCCAACTTTTTCAATCTTAACAATCTTTCATTATTAAAATCAGGCCAGTCATCAATAATTACAATATTCAGAAGGATCACCCAAACATTATTTGATTAATGTTTAATAAAATAAAATTAACCAGATTAAAAAGCTATTGGTTTATTTTTGTTCAATTATCGGCAGGCGCCAATTTTATTGTGAAATGCCTGAGCAAAGGCGCTTGATAAACTATTTTATAACCTTTAATCTTGTGCTTATTTTCAGCTATCCTGCCAAAAACATCAGCAACATAATCCAAATGCGATTGGGTATAAACCCTTCTTGGGAATGCCAACCTTACCAAATCAAGCTTTGGCCATACATCATTTCCCTGCTTGTCTTTTTTGCCGAACATGATATTTCCTATTTCCACTCCCCTAATTCCACCTTCTAAATATAATTCATTCACCAAGGATTGCGCCGGGAATTTTTCATCATGTATGTGATTCAAAAAATTCTTTCCATTAATATAAACAGCATGGCCCCCAAAGGGCAATATTGTCTGTATCCCCAAATCATTTAATTTCTCGCCCAAATATTTTACCTGGCCTGTCCTGTATTCTAAATATGATTCATCAAGCACTTCCTTAAAACCTTGGGCAATTGCAACTAAATCCCTTCCAGCTAGCCCACCATAAGTTGGAAAACCTTCAATTACAATACTTAAATTCCTTATTTCAGTAAATAATTTTTCATCCCTGACTGCAAGCATTCCGCCTATGTTTGCCAAGCCATCTTTTTTAGCACTCATTGTGAAGCCATCAACATAGGAAAACATCTCCTGCACAATTTCCTTTACTGTTTTATTAGAATAACCTTTTTCTCTCTGTTTTATAAAAAATGCATTTTCTGCAAACCTGCAGGCATCAAAGAAAAAAGGGATTTTGGCATCATGCGCCACTTTGCTAACTTCTTTTATGTTTTCCATTGAAACAGGCTGGCCGCCGCCTGAATTATTTGTAATTGTGAGCATAATTACAGGAATTCTTTCCTTTCCGTATTCATCAATTGCACTTTTCAATTTTTTAATATCCATATTTCCCTTAAACTGGTCTTTGCAAGCAAAATCAAAGGCTTTATCCGTTACCAAATTTAAGGGTTCTCCTTTGTTTCGCATAATGTTTGCTTCAGTAGTATCAAAATGCATATTGCTTGGAACTACATAGCCTTCTTTTACGATTGTTGAGAATAAAATATTCTCTGCGGCCCTTCCCTGGTGCGTTGGAATAAAATTTTCAAACCCAAATAATTCTTTCACTACTTTTTTTAATTCGTAAAAACTGCGGCAGCCAGCATATGCTTCATCGCCGGTCTGCAATGCAGCCCATTGTTCCTGTGACATTGCTGCTGTGCCGGAATCTGACAAAAAATCAACAAAAATATCCTCGGATTTCACTAAAAAAGGATTGTAAAAAGCATCCTTGAGAATCTGCTCCCTTTGCTGCCTAGTTGTAATCTTTATTGGCTCAACAGATTTAATTCGAAATGGTTCCACTACATAGTTTGCCATCAAATCATCTATCTTGGGAGAAATTAAGTATTAAAATGTATCGGCAAAAACAAACAACAGGCAATAAAGAGGGAGATGGCAACGAAAATCGTTGCCATGAGGGTTTTTGTTAAAGAATTACTTCACATAATTCAGCTTTGGATCAGCATTTTCATCGCTATTTGCATCAGGCTTTGCATTCTGCGAAATTCCTTTGGATTTCTTTGCCTCTTTAATTATTTTCTTGAATTCATTTGCTGTTACTTCAATATTTTCTCTCTTGCCATACCTGTGCAGGCGCAATGCATCCATGCCTGCTTCCCTGCAGATTCCTTCAATGTCTGCCCCGGTAAATCCTTCTGTTTCCTTTGCAAAGGATTCAATATTTACCTCTTTTGTTAACGGCATATTCTTTGTATGCACCTTAAAGATATTCAAGCGGGCTTTTTCATCTGGCATCTGCACTTCTATTTTCATATCTATTCTGCCCGGCCTCAACAAAGCTGAATCAATTAAATCAGGCCTATTGGTAGCAGCTATTACCATCACTTGTTCCAATTCTTCAATGCCGTCAAGCTCAGTCAAAAGCTGATTTACAACTTTTTCTGTAGCATCACTTAAAGACAAGCCCCTCATTTTAGATATTGCATCAAATTCATCAAAGAAGATTATGCTAGGGGAAACCTGCCTTGCTTTTTTGAAAATTTCACGGACGTGCTTTTCACTTTCGCCCACCCATTTTGAAATAAGTTCAGGGCCTTTAACACTTATGAAATTCGCTTCGCTTTCATTTGCAACTGCTTTTGCCAAAAGCGTTTTGCCGCATCCAGAAGGGCCATATAATAGAATTCCTTTTGCTGGCTTTATCCCTGCTTTTTTGAAATCTTCAGGATGCTTCAATGGCCATTCAATTGCTTCAATCAATTTCTGTTTTGTTTCTTCCAAGCCGCCAATGTCTGACCATTTTACATTTGGCTTTCTGATTAAAACTTCACGCATTGCGCTTGGTTCAATCTTGCGGAATGCATCAACAAAATGTGGCATGTTTACTTCAATTGTTTCTAAAAGCTCTGTAGGAATCTTCTGCTCTTCAAATTTTTTTATTTTTGGCAGATAAGTCCGCAATGCCTTCATCGCTGCTTCCTTGCACAATGACTCTAAATCTGCACCTGTGTAAGCTAAAGTCATTTCTGCTAATTTATTCAAATCAACATCTTTAGTAAGAGGCATTCCCCTTGTGTGAATCTCAAGAATTTCCTTCCTGCCCTTTGTGTCAGGCACATTAATATTAATCTCACGGTCAAATCTTCCTGGCCGTCTTAACGCTGGGTCCAAAGAATCAGGCCTATTAGTGGCGGCAATAACAACTACTTGCCCCCTGGATTCAAGGCCGTCCATTGAAGTTAAAAGTTGTGCAACAACCCTTCGTTCCACTTCCCCAGATACTTCATCCCTTTTTGGCGCAATGGCATCTATTTCATCAATAAAAATTATGCTTGGTGCATTTTTGTTTGCCTGCTCAAATATCTCCCTTAAATGTTTTTCTGATTCACCATAAAACTTGGAAATTATTTCAGGCCCGGCAATTGAATAAAAATTTGCCTGGCTTTCATTAGCAACAGCCTTTGCCAAAAGAGTTTTTCCTGTGCCTGGCGGGCCTGTCAATAAAACACCTTTTGGCGCTCCTATCCCTAATCTTTCAAATAATTCAGGGTGTTTCAAGGGCAGTTCAATCATTTCCCTTACTTGTGCAAGCTCTTCTTTTAACCCGCCAATGTCTTCATAGCTGATTGAAGGAATTGCATCTGTTGATTTTACTGCTTTTTCGGAAACAACCAATTGAGAATTCTTCCTTAACAAAACATTATCCTGTGGATTGGTATTTGAAATCACATAATGCAGGGTAGTGCCCATTATATCAAATGAGATTTTATCATTTTTCCTGAAAGGCCTGTCAATTAATTTTGCTTTCAGGTATTGTGTCGGGTCTGAAGCGAATTGCACTTCCTGAAGTGGGGAGATTCTTATGCTCTTAGCATCCTTTACCTCTGCTTTTTTTATTTCTACCTCATCCCCAACCCCGATTCCAGCATTTCCTCTTATTGTTGCATCAATCCGGATAATATTTGAATTATCATCTTCTGGCTTTGAACGCCATACTTTTGCTAAAGTCTCTTTTCCTTTTTGACCTTTAATAAGAATAATATCCCCTGAAGTTAAACCCAAAGAATTCATTGCTGCTGAATCCAATCTTGCAATTCCTTTTGCAACATCAGCTCTTTCTGCCTCGTCAACAGTAAATTTCCAATTTTCCTTGCTCAAACAAACACCCCATAAACACAATCAATAAAAAATTACTGAATTAATTAACTTTGGCTGATTTTGAAACATTTTTCTTTGGGATAATTACTTCCAAAACCCCATTTTTGAATTTGGATTCAATCTTATTTGCCAAAACTTCAGTTGGCAAATGCAATTTTGTAAAAAATCCGTTATTTTTGTCAATATTTGCCTTTAATGTTAAAACATTTTTTTCAATTGTTACATCAATATCTTTTTTTTCAACCGCCGGAAGGTCAAAGATGATTAGGATATCTTTTTGGGTTTCCCACATGTCTAAAAAAGGGCTTTCAAAATTGCTGTGCTCTATTTTATAGCTTCTTCTTGGCCCGAAAAAATCATCTTCATCAATAAAACTGCTTGAAAATATTCTTTCAAACTCATCAAAAAAATCCTTCAAATAACCACCTTTTCAATAAAGAAAAGTGTCTAAACTTCTTAGACAATTACATAATACTATAGACAGTTACTATTTAAAAAGCTATGCCAAAATAACCAAAAAAATGAAATGCTGCACAATCTACCAAACATTCGCATAGGATGCAGCAAACTCCGCTAAATCTGAGTATAGAATACATTTAAATAATAAATAAACTATAATAGATAAGATTTTTCTACAATAAAGGGAGAGGGATTATGAGCATATTCAGCGTTTTTTATAAACCAAATAAAGCAGTATCTGCTGCTTTAAGCAATCCAAATTTAGGGTTAGGGACTCTTTTAGTTTTGATTTATTGTGTTGTTAGTTACTTGCCTTATATCTATCTTGGCTTTGCCTTTGATGCGTACAAATTCCTGCTCTCAATAATTTTCACTTTGGCAGGCTGGATTTTAGTAAGTGTAATATTCTACCTGATAATGGCAATTATTAGAGGAAAGTCAAGCAAATTTGTGCAGGGGCCGGCAAGCTTTTCAGGCATAATGACTGCTGTTTCCTTGGTTTACTTATTCTTTATTGTCGGCGGCCTTGTTTCAGTCATTGCAGCAACTTCATTCTCTCCGCAGTTTGTGTCCGTAGCAAAAATATCCATGGAAGAGGGCTTTAACATACAGGATACAACAAAATTAACAGGCATTGTTTCAGAGAAAAATACTGAAGAATTGGAAACATTTGCAAATGACAAAATGCTGGATGTTGAAAAGAAAGATTCCTTGCTTCAGGCAATGAATTATGAGGGTAATATCTTAGGGAATGCAAACATGCTGTTTTGGTCTGTGCTCCTTAGCTTAGCATTGATGATTTTAGGTTTCCTGTTTGTTTTCTACCCGATTACAAGCAATTTAGTAAAATTAGGTTTTTTAGGGAATTTAATAATTTTCATCATAGCAATAGTTGTATTCTCCTATTTAGGCAATTTACTGATTAATGTATTTGCCTAACCCCACCTTCTCTTTTCTTTTTCCTAAAAAGAAAAGAGAATCTAGGGT
Source organism: archaeon (assembly GCA_038046645.1). Classification (GTDB taxonomy): domain Archaea; phylum Iainarchaeota; class Iainarchaeia; order Iainarchaeales; family 0-14-0-20-34-12; genus 0-14-0-20-34-12. The sequence goes on from JBBSVU010000003.1 coordinate 13,163, forward strand.
ACCAAGAGAAAAGAAAAAGAAAGTATTGGGGTGCTTTTTTTATTTTTTAATTATTTAATTATGCGAAATGCAGCAAGTCTATCTTTGAAACATATATATATACTTTGCAATTAATAATTACTATATAACACTAAAAAATTAATTCAAAAGGAGAGGTGATTAGGTGAAAACAATTAAGTATATTTTTGCGGCAATGCTGCTTCTTTTTTTAGCTGGCTCGGCAGTGGGTGAATGTATTAAAGTGTCAGACACTAAGACATATGATACCAAATATCTGATGTCAGGAACTAACCAGAAAGAATATGGCGTAGTAACTTTAAACAATCCACAATTAGCTTCGTTAACAAACAAAACAGTTGCGCAAAAATGGAATGGAACAGCATACGCTGAAACAGTAAAAGAAACTGTTACATTAAAACCAGACTTCAAGTTTGATTACACAAATTACAGCACAGTAGGGGATTTAGTAGGTTACCTTAGCAAGGTAGGTGATTTCAAATATACTGTTACTTTTTCACATGGTTTGCCACTGACAGAAAAACCCCAGCAGGATTATCTGAAAAGTGAAAATAAATTTGTGGCTACAAATGGTTTTGATAACATAACAGTCCCTTTCTTTGGGCAGACTTACAAGCTTCATACAGTAGATGCTTCAGGCACATATCTAAGCATGAAATTAAGTAAATCGCCTCAAGAAGCAATCTATTACATAGGAGAAAGTGCTATTGATTTAGAAGGTGCGGGAGCATATGCTGGCCAAAAAGTTGATGTTGAAGTAACAGACATAGTTGCAACATCACCTAATTCAACATATGTTGCTGATTTCACATTGAAAGATGTAAACGGAAATATTCTGTCAACAGCTACTGCAGTAAGCGCAGGTAGTTCATTAAACAATTATTTTACAGATGAAAACGGAAACGCAGCATTAGCTACTCTAATAGACTTAAAGACTGTAGGTATATATACTGACACAGGAAAAAAATATGCAATATTGGAAAAAGTTAGTGAAGCCATTCAATTAGTGGATACGAAAGCATATCCATACTCAAGCACAGATTTAGATGCAACTGATGACTACTGGATTTTCAAGGCAGGAATAAAAACTAATGCAACAGCACCACAAGGATATGTCATAAAAGAGTTTAGCATTTATAACAATGTGAAAAAATGGAATGATAAAAACCCTATCTGGGTTTCGGCAGAACAATGCCTCACAGCACAATGTGAAGCAGGTTCAAATGAAGCTACTTTTTTGGAAGGGGCTCCAGAATCTACGGTAGGGTATGGCTTTGTTAAATTGAAGTTTGATGGATTCAATCAGCAGGGAATAAAATACACTAATCTAAAAATAGGGGATGGGTTCATTGATTACTATGATCAATATGACTTCCACCATGAGATTCCGTTATATATTGAATTAGATACTACGACACAAGCGAGCAGCATTGTAATTGATGACCAAACATTCTACTATTCAGTATCGGATAGTCCAACTACTTTAGGAAATAAATCCTATGATGGTAAGTTCAAAATTACAACGAAACAAGTGGGTGCAACAGATGCAGATCAAATTTGCAAAACAACCCCTGATAAATATTGTTATTACTACAAAGTAAAGAGTATGGCAGATTTCGCCAAATACCCAAGCCCGACAAGCATTTCACTGACCGGTATAGGAATGAATAATAAAACCTACAAGTACACATATTTTAGGGCTAACACTGATTACAATAAGGTTTACTTATTATTGTTAAATGCACCTAGCTACAACAAAACACAGGTACAGAATAAGGCATATTCCTTATATTTCAATGGAACAGACACTACTGAGGATGGTGTAATAGATAAGCCATTCTACTTGCCTGACTTTGGAGAAATATGGGGAATAAACGAAGGAATGAGTGATAATAGCTATTACTTAGCATCATTCAAGATTGTAGATGGCACAGGGATTGGAACAGCATACATAGATACTGCAACAGGAAATGTAGTACAGTATCCAAACAATAATTTAAGCTATTACTCCAACAACTTCAATTACAAGAATTTGTGGAGCCTCTCAAATTCCACAGCAGCACAATACCTAAAGAAAGGTTACTCAGATTACGGCTCAGAATTCGAACTCAAGGAAAAAACCTTAGATGCGACAATTCCAAATAAAAAGCCAAATATAAAAATGAATGTCATAGCTACAGGAACAGAAATATGTAATTAAACAAGCAAAGCTTGG
>JBBSVU010000003.1:15495-21485 GCA_038046645.1 archaeon
ATGAAAAAAATAAATAAAAAAATGAGGAATTTGTTAAGCTTCAACTTTCCTGATGATGATATTGAGAACCTTAAAATGAAAGGGATAAGAGAGCCTTTAGTTGACATTATTGATAAGGGAAAGGAGATTGAAGTAGTAGCAGAACTGCCTGGCGTGGATAAAAAGGAGTTAGATATAAAAATAACAGAGGACATGATTACCTTAAAGGCAAAAACAGAAACAAAGGAAGAAAAGAAAAAAGAAGGATATTATTACAGGGAAAGAGGCTATTCAAGCTTTATAAGGAGCTTGCCCTTGCCTGCAGAAATCATCCCGAACAACACCAAGGCAGATTTCAGCAACGGCATTTTGACAGTAACCTTGCGGAAAAAACACCCTGAAGAAGCAGAATCAAAAGGATTTAAGGTTCAGATCAGATAAAATCTGGCTTTTTTCTATTTTTTTAATTCTTATTTTTTAAAGGCAAAAACAGCCACATAATTAGTCTGAAATATTAACTGATGTCAGTATTTTTGATTCGGCTTTTCTCAAATGCTCCTGGAATGTTGATAAACAAATACCTTGTTTTAGTGCAAGAGCTTCCAAAGTAATTCTCCTGGGCACAGTATAATATCCATGTTTTAAGGCTAAGGCAAATGCCTTCTTTTGGCTGTCAGATAAATCAGTGATTTGCGCAGGCACTAAAATATTTGTTATCTTGTGCTGTGAAATCCTTAAAATTTCAGCCTTATCCATATGTGCAGTTAGGTCATTAAAGAAATTTTTCAACACATCCTTATCTTCAGAAGCTACTTCCCAGTATTCAAAGCCGTCCTGCATATTCATCACTGGCTTTACCAAAGACATGCTAGGGTCATAATATAATGCAACAGCCTCTCCTTCATAACCTAAATCAATTTTATAAGTAAAGGAATTGCCTGAAGCATCTACTTTCAAAATTCTTGGATCATTCTTTACATCACTCAAAAATTCCTGATTAACAGGATTGTCTTCCACAAATTTGGAATGTGCTACAACTGCGTGTTTTCCGTTTTCTTCTATATGCTCGCCAGGCCAGGAAATAACATCTGCTTTGAATTTTGGAGCCCTTGAAACCATAGGGCAATCCTTATGGTTCAGCTTAAATTTTGCAACCCAAGTCATATAATAATAGTGTATGAGGTTATTTAAATAACTTTCTAAGGTTAAAAAATTAAGCCTAAAAGGCTCAAAAACAGCATTTTTATGGCTTATTTTGAGCATACCGAAGTTCTTCGGCACAAAAAGCTATAATAAAAAAGCCAAATATTAGATATGCTGATAGCATTTATTTACAATCTTGCCACATTTAACCTAAACTGGATGTTCCAAGTATTTATCACTAACCTGCATTACCTGTTTGCATTCAGCGCATTTATGTACTTCCTGACAGGCGGAAAGAATTTCATAAAGGCAATGCTTGTTTTAACACTAAACATTTGGGGCTTGCTTGATTTTATGAACTTTGCAGGCTGGATTGGCTTTGTTGCAGGGTTTTTATTTTTGAATTATACTGCAAAGCTTTCAGTATTCGCAATACTAAGTGAGAATAAAAAGTTGGACAAATATGCGATTGCAATAAGTGAATTTGTTGCATTCACCCTGTGGGCGTATTATAACCTAATAATTGCCGGGGTGAATCCATAATGGGCTATTTCAATCAGCTCTTAAAGTCTGCATGTTTCACAATATTCCTGTTTATGCTAATTAGCTTTGCGTCTGCAAATTCAATCACAATATTTGCAGACAGCTTCTTTACAGTAATGGCTTTTATCGGAACTATATTATACAGCTTTATGGAAATGGAACTGATAAAATACTGAATAAAAATAAACTTCTGGGTTGCACAATAGCTTTATAAATTAGTTTAACTAAGTTTATATTAGGTGATATTACTTGAATAAGAGCATCCATATGAATATTCAGGTTACTGACTACACCAGCAGGGTTCTAGGTGTTGTAAAAGAGAAATACGGGTTAAGGGATAAGGGAGAAGCCTTAGATAAATTTGCCGAATTATGCGGAGAGAACTTTGTGGATAAAGAAGTTAGGGAAGATGTCATAAACGACATAATTAACTCTTGTGAAAAACATGTGAAAAAATACGGTTTCAGAAAAATGAGCATAAAAGAATTAGACAAATTATCTGGGGTTTAATTAATGGCTTTTTCATTTGACCTCTCCGATGAACTTAAAATCGAATTGAAGGCATTATCCAAAAAGGATAGGAAAATTGCAGAAGCAATAAATAATAAAATAAAGCAAATTATAGCTTCAGATGATTTCTCGATAGAACATTACAAAAATTTAAAATATTCATTAAAGGAATACAAAAGAGTCCATATTGCAAAGAGTTTTGTCCTACTTTTTAAGGTATTCAAAAATGAAAGGCACATCCTATTTGATAAATTCAAGCACCATGATAGTATCTATAAGAGATAAGGGCCATGATAATATAATAAAAATATATCAGCTCCATTGAGTTTATGCAAACTGATTACGGGAAAAGAGAGGCATTTGCTGTTTCTAAAATCAAAGAAGCAATCCCCTCAAAATTTAAGGCAAACATGGTAAGCCAGGAGGGATTATTTGCCGAAATATTTGAATGTAATGAAGTTATGCCTAAGCATTATTTAGCATGCACTATTGATGGTGTAGGCACTAAAGTAATACTTGCAATCGCTATGGGAAAGTATGATACTATTGGAATAGACTGCGTTGCAATGAATTCAAATGATTTGGCAACAATGCCAAAGGCAAAGCCATTTATGTTTGTTGATTACCTGGCATGCCAAAACAAGATTGAAGAATTAGGAATTACTGGAGATATAATTAAAGGAGTTTCAAAAGGATTGGAAATGGCTGATTGCGGGAAAATTGCAAGAAATTCAGTAAGCCTGCAGTTCGGAAAGGGGGAAACAGCTTCGCTTGATGAATTAATCTCAAGCCCTAAAGCAGGCTATGGTTTTGATATTGCTGGCTCAATGACTGGTTTTGTTGAAAAGGATTCATTAAACCTAAAGCCAAAAGAAGGGATGCAAATTATTGCATTAAAAAGCTCTGGCTTCCATTCAAACGGCTATACTGCTGCAAGGCATTATATGCTAAATGGCGATTTTGAAGAAAGAGAAGAATTTAGGAATGCATATAAAGGCAGCTTTTCCCTAACTGATACTTTTTCAGATTATGACAAGAGGACTGTTGGGGAAGCCTTGCTTGAACCAACAAGGATTTACAATAAGGCAATGTTTAATATTGGCTCGGAATTTAATGCACTTGGCGTTAATAACACAGGCTATGGCTTGAAGAACCTTAACAGGCAGGGCCAATACCTTGATTTTGTGGTAAAAGAACCGTTTGAACCGCTTGAAATATTTAAAGCATTCCAAAAAGAAAGCCAATTCAGCGATGAAAGGATGTATGAAACATTCAACATGGGCCAAGGATTTTTTATCATTGCAAATAAAGAGGATGTTGAAGGAATTTTGAAAATAGCCAAGAAGCAGGGCGAGGAAGCAAAGCTGATTGGGGAAATCAAAAAAGGCCCTTCAAAGGAAAACCGTGTAATACTTGAGAAAAATGGGAAAAAATTGGCATTTGAAGGTTACTAATTCATAATTTTGACAAAGCAAAAATCCCATATTTAATAAAAAAATAGTAAGCTTAACAACTGGAGAATTCTAATTTTAACAAAAAGCGGTTTAGCAAAAAAATCAGTAAAAAACTAAATTGCGGATTTGCAAATTATTTCTTTTTGGAGAATCTTGCAATAGTGAATATCATTCCAAGAGCTAATAAAATTATTAATAAAGGATGAATTTCAGCTACAGAAGGCGCATTGCTTCCTTGATTATTACCTTGCAGCAAACCAGCAGCACTGCAGGTAGTTTCCACATCCTGCGTTGGCAGGCATTTATTGAGTACGCAAAGATTTTCAGCTGCACAATCTTCCTTTACTTTACATTCAACAGAATCCTTTACGCATTCAGGCTCATAATAACGGCATATTTTTTTATCTGTACCTTGAACATTTGCAAATTCACATACAACAGTTGTGCCTGCCTGTGATGTGCAATCTGCTGTTGATTGGCAGGCTATGCCATCTAAAGGCGGCAGAGGATCACAATATGTTGAACAATCCCCTATTTGATTATTTGGGATGCAATTGCCATTAGTGCAGCTTAATCCTTGTTGGCAATCTACATCAGAAATACATTCAGGGACATTAAGCAAACATTCAGAATTATACTTTAAACAGGTATTTGAAACAGGGTCGCAGGCATATTTTTCAGGTTGCTGAACTACACATTGCTGGCCTAAGCAAGGATCACAATCAGCATGTGAAGTGCATGGTTTGCCAGTAGGGGTTGGATTGCAATAAGTAGAACAATCACCTTGTGCAGGGCAGGTATCTGGATTAAGGCTAACACACTTATTTGAAAGGCATTTCTGGCCAGTTATACACTGATTATCAGTATTGCATTCGGCTTCATTGATTACGCAGCCTGCTTTATAATATTTACAAACCTTATTTTGCCCTTGCAAAACACAGGCTGTTTGCGTATATTTAGGGTCTGAAGATGGATTGCAGTCTGTTGCAGTAATGCATTGCTGTCCATTGCCTAGTGCTGCACAATCATTTGTGCATTCTGCTGCTATTGAAGTATAAACACACTTAAAAGTATCAACATTGCATTTAACTGTTTGGCCTGCCTGAGGCGGACAATCTGAATCAGCTGAACATTCGCAGCCAGGCTGTTTCTGCAACAAGGAATATTCACAGTCTCCACCTACTGCCGGAACAAGCCCTGGAATACAGCTTACCTTCATGCAATGGATATTTTCACAAAGTTTATTTCCTGCAGGGTTAAATACAGTGCCAGAGCAAAATGCCGGAGCACTAATATAAACTTTATCCGCATCGCTCGCAATATCAAGATAATCATAAAGTGATTTGTTATCAAGGGATATTTCTTTAGTATAGCCAGAATACTGGTTTCCAGAAATTCTGCTTTTTGTGAATGAAGATTTTGAATATAATTCAATGGCATTTTTTGTGCCAGTGCTATTGAATGTATTGTTCTGAATATTAAAATCAGACTGGCCTAAAATATTTATGGCCCCTAATAAAGTAGTTTTTATAGTATTATTAGTTACTGAAATCTTTTTGACATCATTAAACTGTAAAATACCCTCAATTGAATAATCATGAATTGAAACATCATCAAGGGTTTTAAAATTAAATTTCATTTTCGAGAAATCCTTTGTTGCTGACTTGAATATTTCAACTTTTGTTGAATCTGTAATTTCTAATTTTTTGCTTGATGCATTGTCAACAGTAACATTGCTCATAGTAAAATTAGGGATTTCTTTAAGTATTGCAAAGGAGGCATCAGTCAAACCTGAAGCATCAATGTTACAATCCTTAAACGTAAAAAATGCCTGCGGATCATTAATTCCCGGCATACCAAAATCCAAAAAGGTTTTCTTTATTTTAAGAACCCTATTTTTGGCACTGCATTTAAGGGTGATATTTTTCCCGGGTGTATTAGGATTATTTTTAATGGTGAATTGTTTATCACTAAAGCTGCCTGAACCGCTTAAGGTTATAACATAATCAGTATTTGAGGGGCATAAATAAAGATTTAGTGGTTCGGCCATTTTTAATGGGTCCCAACTCAAGGTTATTAATTGTGAGGGCGTTCCACAATCAACAAAATAATCATTTGCTAATGCTAATGCTGATACGGCATTCAACAAAAATAAGGCAGATAAAAATAATACTAGATATAATAAAAATCTCTTCATAATATATGTAATATGCTTATTTTCAATTTAAATTAGTTGTGCTTTTAGCATTTATGAAAATAAATAAAAAAAGAATGATAGCCGCATAGCGGCTATTAAAACTTACTTTCTTTTCTTGCTTGTTTTTAGCAAAACAATTGAAATGCCTGCCAATAAAAGCACAA
>JBBSVU010000004.1:0-25740 GCA_038046645.1 archaeon
TGTATGCCTTTGGAGGCTGCTATTAAGCAGCCAATGAATTAGGAAGCCGCAGCCTTTAGGCTGTGGAGGATGTCACATAAGCCTATTTTATTTTTTTATAAATATTTTTTCTGTGGCCTATTGAAAAAATAAATATATTATTCTCATTAGGGAATATTTTAGCAATTATCCTGTAATCCCCAACCCTTAACTTGTATTCTTCCCTGCCTGCCAATCTTTCAAAATATTGAAACGGATCTTCCTTTGTATTATCTAGTTTAACCAGTACCCTTTTAGCAATAATATTTTCCATTTTCTTCAATTGTGAGCTTGCCTCTTCTGAGAAAATGAGTTTAAACCCCATTTTTGATCCCCAGCATTTTCTTGACTTCCTGCATTGAATATACCTTTCCCTGCTTTATGTCCCTTAATGACCTTAATAATGATGCCTTAAATTCTTCAGTATATTCACCTTCATCATCTCTTGATGGCACTAATTCTAACAAGGATTCTAACAATTCATCATATGTTTCTCTGCTAGTTTTTAATCTTGAAAGCTTGTCCCTTGTTTCAGGGCTTATTTGTATAGTTGTATAACTCATGTATAGTCACCTATATTTGTGTTATGTGCTAGATTATAAAATACTTTTGGTTATTTTAGAGATAGTTATAAAAACACTATTTTCATTTTTATGTTATTGGGAGGCTGATTTTATGATTGTCAAGGATTTGATGAAGCCATTTTTGAGGTTAGAATGTAAAACCACAATAGCAAAAGCTGCAGAGCTTATGGAAAAAGCACATACTGGTTCTGCGTTAGTAGAATGCAATGGCAAGCCAATTGGAGTTGTTACTGAGAGGGATTTCCTGAAAAAAGTGGTTGCCGCAGGCCGCAATTCAGCAATTGAAACAGTTGAGGCAATAATGAATTCACCAATAATAACTATTGAGCAGGATGCAGACATTTATGATGCGAGCGATATTATGGCTAAAAAAAATATCAGGAGATTAGCTGTAATTAATGAGAAAAAAGAGATAATAGGGAAAATTACTACACATGCAATATCCAAAAATGTCAGGTTTATTATGGGAAAGCAAATAATCAATGCAAGGGCAAGAACTGATGCGCCAACTTTCTAAGGGATAATCCATTACTTTTATCCCTATCTTATCAATTTTTTATTGTGTTAAACAGATATAATCATACCCCCAGCATTGTCAAAAATCTGAAAGCCAATCCGCTAATTAAAATTGCCAAGATTATCTCAATGATTGTAATCCCAATTGCCTTTTTCCAGCCAAATTCCCTTTGCAAAGCCAGAATTGTAGCCAAGCAAGGGATATAGAGCATTGTTACTAATGCCAGGGTTATCATTTGTATTGGGGTTAAGATTGTTGCAAAATTTGTCGTATTGAACATCACCGCGAGCATCAATAATGTCAGTTCCTTCCTTACAATCCCAAATATTAATAAGATTCCAGTTACTGCTGGCAAGCCAAGCCAGCTTACTGTAATGATGCTCAAGCCATCATTTATGGGATCCAAAAAACCATATGAATAGAGCAGTTGAATTATTGCGCTTCCGATAATGTATGCTGGAAATACAATAATCAATAATGATTTTGTCCTTGCCCATGTCTGCTTTAACACTGTTTTTATGTGCGGGAAATGATATGCAGGCATTTCCATTATCAAGCCCACAGATTCTCCTGGCACTAACTTAAATGCAATTCTCCCTAATATTAAAATTAATATAATGTCAAAAACATATATTGCAAGTGCCCACCAGATATTAACAAATGCTGCCACTAACCCAAGTATTACTAAAGTTCGTGCCATGCATGGCACTAGTGTAATTAAGAATGCGCTTATTAATTTCTGTTTTTTTGTCTCCATTATCCTGCACGCAAAGCAGGCAGGCACATTGCAGCCATATCCTAGCAATAATGGAATTATGGCTTTGCCATGCAACCCTAATTTATGCATCATTTTATCAAGCATAAATGCAATCCTTGGCAGATATCCTGAATTTTCCAAAATTGCCAATAACAAATAGAACGGCAACACATAAGGGATAATTAAAGTAATGCCGGCAACAAACCCGGTAAAAATCCCATTCCACAAGATTCTGTCAATGGAACCGGAAACAACAGGGTTTAATGTTTCAAAATTCCCCAAATAATTAGCAATCATTGTTGAAATGAAATTCCCGATTATAAAAGTCCACACAAGCAAGCCGCCTATAACTCCAATAACCAGCAAATACCCAAAAAAGTTATTCAATGCAATTTTATCAAGTTTTTCAGTAAGGCTTTCCTTTGTATCTTCCACCCTTACACTTTCTTTTATAATATTTTCTATAATTTCGTATCTTTCCCCGCTTAATAACACATTTATTTTTTTATGGTAAATTTTTTCAAGCCTTTCCGCAGATTTTTTTGCCAAATCAGCCAATTCGCTATTTTTCCCAGATACTATTTTTATTGCTTCAGAATCATTTTCAAGCAACTTTATTGCAATCCATCTCGGTGCATATTCAATATTTTCAATTTCTTTCCCAACCACCCCAACTATCTTGCTTATCTCTTTTTCCAAATCCTCACTGTATTTTATCCTATTCTCCTGTTTTGCCAAATCCCCTACCTCAATGGTTTTATCAATTATTTCTTCAATGCCTTTACCTGAAACAGCCGCAGTTTCTATTACTGGGATGCCAAGCATTTGCCCAAGTTTTTCCTTATCTATATTTATTTTCCTTTTTTTCAATAGGTCCGCAAAATTTAATACTAAAATTAGTGGAACATTTAGCTCAATCAATTGCAGCGTAAAATATAAATTTCTTTCAAGGTTTGTCGCATCAACAATATTTATCACGACATCAGGCTTTTCCTTTGCTATATATTCCCTTGAAACAAGTTCTTCTTCCGAAAATGTTGAGAATGAATATATTCCAGGGAGATCAACAACCTTCACTTTTTTGCCATTGTACTGCAATAATCCTTCTGCAATTTCAACAGTCTTCCCAGGCCAGTTGCCTATTGTCTGGTTCAAGCCGGTTAGCTGGTTGAAGATTGTGCTTTTTCCAACATTGGCATTTCCTGCCAAGGCTATTGTAAAATCTACCTGTTCATTCCCTTTCAATCTGTTTGAATTTGAGCAGCATTCAGGCATTTATTTTCACTTCTCTTAAATTTCAACGTAAATATCATTTGCAATCTCTCTGGAAATTGCCAGGTGGCTTCCTCTTACCAATATTTTTATCGGCCCCTTTAACGGTGCTTCAGCAATTATGCTTATTTTAGTATTCGGCAACAACCCCAAATCAGACAGCCTTTGCACTGCTTTTTCATTGCCTTTTATTGCAAATATCCTTCCTTTACCACCTTTTTTCAAGCTGTTTAATCTTATGATGTTCTTGCCTATTCCTTTTTCGCCCGTAATTTCTTTTTTTGGCATTACCCTGTTAGAAAGGGGTATCTCTTTTCCGTCCGGGCATTTTTTTGGGTTTCCCAGAAATTTTGAAAGTGCTTTTTCTGCGTTGTCTGACAGGTAATGCTCCATTTTGCATGCCTGCTCATGCATTCCTTTTTTTATTTTCAAAATATCATGCAAAAAACATTCCAGCAAGCGGTGTTTTCTTTTTATCTTTAGGGCAATCTGCAATCCCTTCTTTGTCAATAAAACTCCCTGGTAGGCTTCATATTCCACAAACCCATTTTCCTTTAGCCTTTGCACTGCTTCAGTTACACTTGCTGCGCGTATTTTAAGATAATCTGCAATTTGGCTGGTTTTTACAGTTTTTTTATTTTCCAGTTTTTCAGACAGATCGTATATCGTTTCCAAATATTCTTCAATTTCTTCTTTTGGCATATTTTTATAATAATCGGAAGGGTTTATAAATTTAGGTTGCCCTAAAAATTAGTTAACAATAGTTACCTTTGAGGTTTTTTTGGAAATTGCTTAGCAGATTGTTTAAAAACAGTGATTCTGTTATTTGTTTTATGAATCAAACAAAAATAATAGCATTATCAATAATATTACTCATAACGTCTGGCTTGCGGAAGCCATTGCCCTCAGGCAATGGTATCGTATTTTTTCTTGAAACATTAACAGTATTGTTCCGCAAGCCCATGCCTTTAGGCGTGGGTTCCCAGACGTTATGACAATGTTGTTTACACTTTGCTTTCAATCCCTTCAGGGATGCTTTCCGATAAAATCGGCAGAAAGAAAGTCTTGTCTGCAGGATATTTTCTCTTTATCCTAACTCTTATTGGCTTAGTATTTGCAAATTCAATAATCCTTTTTGTGCTGCTGTTTGCACTTTACGGAATTGTTTATGCCTTGGTTGAAGGAAACCAAAGGGCGTTGATTACTGATTTAAGCAAAAAAGAACTTAGAGGCACTTCTTTGGGAACTTTTCATATGTTCATAAGCTTAGCTACACTGCCAAGCAATTTAATTGCAGGCTACTTGTGGAATATTAACACTGATTACACATTTTTCTTTGCAGCAATTATGGCTGTAATCGCATTGATTCTCCTATTTTTTTGGAAGAATGAAAACTAGCCTAAATATCCCCTAGCCTTTTGGGAATTTGCATTACAAATATATAAATATAAGTTTCTTCTTATTCTGTTAAAATAAATACTATTACTTCGAGGTGAATAGATGAAATTAGGTTTAAGATTATCACAACTACTTCTGGTGTCTGTGATTATGCTGACTGTTCTGTTTGCATATGCATGGGCGCAGGAAGAAGGAGGAGCTCCGCCAGCAGAAGCCCCGCCAGCTGATGCAGGGCCACCAGCTGATGCAGGGCCGCCAGCCGGAGCACCTGATATGGGACCGCCATCTGGGGGACCACCAGCCGGAGCACCTGATATGGGACCGCCATCTGGAGGGCCACCAGCCGGAGCACCAGATATGGGACCACCAACTGGAGACGGAGCACCAACTGGAGATGGAGCACCAACTGGAGATGGAGCACCAACCGGTGACGGAGCACCAACAGGAGACGGTCAACCACCAGCAGGTGATGGAGCACCAACAGGAGATGGAGCACCAACTGGAGACGGAGCACCACCAGCAGGTGAAACTTTTACAGGCCCAGGAGGCTGTAATACTCCAGAAAGCTGCCAATCTTATTGTGCATCAAATCCAGAACAATGCATGCAACAAATGCAGCAGCAGGATGTTGCACAGCAGGCAGGAGAGCAGATTAAGCAGGAATATCAACAAATGCAGCCAGAGCAGCAGCAGGAATTTAGCGGACCAGGAGGCTGTAAAAAACCAAGTGAATGTATGCAATACTGCATGGACAATCAAACAGACCCGCAATGCAATGCAAAAGGAAAAGAGCGTGAGGAGAAAGCACACAAACTCCCTCCAACAGAAATACCGCCAGAACTTGTTGCAGCTGGTTTAGAAAATGAATTTGTCGGCATAATGTGTTCAGCCATGAAATATGGCCTGCAGAAAAATCTGGTTGACAGGTTAATCATTACAGCAGATTATTTGAATGCTGCTGCGTTAACCGAAGGCATTACCGGAGTAGATACTTCGGGTTTGACAAAATTCGCAACAGATATGTCTGCCAACATAGATGCACTTTGTGCAGCAACCCCATCAACATTTGCAACAGTTATGGGTACAATGGCTTCTTCTTTGAATGAAGATACAATGAAGCCACTCTTTGAAGCGCCAATGAAACAATTCATGCTTGGCTTTGGGCCAAAGGCTGATGCAATACAAGAATCCTATATGTCCCAGATACAAGCACTAGGGTCACAAATGGGTTCAGTACAAGATCCTGCACAGCAACAGGCATTGCAAGCTCAGATGCAGGCTTTACAGGCACAGATGAATCAGGAAATGCAAGCAATAGGACACAAACCCGAAACAATCTTCGAAGGCATGGAAGCAGAGATACTGGCAAAGCTTGCAGCAAAGGATTACAGTGCGTTAGCACAAGATGCCCTTACTAAACAAATGACAATTATGGACAAGATGACTGCATTCCACATGGAAAAGATACAGGATGCAATAGACAAATTTAAGGAATTGGGTTTTGATGTAAGTGTATTGGAACAGGTAAAAGAAGAAATGATTGTAGCAACAGAAGAACTAAAGGCATGTGTCAGCGCAATGGACTTTGGAGGAGAGGAAGATCCTGAAGAAAAGTGCTTTGTGCCTATGCAGGCAAAGGCAGCAGTATGGGAGCAGAAGATTAAGGATTCTATACAATCACAAATAGAAAAGAAATACACTAACATACTGCCAGTAATATTGCCTGATGTGTACAAAGGAATAGAAATGGCCAAGAAGAATGACATTGACACAAAGAAAATAGAAGCAATAGTTGCAAAACTTGAAATGCTGCAAACAATCATTACAACACTGAGTGAAAAACTTAAAGAAGAAGATGACAAGGCATTTGGTGTTCTTGATGATTTGCAGACCGGAGTAGATGATTTGCAGAAGGAATGGAAGCTTCTGAAGACTAAACTTGACAACAAGGCAAAAGCAAAGAAGGTGGAACAATGAATAACAAAGTTTTGATTTTGTTAGCATTACTGACGCTAGCAGTAGTTTTCTCAGGATGCACACAGCCAAAAACAGAAGGAGCAGATGCTGCAGCAGGTGGTGATGAACCTACAGCACTTACTGAAGGTGCGGTAAATGAACTGCCAGCAGATATCACAAACGATAAATTGAAGGAGCTTGATGAAGTTTCTAAGGATTTAGAGGAGATATCAAATATTAACTTAGGAATTGAGGGAGCAGGAGAATTGACAAACAAGGCAAAATCAGGAACAAAGGCAGAAGTGCCACAATAAGATAGGGAAATTAATTTCCCTATTTTTTCTTTTTTTATTTTTTAGGATTTTATTATTTAATTTTTTTAGTGCTTCTTAAATATCAAATCTGATAACCCCAAGCCCTTAAATTTTCCCTAGCAATTCTGTTAATCGTATTTTCATCCCTTCCAGCAAAAGCAAGCCTGTCCATCTCAAGTATTAAAGCGTCTCTTGCATTAAGATTTAACGCTTCATATATTTCTTGCGCTGTTTCAGGCATTTTCGCTTGCTGTGCAGAAACCTTTATCCTTGCGGTTACAAATAACTGGCCTGAAACTAATCCATGTAAAATATATGCTTTTCTTAAACTTTTAAAATCAGGATTTGGATTTTCAATGCTGATTAATACTCCCTTAACTTTAACCCAAGTTATGTCTGTTACAGGCCTTTTGCGGCTGCTGCTACTATGCAAACCTTGAGTCATCCCAAGCCCCATTAGCTCATGTGACCTGCCTTTTTTCAAAGGCCTACTCGATGTACCCCCAGTACGAGCCATAATAATCTATTAAATATGAGCGTAATAACTTAAATTATATTACTGTTCTAAAATAAGCTTGCTGAATTCCAAAGAACTTCTTTCTTTTTTTATTTTTTTAAAATTCCGTTAATTTGATTTAAACGCCTGCTCAATTCAGTTTTATCTTCGATAATTCTTGGCAGCTCCCTTCTAAGGCGTCTTAGATGATAAATGGAATTTGCCCTTGCATATTGTTCAATAACTGTTTCCCACCTTGTAGTGTCTCCTCTACCTTCTTCAACAGCACCAGCCAAATCATGAAAACCTCTTCTTATTAATACTATTTTTGGAGCATCAATAAAACCACTGCTTATTAGGAAGGATACTGTAGCATGCAATTCTTTGTAACTCCCTCTGCCAATAATTTCTTCTACTTTTCTTTCAAGGTTTGCATTGAGCATTTCAGGTTTACTTCTTCTGATTGTGTCACCCAGTTCTGCATGTAATTTTCTATATCTAGGGTTACTGTCATATGTTTTGTTTATTTCATTCCAATATGACCAACCAAAAAGAGATTCGGAAGGAAAAGAAAATTTGGGCACAATACCTTGCTTCCTAAAAAACATGTTTACTGCTTTTGCAGTCATAGGCCCTATTGGTATTTTTCTTGTACTTGCTCTTGCAGGTTTTCTCAGAGTTGGCATACCTAATTCCCATTAATGCTTCTTAAATACTATTTGTTTTGGGGAAAATTAACAATAGCTTTAAAAATAATTTCCCCTTCAATTATGGTTGGGTTAATTGGCAGAACCCAAGCAAAAAGGATTTTTAGTTTTGGAAGATAATTCTGTTTTTTCAGGTTTCTCATTTGGTTTTAATTCCGGAAATTCTTTTTCCGGAGAGGTAGTTTTCAACACAGGCATGGTTGGCTATCCTGAAAGCTTTACTGACCCAAGTTACAAAGGCCAGATCATTACCTTGACTTATCCGCTTATCGGGAATTATGGAATGCCTTCTTCTGAAAAAGATTCTTTTGGAATAGAAAAATTCTATGAATCCCCAAAAGCACAAATCTCTGGCTTAATTGTTTCTGATTATTCTTTTGAATTTTCTCATTGGAATGCAGAAAAAAGTTTGCGGGCTTGGTTGGTTGAACAAAAAATCCCTGCAGTTTATGGTATTGATACAAGGGCATTGACAAAGAAATTGCGCGAAAAAGGGGTAATGCTCGGAAGAATTATTATTGAAGATAAAGATATTGAACTGGAAGACCCAAATAAAAGAAATTTAGTTTCCGAGGTTTCAATTGATAAACCCATTTCGTATTCTTCCCCTGATAAAAATAACAATTTTGGCAAAAATAAAAATATTACAATTGCCTTGGTTGATTGTGGCGCGAAAAACAACATTTTGCGCAGCTTGCTTTCCAGAAATGTTTCTGTTTATAAAGTACCTTGGGATTTTGATTTATTTCCACAAAAAAATCAGCATGGCTTTGATGGCATTGTTTTAAGCAACGGCCCTGGAGACCCAAAATCCTGCAAGCAAACAATTCAAACAGTGAAAAAGGCAATTGAATCTAAAATTCCAATATTCGGAATTTGCTTGGGCAACCAGATTTTAGCCTTGGCAAGCGGAGCCGATACTTACAAATTGAAATATGGCCATAGAGGGCAGAACCAGCCAGCTGTTTTGGCAGATTCAAAAAGATGTTTTATCACAAGCCAAAACCACGGATATGCAGTAGATGAGAAAACCTTGCAGAATGGCTGGAAACCCTGGTTCCGCAATTTAAATGATGGCACAAATGAAGGAATAATCCACAAATCCGGCTTGTTTAAATCAGTGCAATTCCATCCAGAAGCAACACCCGGGCCGAATGATACAGCATTTTTATTTGATGAATTTATTGAATTAGTTGAAAAGCAAAAAGTGAAAAAATGAATCAAAAAATTAAGAAAGTTTTGTTATTGGGAAGTGGAGCAATAAAAATTGGTGAAGCCGGAGAATTCGATTATTCTGGAAGCCAGGCAATCAAAGCCCTGAAGGAAGAAGGTCTTGAAGTAATTTTGATTAATCCAAACATAGCTACCATACAGACTAGCAAAGGATTTTCAGATAAAATATATTTTCTCCCAGTGAATGCAGAATTTGTCGAGAAAATCATTGAAAAGGAAAAACCACAAGGGATTTTACTTTCCTTTGGCGGCCAGACTGCTTTAAATTGCGGCTTGGAATTGCACAAGAAAGGTATTTTGGAAAAGCATAATGTAAAAGTTTTAGGAACACCAGTAGAAGCAATTGAAAAAACTGAAGACCGCGAATTATTTAAAAAAGCCCTTGGCGCAATTGATGCCAAAACGCCAAAGAGTTTTGCTGTCTCTTCTGTTTCTGATTCTCTGAACGCTGCAGAAAAAATAAAATATCCAGTAATGGTAAGGGCAGCATTTGCTTTAGGTGGGAAAGGTTCTGGCGTTGCAAAAAATGAAAAAGAATTGAAGGAAATTGCAGAGCAGGCATTTTCCCACAGCTCACAAATCCTTGTTGAGGAATATTTGGGCGGATGGAAGGAAATAGAATATGAAGTAGTAAGAGACTCTTTTGATAATTGCATAACTGTCTGCAACATGGAAAATTTTGACCCTTTAGGAATTCATACAGGCGAAAGCATTGTTATTGCGCCAAGCCAAACCCTGAATAATGCAGAATACCATATGCTCAGGGATATTAGCATAAGGGTAATTAGAAGTTTAGGGATTGTTGGGGAGTGCAATATCCAATTTGCATTAGATACAAAAAGCACTGATTATCGAATAATAGAAGTAAATGCAAGGTTGAGCAGAAGTTCTGCTTTAGCCTCAAAAGCAACGGGTTATCCTTTGGCATTTATTGCCGCAAAGCTAGCTTTAGGTTATTCCCTTGTGGATTTGCAGAATCAAGTGACAAAGAAAACATTTGCCTGTTTTGAACCTGCTCTGGATTATTGTGTTATTAAAATACCAAGGTGGGATTTGCAGAAATTCAGGAAAGTAGGCTACAAAATAGGAAGCGAAATGAAGTCTGTTGGAGAGGTAATGGCAATCGGCAGGAATTTTGAGGAAACAATGCAGAAAGCATTGAGGATGCTGAACATTGGCGTTAACGGTTTGGTTGCAAATGATATTAAAGTGAAAGATATCTTGCAGACAATCGAATATCCAACAGATTGGAGAGTCTATGCTATAATTGAAGCCATAGAAAAAGATGTTTCACTTGAAAAAATAAATAAATTAAGCGGCATTGATTTATGGTTCTTAACCAAATTGAAAAATGTCGTTGATTTGAAGAAGGAAATTTCAAATTGCTCGATTGAAACCATTCCTAAAGATCTGCTTTTGAAGGCAAAACAATTTGGATTTTCAGACAAGCAGCTTGCAATCATCCTGAACTGCAAGGATGAATTTGCAGTGAGGGAAAAAAGGGAATTATTAGGAATAAAACCGGTCACTAAGCAGATTGATACCTTGGCAGCAGAATTCCCTGCTATGACAAATTACCTTTATATGACTTATAATGGAACAGAAGATGATATTGAGAGAAATAAAAGTGGGCAGGTTTTAGTTATTGGCTCTGGGCCATATTCAATAGGCTCAAGCGTTGAATTTGACTGGTGCTGTGTAACAGCAAGCAAGAGGCTCAATAAATTAGGCTATGACACAATAATGGTTAATTCTAATCCTGAAACAGTAAGCACAGATTACGATATGTCAAATCGCTTATATTTTGAAGAACTTTCCTTAGAACGAATTTTGGATATTTATGAGAAAGAAAGCCCTTTGGGGATAATAGTTTCAATGGGCGGCCAGATTCCAAATACTTTATCCTTAAAATTGCATAATGCTGGAGCGAGAATTTTAGGGACTGCTGTTGAAAGCATAGACAAAGCCGAAGACAGGAATAAATTTTCTGAATTATGCGATTCATTAAACATTCCGCAGCCAGCCTGGAAGGAATTAAAGACAGAATCTGAAGCAATTGAATTTGCAAACAAGGTAAATTATCCTGTTTTGGTTAGGCCTAGCTATGTCCTAAGCGGAGCAGCAATGTCCATAGCATTTAATGCTGCTGATTTGAATAATTATTTGAATAAATCAACCTTTGTTTCAAGGGAATCGCCTGTTGTTATCAGCAAATTCATCACCAATGCAAAAGAAATTGAAATAGATGCTGTCGCATCCCAAGGTGAAATAATTTCCTATGTGATAAATGAGCACATAGAAAATGCAGGCGTTCATTCTGGCGATGCAACAATGGTTATTCCTCCCCAGAAATTATATCTTGAAACAGTTAGAAAAGTAAAGAATATTGCAAGAATACTTGCAAAATCCTTGGAGATTACCGGCCCATTCAATATTCAATTTATTGCAAAAGACAATAATGTTATGGTAATTGAATGCAATTTAAGGGCATCAAGGTCTTTTCCTTTTATCTCAAAGGTTTCAGATGTGAATTTTATTGAACTGGCAACAGATGCAATAATGGGCAAAAAGCTTGACCACATAGACAAATCTACCTTAGACTTAGATTATGTTGCAGTAAAAGCCCCGCAGTTTTCCTTCAGCCGCCTTAAAGGCGCTGACCCACTGCTCGGCGTAGAAATGTCTTCTACAGGGGAGGTTGCATGTTTGGGCAATGATTTAGAAGAAGCATTTTTGAAGGCTTTGATTGCAACAGGCTTTAAGATGCCAAATAAAAACATCCTGCTGACAATCGGCGGGGAAGACAACAGGATTGATTTGCTTGAAGAAATCAAAACATTAAATTCAATGGGTTTTACATTATATGCTACCGAACACACATCTGAATTTTTGGATAAATATAAAATTCAAAACAAAAGGTTGCATAAAATGCAGGAGCATAAGGATCCAAACATTTCGGAATTTATCTCAAACAAAAAAATTGATTTGGTTATCTGCATTGCGCAAGAGTTAAATCAAGAAAATCTGGAAAGGCATTATGACCTGAGAAGATTAGCAACAGATTTTAATGTTCCGCTTATTACAAATAAACAAATTGCCCGCTTGTTTATCACTAGCATTAATTCAAAGAAGCTTGCAGATCTTGAGGTAACTGCTTTGGATGAATATATTTATAGGCAATAATCATTTCGGTTTAAGTTATTGCCAAGTAACTATCTTCTTCTCCGCTTAATTACCCTCTCAGCAGTCTCAATATCCATATTAACCAACAGTCCATGATATTTCTTCTCGCTGCCGAAATAATCTATCAAATGAAATATCACTGAATCAGCAACAAGCCTATCCAAATCAACAGTTCCATCCCACCTGCTCAATGCATGCAATACTCCAAGCTGGAACTGCATCCTGATATCTTCAAAATCAGCCCTTTTTCTAAAAGACTTCAAAGAATAAGCCCTTAACTTAGCAGCCTCATTAACAGCTGTATTGTCCCAAAAATGCTTCATATACTTATCCAAATGCTGTTTTACTTCAGCTTTGCTTAACAAATTCCTTGCAGGCAAATCCATAACATAAGAAACCTTTGAAAACCTCTTTTCCCATGCTTTCCTTGCAATCTCACTCCTCTCCTCAGGAGTACTTTTTTCAAGCCATGTTTTTCTGGCTTTTCTTGCAATCTCACTCCTCTCCTCAGGAGTCTTTGCAAGTGCTCTTCTTCTAGCAATCTCACTCCTCTCCTCAGGAGTCTTCCCAGCCCATGCCTCCCTTCCAATCTCACTCCTCTCCTCAGGAGTCTTCCCAGCCTCTCTTTTTCTTGCAATCTCATTCCTCTCCTCAGTAGTCTTCCCAGCCATTATCTGTGCAATAGTTTTGCCTCTTTTAGCTTTCTCAACATCTCTTTTCCTTGCAATCTCACTCCATTCTACACTGCTTTTTACTGTTTGCCTATATTTCCACAATAAAGCATCTATTGCCTGTTCCCTTGTTTTTCCTTCTTCCATCATTCTTGCAATCTCTTTTTCTGGAAATTTCATGGACAAAAAAGTATTTGAAGAATCAGTATTGGCACCTTTCTGTGCCAGCCTTCTGACTATTTCAGCTCTTTTAACATTTTGCTTTAACCCTTTTGCCATAAAAGCAGCATAAACAGGCATGAATCTTTTATAAGGTCTTTTTGGTGCAAGCATATAAATCCTTTGCAATATTTAATTAAATATTTGTTGCATAAGATGTATTAATTAATAATGTGGTGATTCTGTGCAATTCCTTAATTTTTTATCTGAAATCGGCCGCCTGAAAGAAATAAAAAGATCAGGTTGGGTTAAGAGAAATATTAAAGAAGCAGAATCTGTTTCAGACCATTCCTTCAGGACAGCATTGCTTGCAATGCTTTATTCCAAAGCCCTTGGATTGAATGCCGAAAAATGCATAAAAATGGCTTTAATTCATGATATTCATGAGGTTTACACAGGTGACATAATTCTGACAAGAGCAAATGAAAAGCAAAAACTCAAAAAAGAATTAAGGGCAATAAAAGACCTATCAAAATTGCTGCCAAAAGAAGAAGGCAAAGAAATTTTGAAATTATGGGAGGAATTGCATGCCGCGCGCACAAATGAAGCTAAATTAGTGAGAGATTTAGATAAAATTGAGATGTTGTTGCAAGCATTGGAATACAAAAAATCAAACAGAACAAAGAATTCATTGCAGGAATTTTTCGATTCAACCGAAAAAATGCTGAAAACAAAAAAAGCAAAAGAGCTTTTCACTGGAATTAAAAAAGAGTTTGACAAAATTTAGAATAAATTGGTTTGACTTTTACTTCGGCTTAATTGGTTTGACTTTTACTTCGGCTTATATGCAGCCCCAGAATATCTCCACATTAATATATTTTACCAAAATATCTCCACATTAACCTGTCAATTGCCTCTTCTCTGTCACATTTATTTTCGGTCATTACTCTAGTTATGGATTTATAACTGAAAACTCTCCAAAGAAATGTCTTTGCATTTGTCACGGAAGATCCATGCCGTGTTCTTAAAATTTCAATTATTCTTGTTCTTGCCTTTTGGTCGTCAAGTATATTTCGCCCTGCTTTTTTCAGTTTGTTTGCCATGAATAAAACAAATTTTGGGGGTACTTTGCTTCTTCTCCTAGGCCTTTTTAGTGGTTTCTTTGCAGGCATTTTTCCTTTTTTTCTTCCTGCTTCTGTCATTCTTCCTATTAGATTTACCCTTGCTCTTGCCATATTCTCAACTAAGAATTAGAATATAATACCCTATTTAAATTAATTCTAATGATTATTTTATTATGCCAGCGAGAAAGCCAAGGTCAAATATTGAAAGAAGGCGCAGAATCTTAGGTCCTGCATTTCGCTTAAGTGATGCTGAAATTCAGGCGCAAATCGCAAAAAGGCAGGCAGCAGAAAGATTGCAAAAGGCCAAGATGGTTAGGCAATATGTGCAAGCAGTAAAAAGATGGGACAGAAAAACAATTCCTTTTCAAGACATTGGTGCGGCATTGCAATTTTCCTTAAACCGGCGCAGGCATTCTGTTCCAAAACAGTCAGAATCAGGTGTTGCTTATAAAATAGTGCATCATCCATTAACAGATGCAAAATCTGTTTTGGTTTTAAGGCTGAAAGAAACCCTTTTGGCTTCAGGTGAAAAGTATTTTGTTTTTAGCCTGATGGCTCATAATTTAGCAAGCCATAAGGAATCGCAGATAGCGCATACTGAAGCAGAAACAATTAAGCGCGAGCAGAGAGGCCATTTCCATTATACTTCAGTTAATGCTAATTATAAAAGATTAAGAATTGGCACATTTTTAGATTATGAAAGAACCCTTAAATTCCTTGAAGAAGGAATAAGAAATGTTTCTTCAGGCATAGACCCGACACATGAAGCAGTTGCTTCTGCAGACCACCGGCTTTATGATAAGCCAGGATTTTCAGGTATAAGGCGTAAAGCCCTTATGACATTAGATGAATTGGGAAGGCAGATTCCAATTTTAAGAGGCAAGAAATAACTGATTCTTATGCAAATTGTTTATTCATCAGATTTTCTCCTGCATGATACAGGAAACCATCCAGAGAATAAGGAACGCTTGATCTCAATCCTAAATGCAATTGAGAACCATGGCTTTGACCCTGAGGATTTTAAACAGCCGATGAAGACATCAGAGGTGGATTTGCTTCTAGTCCATGCACAGGAACATATTGGCAAAT
Organism: archaeon; assembly: GCA_038046645.1. Classification (GTDB taxonomy): domain Archaea; phylum Iainarchaeota; class Iainarchaeia; order Iainarchaeales; family 0-14-0-20-34-12; genus 0-14-0-20-34-12. The sequence goes on from JBBSVU010000004.1 coordinate 15,479, forward strand.
TAAAGTATCTTTCAGAAAAAGGCGTTGCTTTTGGTGACAATATTTTTCATGAAAATACTTTTAACATTGCATTGGAAGCATGCGGTGCTGCGTTGAAAGCAGCAAAGCTCTGCAAGAGGGATTTTGCCTTTGCCTTGGCAAGGCCGCCAGGCCATCATGCTGGCAAGAATTTCTTCGAAGGTTTTTGCTATTTGAATAATATTGCATATGCTGTAAGAAGATGCTTATCAGATAAGGACTTTAATAAAGTTTTAATCCTTGATTTTGATGTCCATCACGGACAGGGAACTCAGGATATTTTTTCATTCGACCAAGATGTTTTTTACCTTTCCCTGCATCAGGACCCTTTGACAATTTATCCTTTCAAATATTATGCTGCGAAATCAAAAAACATAAGGAACGTAATTTTGAAACCAGGGACAGATGATAAAACCTATCTTGAGATTCTGAGGAAAAATTTCCTTGAATGCGTTGATTCTTTTAACCCTGATGTTATTGCGATTTCAGCAGGTTTTGATATTTACTATAAAGATACAATGGTTGGAAACCAGTTGCAGATAAAAGATACAAAAACATTCTATGAAATCGGAAAAATAATAAATGAAAGTTCAGGCACAAAGAAATTTGCTGTTTTAGAGGGCGGCTATTCACTGCCTGATTTGGGCCAAAATGTTTTTAACTTCCTGAATGCATTTGTGTAATAGTTACTGGCAATTCATAAGGTATTTTGATGAATATAAAAATAATCATTTACAAGAAAGGCGAATCAATAGAAAACTGCCTTGGGATGCTGAAAAAAACATTGGAAAATGCAGGCCAACAGGTTATTGTTGAGGAGATTAACCCTGCATTGAAGCTCAAGGAATATGAATATGCTAAATTGGAAAAGATTGAATTGCTTAATACTGATTATTCAGTAAAGGATTTTGATTTGATTATCTTTGGTGCGCCTGTTTGGAGCTTTTCCTCCCCTGTCTTGGCTGAATACCTGCAAAAAATGGAGAATGCTGAAGGGAAGAAATTCGCTATTTTTATTGTTTGCATAATGCCAGCAAATGTAATGAGAAAGCTCTCAAGCATTGTTGCAACAAGAGGCGGGGATGTAATCTCAACATTAACTGTTCAATCGTTGTTTGAGATAAAGGGCAATAAAACTCTAGTAATGAAGAAATTTGCCGAGGATTTGCTTGAAAAATTAGAGCCAAAGCCAAAGAAGAAATTCAAGCTAAAGATTGAGTTGAAGAACATCAGGTTGCGCGTTAAGGCGGATCCCAATATGCCAAAAACATCCGGCTTTGTAGGCATCAAAATTCCAAAAGTACCTGCCTTTAGCAATATTAAGCTGCCCAAGGTGCCAAATTTAGATAATCTAAAATTGCCAAAAGTCCCAAATATCCCTAACATTAAATTCCCAAAAGCCGCTAGGATAAAATTGCCTGAATTCAAATTTGGAAAACCCAAAAAGAAAGAAAATGGCAAGTTGCAGGTTAACGGCAAGGCAGAAAAGCTTCCAGAAAAATCAGATGCTGGTGCAGAAATGCAAAAGTCAGGTTGAAATCCCTAATGTTTGGTTAACCTAAATTATTTTTTATCTTCATCATATTCCATTGCCTGGTCAAGAAGGGCATCTATAGCTTCCTCCTCCTCTGCCTCCTTTTCTTTCCTGAATTCCATTGTTTTTTCCTTCAAATCACTCATTGTTTTTTCTATCTCTGCCTCTTTTGCTGTTGATCTTATTCTTGATTCAATAGAGATTATTTCTTTCTGGTTTTTATTCATCATTTCTTTGAACAATGCTTCATCTATTTTCCTTTTGTGGTATCTCTGCATTATCAAATCCCTTTCTTTCAATAACAATTTTTTCTCCCCAAATAATTCCTGCACTATATGCCTTTGTTTTATTTCAACCTTTGCAAGTATCTGCTTCTCTACATCAGTTAATTTAGGCTTATCCACAGCAATGCTTATTGTAGACTCAATTTTTATCAATTCAAGTTGTTTTTCCTGAATAATTTTTCGGTATTCTGCCTCAGGTATTTTTCTCCTGAAAAAATTAGCTTCAATTATTTTTAATTCTTCATCAATTGCCCTTTTTTTCTTAAAAAGCCCGGAAGAATCTTGCTGTTTTTTCTTAAGCATTAAATACGCAAAAGCAGCAATGATTACCAGAAGCACAATTGCCGATAAAATAAGCTCTAACATAATCCCATTTCTTGATTATTTTTCAATCAAGCGTGCGCTCAAAATATTATCTTCAATCCAAATATAACTTCCATAAACAGTATTCTTCTTTGCATCCTTTGATGTGCTGCCAGCATTGTCATATTTTACTGAATAGGGGTATTTTTGTGCCTTTGGGTTCGGCGTTTCAAGCAGCATGTTTGTTTCAGCATCAACATATGCTTCAATATCATATTTGCCATCAGCATCCTGGTCCATTTTTACTGTCGCAATTATTTTCTTGCTGTCATTTTCTGCATTTCCTGCCCATATTGCATCAGGCAAATAATAATTCACATTGACTTTGCCATTCCCTGTTTTGTCTGATCCAGAAAACTCAATCTTTTTACCAAATTGTATTTTGAATTCCTGCTTTGCTAATACAAAGAATATCTTTGGCTGCCCGTTTGTTGATTGATCATCCCAAATATAATAATTATATTTTTCATAAAATGGTGCGTAATACTCCGGAGGCAATGCTTCATTTTCATCAATTTCAAATTCTGAAAATTTTGGGTTTTGTATGGTAAATGTTATAGTATTTGTGCTGAATGCATTGTATGCAATATCGCCTTCATAGGCTAAGTAGAAAGGATTCTCTGTCGCTTCAATGTATTCTTGCTCTGTTGATTCATCAGTAATGTCATAATTCTTTAATCCATAAATATAAAATTTCCCAAGCATCTCATCTATCTCTATGTGGAATTCAAAACCGTCAATATCAAATATTTCATTGTTTGCAAATACCACATCCCTAATAAATTTAACGTCATGCACCCCGCTTGCATTTGCAAATACAATTTTATTCTCCTTGAGCTCAACCATTGTCAATACGGCATCAGGATACTGCTTTACATATTCTGCAAGTTGCTCATCCGCATCTTTTGGCTCTTCTGTTTTTGGCGCTTCCTGCGGTTTATTCATATATACAAAATAATATCCTATGCCAATTAGTGCTAAAATAACGATAATTGCAATGACTTTCCTTGAAACCATTTTAGAATTAAGTTCTTACTGTTTAAATAATTTATTATATGCGGAATTGCAGCTTTTTAGTGGTGTTCTTCATGCCCATGCCCTTCTCCGTGTGCATCTCCATGCCCGCCTGAAATTCCCCAGCCCCTTTCCCACCCCTTGCCTGATTCGGAATGCCCATAAGTTCCGTGTGCTGCATGTCCATGTGCTGCCCCATGGCCGCCATGATCTGCATGCCCGCCACTATGTCCTGCTCCATGGGAATCACCATTATGCCCAGAACCATGGGAATCTCCATGTCCATTGCTAGTATTATGTGCACCATGTTCTGCATGCCCTCCATGTGAATTTCCGTGCCCATGGTTATTAGAACCATGTGCTGCATGCTCGCTTGTATTTGATTTTTTTACGGAAAGCATGGATGCAAACAAAAGCCCTAAAACCATGCTGCTTACTACATGGATTGCAGAAAAAGGCATTACAAAAATCATGCCATCAGGCATGTTTACAAAAAATTCATAGATAATTGTGCCTACAATTGAATAGCCAACAACAGCATCTGAGCTGATTTTTTTTGTTTTAATGTATGCAGGAATAACACCAGCTAATCCAGCACCCAATGCCTGCAATATTGTCCAATAACCTATCCCTTGGTCAAGCACAATGTTTGAGAGGAAAAAACCTGCCGCGCCAATGGTGAAGCCTGCTTCTGCGCTTATTGTTAAGCCAGCAATTACTGCTAAAGGGACAATTGGCTCAACACTAGGTATAAAATCAATTGTCTTTAATGCAAGCCTTCCTATCACGGCCATTGCTAGCAAGGTTATTGTTTTTGAATCGCCCATAATAGACCATAATTGAATACCTAATTCCCTGCAGGAAAACAATTAAAAATCAAACTTTCATATTGATATATCTAAATATTAACAAAATTATCTTGGGAAGAATGCGGGGATTTTAATCACAGACCTAAATAAGAAAATGCTTTCTGCTGCTTTAAAAGAGATAAAGGATGTGTTAAATGCAAAGAATATTGAAACAGAAAAAGGCGTTTTTATAAATGGCAAGTATTTTGCCTATGATATTTTCCTGGAAACAGAGCAAGGGGAAAGAATCGGTTTTGAAATCCTTGCAAGGCCAACAAAAGGCAAGATGAAGCAAAAACTGGTTTATGTCACTGATGATTTGGACAAATTTATCTTTATTCTGCCGTCTAATTTCCTACAGTTCTATACAAAACAGCCGAAATATGCACTAAGCAACCTCAGGCCGCATTTCTTCGGCAAATGTTTCGATTTAAAAAATCTCCATGCATGGTTATATGGTATTGCAGAGGATAAAATAATAAAAACAAATAGATTTTCAGATATTTTTAATGTTGAAAATTGCAAAAAATAATGGGGTAATAAAATGCCGGCACGAAAACCATCAAACAGGCTAAATGGAAAAAGGGCTAAAATAAAATCCCAGTCCCAAAAGCCAGTAAGGCCTTTGCGTAAACTTCCTGCAAGAATCAGTTTGGCTAATTTGGATGATTTTTTGATAGCAGAGGCACAAAAAGGCACTTCCCGCGATAGCTTATTTGGCCTAATAAAAGCAGCATATATGCGAGAAAAAGGCTATTCCCAAGAAGTTGCAGCACAAATGGCAAATTTTAAATTAGGCAGGCATTACGACTCGCATTATAGGCAACCTAAGGAATAAAAATAATCCCTGATTTTTTGCTCTTTATTATTTCGGACATGCTGCCAGCAGGTTTTATCTTCTGGAGCTTAACAGCTATCCTTAGGTTATTACATTTATTACTATGTTATTCATTTGCTCTATTCCATAATATGCTGCCAATGTCAATATCATGAATAATAAAAATGCACTAACCCTATTCAGGGCAATGGCAGCATATGCCTCATTGCGCCATATCTTATATATTCCTGGCAGCATAAGAACAATAATATTTATTACGTGCCTTGAAATATCTGCCATATTATAATATATCTGAAACCCGAGCAAATGCAATATTGCAGGGCTTGCTACAATCAGCCAAGCAAGTATGAGAATAATTATTTCCTTGCGTTTGCCTTCAGTCAGTTGAAATACATTTTCCTGCCAAAAAAGCGCATTTATTGCAATATGCAGAATTGCATAAAAAGAGAAACTAACCCCTAAAGCCATTAATGAAAGGAAGTAATACCCAACTATCATTGCCGCATTTATTATATCCATTCTATACCCTTGCCTTATTCCAAAATACCTATTTAAATAATTATTCTGATACTTATTAATATTCCTTTTTACGGGCTCATAGCTCAATGGATAGAGCAATGGCCTTCTAAGCCGGAGGTTGAGGGTTCGAGTCCCTCTGGGCCCGTTCTGCCTTTTCTTTCTCTTTGCGAAAGAGAAAGAGAAAAGTAGGCTTATCAAAAGAAAAAGAAAGGGCAGGCAGTCCTTTTTGATCATATTCTAATTGTTGGGAAAGGACATATTTTTTGATAGTGTGTCCTTAAACCCATCGAGAATAAGCTTTTAAAATAATGATATCTATCGATATCTATGGCTACTAAACAAATTAATTTAAAATTGCAGGAAAATTTATATGAAGTTGCAGAATCTTTTGCACATAATTATGGTTTTAGAAATATTCAGGATTTGGTGTATGAGTCTTTGAGAGAAAAACTATTCGAGCACAATGCTTTTGATGAAAACTTCTCAGATAAACAAATCGAACTCATTGATGATTTGATTGTAAAATCAATAAAGTCAAAGAAGATAGTTGCCGAAAAACAACTTCTAAAGGCCTTGAAATGACTTTTGATACAAAATCAACAGAGTTCTTTGTTAAACAAATCTCTTCCCTTGATTTAAATTCAAAGAAATTGATAAAAAATAAAATAGACCTGATTAAAGAAAATCCTTTTCATTTCAAGAGAATCCATTCCAAAAGATTCAATAAAGTTTTCAGAGTCAGATTAAATATTCAGGGAAAAGAAACTCGCCTTATTTATGTTGTCTTAGAACCTAATATTATCCTTGTTTGCTTGCTTGACAGAAACAAAGATTATTGTGATTTGGAGAAATATTTGGCAAAGATTTAATTCCAAGCATTTCATAATACTCCAATTTTTATCAGTTTATCCTATTGCATATTTTACCGCATCTTCAATCTTGCCTACCTCAATAACCTTCATCCCATATTCTTTCATAGCTTCATTCAAATCAACAGTTTTTGGCGTATACCACACTTTCTGCATCACAAAGCCAGGGCCTTTTTTTTCCTCAACATTTTTCTCATAGACTACCATTTTGCCCATCCCTACTGGGATTAAAAATGTTTTAATGCCTTTTTTTGCTGCAGCTGTCGCTTTTTCCAAAACACTGCCTACTTCCCCAATAAAACCATTTTCCTGGATTGTCCCGGTAATTGCGACATCTTCCTTAACTTTTTTGTTTTCAATTGCTGCGATTGTTGCAATTGTTAAAGCAGCACCAGCTGAAGGCCCTCCAATTAATTTTGCCTTTGTCTCTTCAACTGAATAAATCACATCCTTTTTCTGCAGGCTTTTTTTAGTGTATTTTTCTGCGACATTTTTTGCTGTTTCAATTGAATATTGTGTATCTGGTTCAACAAAGGGATTTGTATTAAACAGAATCCTGCCTTCTCCGTCCATAATCTCGACCTTTGCCTTGCTGATTAATCCTTCACCAGCATTTGAAACAGCCACAATATTTATTTCTGCTTCTGATTTTGTTCCCTGTTCAATTACCTTCAAAACAGCCGGCTGCTCAACAATTTTCTCAGGCGCAAGAAGCATCGCAGAAAAGAACCCCAACCCAAAAACCAGAATTATGATTGCACCAAAAATAAAATATTCAGTTTTTATTGCCATAAAAATCACATTTGCCTGTGGAGCTTCTGTAAAAATCAATTGATAAATAAAATTAGTTCTTTATTGTTTAAATTATCTTTTGGTGCATTTTTATTATTATCCAACAGCCTGCCTTGCAACCGTATCTTCTATCCTCTTAAGCCATTCATTTGCTTTTTTTTGCGTAGTAATTGAAAATCTATTACCCTCATTTACAGCTATTGCGCCGATTGCCTGCAGCACATGTTCGCTGCCTGTTTCTGCCCAGAATCCCCCTAAAGCATGCAACATCCTATCAACCTGTTTTTCACTTCCGCCTTTCATTACTGCTTCCAATATTTCCCTTAATGAGGCTTCCTGCCTGTATTCGCACAATGTTTCAACAGCCTTTGTCCTTATATCTGCGTTTTGGCTTCTTATCCCTCTTTCTGCTTCCTGTATTCTATAATTTATTTCACCCATATTTCCTTTTTGCATGCCCCTTATTGCATGAGTTCCTTTGCCTTTTGCTTCCTCGGCAAACCCTCTTACTGCAGAATCAATGTAAGCAGCAGCGCCCCTAACCATTCCTACTGGTGACCTTCTAAAACCGCCAGGCTTGCTTCCTGCAGCGTGCATATTTCTAGGGCCCCCAAATCCAAAAAAGCCTCTGTTTCCAGCAGGCCTTTGATGGCCATGCATAGGCATTGGCCTTCTTCTTTGTAGTTGCGGCATAAAATATTATATATGCTGACTTAACTATTTAATTAGTTGCTTTTTTATCTGAACGGATTTTTATCCAGCTTAATTTCTCGAAATTGCCGGTTAACGCCCAGCATATTTGTCAGCATCATCTGCTAGCGGATAAGTATATTGGCTTTTCTGGCTCTGCTTTTTTTTGCATTTTTTGCAGAAATAGCCTTCTCTTTTCAGTTCAAAATCTTCAGACCCGCATTTTTCGCATTTCATAATTAGAATTAAGGCATTTTAGTTTATAGTTATTTTGGTTGTTGTTGCCCTGCTTCTGCTGCCAACCTTTTTCTCTTCTGAAAAATAACTAATAGCACTATGTATAATAGAATCAGCTACTAACTTATCCAAATCTGTTTTTTTATCCCATCTTTTTAATGCATCTAAAATTGCCTGCCTGTATACTACTTCTATTTTTCTGTAGTTAGGCATATAAAATTGTTAATATTGTATTGTTATTAAAACAATAACTCGCATGGTTTTAATGCCAATAGCAATTAGCAATGTTGAGTTAACTTTTAAGTTTCAAAGACTCTTTTAAATACTTTTTGACAGCTGGAACAACGGTTTCATAACCAATAAACCTTGTTAATATTGGCTTCAAGTCCTTAGTGTATTCTTTCCCACTAATAGAAGGCAATTTTGTTGGTCTTTGCCCAATTTTTTTATACACTAATCGTCCATTTAAATTAACTATTTTATGGTAAAAATAAGCATCATACCAATCCCTGCCTTTTTGTCTGGTGAACACTGCAGACACTTTTTCTGCGAATCGTTCTTCAAAATTCATTACCTTGATCAACGTGGTGGCCATGTCAGAAAATCGTGATTTTAATGGAAGGTACTCTGGCTTGTTTAGTAAGCCAGTTCTGTAGCCTGCATCAATTCTTATTGAGTTCTTGGTTTGCTCTTTTCCATCATAAAGTGGGCCTTTGAATTTTATTGTAACAGTATATGCTTTCCCAAAAATTTCTTCATTTTTGACATCTGAACCTATGCCAAAATTCATTAATCTCTTCAAACTATCATGCACTTCCAGCCTAAATTTTTTAGGATTTTTTATGCAAAGGTCTATGTCTTCGGAAAACCTGTTCAAATCATTAAAAAATCTGAATGAAGTGCCGCCCTTAAAAATTGCAGAATCGTACTTAGAATAGTATGAACACAAAAACATGCAAAGCAGATATTCCTTTTCAGCCTGCCAAGCACCCATTCCTTTCATTTGGGAATATTTCTTTAACTCGCGTATGTCAATCATAAAACCAAACCCACCTTTTTAAGTTTATTGCACATTTCAATCCTTTTCTTATGGGAAGAAATCCTTTCAATAAATTTCGCAAAACTTCTTTTATTCACTGATGTCTTTTGAAGAATTTCCCTTAAGGAATTAAAATTTATTTGGTTAAACCAAAGCAAATCAAAAACTGTTTTCTCAACAGTTGCTATTGGAAAACCATAGTTTTCATAGCCTGTAAAGAGATTCTTGTCACTAATGTGCAACTCAATTCGGGGTATTGAACGCTGATGCTTTGTGCTAACTAAATGTATTTTTTGCGGAATCTGCTCGGTCAAACCATGATAAGCTAGCGCAGACCACAAAGACACATATGCTGGGGCAAATGCTGCGGTGTAATATTTAAAATCTGATTCTGGAGAATCTGCAAGGACATATTTCCCGGCTTTAAGCCTTATCACAAGCCCTTTCCTGTTTAAACCTTTGAGAATGTTATAGACCTTCTGTTTCTTAAATCCAGCAAGCTTTACAATATCTTCTGCATTAAACACATCAAGCTTGCTTTTCTTTATTAAATCTGTTGCAAATAATTCAATATTTGAAATCCCCATGCTAATAAACAGCACAAAAATATTTATAAGCCTTTCTATTCTATCAACATTTTAGTAAAATTTTTACTAATTCGTTTAAAGAATAATTCTTCTGGATTTATTTTTTCCTGGAACTTCTTCAACGCTTCCTCTGCTCAACAACCCTCTCAGCAGTCTCAATATCCCTATCAGCCAACAATTCGTGGTATTTCTTCTCGCTGCCGAAATAATCCATCACATGAAATATCACAGAATCCTGCACCAGCCTATCCAAATCAGCAGTTCCATCCCACCTGCTCAATGCATGCAATACCCCGAGCTGGAATTGCATCTTAATATCCTCAAAATCAGCTCTTCCCCTAAAAGACTTCAAAGAATAAGCCCTTAACTTAGCAGCCTCATTAACAGCCCTATTGTCCAAAAAATACTTCATATAATTATCCAAATGTTGTTTCACTTCAGCTTTGCTTAACAAATTCCTTGCAGGCAAATCCATAACATAAGAAACCTTTGAAAACCTCTTTTCCCATGCTTTCCTTGCAATCTCACTCCTCTCCTCAGGAGTACTTTTTTCAAGCCATGTTTTTCTGGCTTTTCTTGCAATCTCACTCCTCTCCTCAGGAGTCTTCCCAGCCCATCCTTTTCTTGCAA
>JBBSVU010000005.1:0-59886 GCA_038046645.1 archaeon
AATTCCATGCCAATCCCCAGTACTCTAAAAAAGCAAAGAATTATTATTCATATTCATGCTTATCTAAGTATGATTCATAAATTATCTGTCTTATTTTTTATTTTTAGTATTTTATTGTTGAGTGGTTGCACATATCAGCCAAATGAAACTCAGCCAATAGGAAAGACTGAAAAAGAATGCGGCAAAGAAGTACAGATAACTGCAGATTTTGCTTCCAAAATTCATAATGCTATTAACCCAATTATTTCAAATACTTTTAGTAACCCTGCCGTTGTTATCTCAGAAACTATTGAATCAGCCCAACCCGATGGCATAAGGCTTGTTTATTGTCTTCAGGGTGATATAACACAGCAAAAAATTAATTCGTTTAATGAAGAACTTCTTAAAAATAATAAAAATCTCGAATTAATCTCAAATTCAGTGAATACTGCTTCGGCAGAATATACTTACCAAGGAGTTTTTGCAGATGAATCCCTTAACCTGAATTTTAGCTATTATTATACTTTAGTTATGCCACACAAAATAGAAATAATCGCTAGCCATTTTATGCCTTTAACTAATTAGTTTCTTTTTTGGAATATTATTTGTTTCAATTTTGACATATGGGCATTTCTATCTTTTGTATTTTTAGCAAATCGCACCGCTTATTTCCCTGCTGGAAGTTCCATCATAGGTTTTGATCCTCCCTGCATATTTTGTAAATTCTGCAAGCATTCCTGTTTTGTGTTAGCGGTTGTTATCTTATTGCAATAGCTAGTATCTTGGAATTTGTTTGCCATATCACGATAACAATAGTCTTTCGAGTTTATCATAGTTATTTTATCGCACAGTGCAGGGTCACCAGTATAATTGGCCACACTTTGGTAGCAGTTGCTTTTATAACTAGCTTCCTTAACCTTCTCGCAAACAGAGGCATCCTTTTTTTCTGTTGCATATTTGTAGTAGCATTCATCTTCCTGGAATTCAGCTTCTAGGCATACATCAGGATCTTTTTTTACGCTTCCAACTAGAACATAGCATGTCATGCGCTGGTCCTTTGTCAGCTTTTTGCACAATGATGTATCTTTAAGTTTTCCTGCAAGCCCGATTATGCAAATGTCTTCCAATGAACCTTGCTGGGTTGAAGGCATTCCATAGCAGACTGCCAGTTGTGATTCAAGGGTAGTGCTTGTTTCTTCAAGTGTGCTAGTTGCAGCTTCTTTATCTTCTGCCACCTTTGTCCCATCAGCTGCTTTGGCTGCAGGGCACAGTGTTTTGTCTGTTACAGTAGTTCCGTCAGAACATACATACTGCGTTATGGTTTGCGGCTGCTGAACACAGCCAGATAGAATAACAAGAATTGCAGAAATTCCCAATATTATAAGTATATTTTTTCATGATATTATTAAGCTATTTGTACTATAAAAAGATAACGTTTATAAAAAATTAAAGAATTATTATTTATATTTGCAAGCTAAGCATTGGTTATTGATTGACTGTTAATGAACTTGAGGCAGTTTTTTTGTGTTATTTCCAATCTTCGATTGGAAATGCAGGAGGCAGGATTTGAACCTGCGAAGCCACTAAGGCACCGACCCCTGAAGCCGGCGGAATAGGCCACTATCCGACTCCTGCGTACAAATAAAAATCAGCTTAGAAATAGTTTAAATTATCATCTTTTCTGGATTGCCCATTCTAAAAGATAACGGCCAATTTTTTTAAGTGTACTTTTTCTTAATCTTGGATTTTCTCTTTTTACCGCTTCATCATGCGCTTCATTCCTTATTTTTATGGCTTGAGCTTGTGAAAGGCCTTCTGTACTCCTAACTCTTGCCCATTCTTCATATTCATGCATTGCAGCATTTGCTCTTTCAGCTCTTGTCAATTTGCTGCTTACTAAAATAAGCGGCTGATTAACTCTTTGCACCGTTACAGCACCGCCCATATGCACATCCGGGAAATTCACAACTTTATAGGGTATGCCATTTGGCAAATGTTCGGTTCTTTTTGCTCTTTTATATAATTTAAAATAAAATTTATTGTCTTCATCCAAAGTTCTTGCTCTTTTTCTTACCAATGGAGTAAGCAATGCTTTAACCCGCACGTTTCCGCCAGCATTTCTCCTCATGCTCTTTGAATATTTTGGCCTAGGCATAATCAGATTAATATCAGAATCAGTTTAATATCTTTATTTATGTCATTTGATGTAAATTAAGGAATCTCATGGCTCAGGGTTTCTTCATGCTTGCCGGTTTCAATCCTTGCAATCTTGCCATCAACAATGTAAACCCTTTTTGTTGCATATTTTAATAAATTTTGGTCATGCGTAACCATTACACAAGTTTTGCCTTCTTTTTCATTCAGTTCTCGCAATAAGGAAATTATTTTCAAACCGGTAATTGAATCTAAATTTCCTGTTGGTTCATCAGCCATTATTATTTGCGGGTCATTAATTAAAGAGCGGGCTATGCTCACTCTTTGCCTTTGCCCTCCTGATAATTCTGATGGCTTATGGAACATCCTTTCTTCAAGCCCAACAACCTTCAATAGGTATTTTGACCTTTTCAATAAAGTATTTTCATCAATATTCATAGGCTCTGTTGGAATCATAACATTTTCAAGTGCGGTTAATGTCGGGATAAGGTTAAATGTCTGGAAAATAAACCCAACCATCTTCCTTCTTATTAAAGTTAATTGCCAATCCTCTGCTTTTGTAATGTCTTTGCCATCAATAAGAACCTTTCCTGAAGTAGGGTGGTCTAGTGCACCTAAAATATGCATTAACGTAGTCTTTCCACTTCCTGATGGCCCAACAATCATTGCAAAGTCTCCCTTATTGATTGTTAATGAAACGCCCCTAAGTGCGTTTACAGTTACTTTTTCCATTAGGTAATCTTTTTTCACATCAATTGCCTCGATCAATGCCTGTGCTTTTTTTGCCATAATTTCATTCCTTTTTAATATGTCATTGCTTCAACCGGGTCTAATTTAGCAGCCCTGTACGCTGGATACAATCCAGCAATTAAACTCAAGCCAATTGCAAATAATGCAGATTGAATTAACAATTCCTGGGTTATAACAGAATCTAATCCAAATAAAATATTTAAAATATAGGTTAAACCCAAACCAAGTAACAAACCTAACAATGCCCCTATAACTCCTATTAATGCAGCTTCAATTAAAATCAGTTTAATTATGTGAAGCGAAGACCATCCGCTTGCTTTTAACGTTCCAATTTCTCTCTTTCTTTCCATTACATTCATTAGCATGGTATTTATCACGCCGATTGCAGAAACAATTGCTGCCAACAATCCAACCAAGAAAACAACCATCCTGAAATTTCCCAAAACAGAGTTAAATTGGTCTGAATAATCTGATGAAATTAGTGCATCTACCTTATTGCCATATTTGAATTCAATTATTTTTTTTATTTTAGTATCTTCTTTTGCGTTTTCCAGCTCAACATAATATGAGCTAACTTTATCTGTTGTTAACGTGCTCATCTTGCGGGCATCATCCAATGTCATAACAATAATTGTTTCCATCATGCTTGATTCATTTTTCATTATCCCTATTACTTCAAATGTTTGGTCATTTATTTTTATTGAAGAACCAATAAATTTGTCATATTTATCAGCAATTTTTGCACCAATCATTACTTTCTTAGTGTCTGAAGGTTTTAGTTTATTGCCTTTGTCAAGCTCGCCAATCCAGCCATTGCCCCTCATTTTGACATATTCTGTTGTGCCTATGCCATATATGAATGGCGGATAGCTTGTCATTCCTTCAAGGCCTATCTTCTTGTTGTCTATTTCAGTAGGCATAATCCATATTTCAGGCAACACTGTTCTTATTCCAGTAATTTTTTCCAGTTCTTTTTGCAGGCTTACATCTACTTTAGATAATGTCTGGTCTGCAGAATCTTTTTCCATTACTGAGATACCTTGAAATTGTGCAATCAGTGAATTAAATTGGGAGTATGTGCCGTCAACAACCGCTACCATGGCAATTAGCGTTCCAACCCCTATTGTTATGCCAAGCAATGATAAAAAGGTTCGGCTTTTTCTTCTTAAAAGATTGAGCAAGCTTAGCTTTAGCATAAAATTCCACCAAATAAAAAAGATGGAAGTTTATTCCATCTTCCTAAGCGCAAGCTGCCTGAAAACCATCTTTATTATAAAATAAAGAACTGCCAAAATAATAATTGCCAAAACCATTGGGATAACTATTGAAGGTTCAGGTTTCTTGTTGATATATGCAGAATAATTTTCCCCAAATGATTGTTCTTGGCCTAATTCATCCTTGTACTTGATAGTTATTTTGACCTCATGCTCGCCGTCTTTGGCATTTTCGCTAGTGATTAAATCAAAGATTGCCGCGCCAGAATCATCATCATCTATGTTTCCGACATAAGATTTTTTTACTCCCACAACTTCAGTATCTGTTTCAAGCAAAACCTCTACTGCCTTTGCTTTTTCTTCTCCGATATTATCCAATTGTATTGAAAGTGAGAATGCGTCTCCCTGCAATATTTTTTTATCCTGTTTGCCTTCAATTGAAAAATCAATGCCGGATATAATGAGATTAGGCCTTCCCAGTACTTCAAAACTGATTTTTTCAATGTCTGTATCTGTGCAATCTGTGCAGTTCGCATCTAGCTGAAAAGTAACTGTTCCAGGGGTAATTTTCTTGCCTGGCATTACCTTGAAAGATACTTCCTTGCTTTCGCCTACCGAAATATTGCCTACCTGATTTTTAACATCAGATAAAACTATAAAATTCCCGAAATCAGAAGCATCAGCTTTTTTTAATCCAACAGAAACATTTCTTGCTTCTGAATTTCCAGTATTTCTCACATTTGCAGTGATTGTAAGAATATCCCCAATATGTGGGCTGATTTCGCTTAACTTTATGCCTTGGATATCTAACTTAGTCAATTTTGAAATTGTTACTGTTACTGAGTATTTTTCAGTGAGCTCAGTGCCTTCCCTTTTGTATGTTACATATACTGGCAAGGTATAATCTGCAGCTGGTGCATTCTCTTTTGCCTTTATCTCAAATACTACGCTTATGCTCTGCCCTGGCGTAACAATATCAGCATGCGCAGTAGTTTTTATGCCCTCAAAACTTTCCGGCAGTTCTATTGTTGCATTTACATCTTCAGCATTGTAGGATGTTGCCTTATTTTTCAGGTCTGCTTTAACTGTGAAAGTGTCTCCTCCATAGACTTTGCTTGGGTTTTGTGATGTCGATTCAACCTTTAACAAATAGGAATATTCAACCACAGCAGAAACTGCTGCCGGAACTAATAATGCTAAAAACAATGTTAAAATAAATTTATTAATTATAATATGCACCTTTGTCTCTTAGTAATATATATTGCCAAATAAATCTGTTTTTTAATCTAACTAGCCCTTCTATATTGCAATTGTGGTGCAATATGGATTCAAAAAAAGACAAATCACTTATTTTAATAAGGCTGAAGCAGGATGAAGACTTATTTAAATCGCTGGAAGAAATTTGCCGAAAATATAAAGTTAATTTTGCTGCAGTTGTTTCAGGCATCGGCATGCTGAAAGATTTTGAAATTGCCACCTATGATGGCAAGGATTATGTCAGGGCAAAAAAGTCTGAACCGCATGAATTATGCTCTTTGCAAGGCAACATAGTAAAAAACGGGGAAGATTATATTTTTCATTTTCATGCAGTTTTATTCGACCATGAATTTAAGCCAATAGGCGGCCATCTTTTTTCAGCAAAGGCAAATATTACTAATGAAATTGTGCTTGTTGCCTCAAACATTAATGCTAAAAGAAAGCCTGAACTCCCAGGCATAAAAGGCCTTTATTTCAAATAGCATTATGCAAGTGGTAACATGAATGAATCAAGGAATATTTCACTGAATTTTTCTGATAGGGATTTGGATGAATTAATTACATTGCTAAAAACAGTCGATTCATTGAAATTGTGCGAATCAAAGAGTGAATATGAATTGGCAAGGTTTAATGGCAATGGCTGTACAGTAATAGTTTATTCTTCAGGCAAGGTTTTGATACAGGGCATTAAAGCGCATTCTATTTCAAAGGAATTATTGCATAAATTAAACTTGTCCGAGGAAATTGTATTAGGCATAGATGAATCTGGCAGAGGGGAAGACTTTGGTGTTTTCACTATCGCTGCGGTCCTTGGTGACAAAAATAAATTAAGGGCTTTGAGGGACAGCAAAAAAATAGAAAATATGAAGGCGAAAAAAGACATTGTGACAAAGAATGCTTTAGCTTATGTTGTTGTGGCATTTTCTCCGGACTTTGTTGATGAGTGCAGGATGAAAGGCCTTACACTGGATGAGTTGCAATGCAAGGCAGTAAAATCATTTTCCGAGCTTTTTAATTTTAAAAAGGATTTGAAAATAGCTATTGATGGGAAACCACTAAATTTCTGCCCTACAAATGCCGAATACTTAGTAAAAGGCGATGATATTAACCCGGTAATCGGTGCTGCAAGCGTTATTGCAAAATATGCGAGGGAGCAGAGCAAAAATAAATCCCTTAGACTGAGCTGGGGCAAAATAAAATCTAAAAACCAGAACCAAAAAAAGTAGCTTATTTCCCAATTATTATTTTCTGTCAGAATTAAATGCCAGTGCCCTTATTTTGTCTTCCACGGATTTATCCAAGACGGGCTGTTTTGTTTGCTTTGTTATTTGCAATTGCCCTGATTCTTCAAGCATATCCTTCAATGCCCTTATTTCTATTTCAGTATTCCTCTTGAAGTCTTCAAGCCTTTCAATTTTTTTATAGGCATCCCCGTTTAATTTAGCATAACTATTGCCATTTTCATTAAATCCATTTCCATTAACACTAAAGTTAGTCATCTGCTGTTCCATCTTCTGAAGTTTTTTGTGCATCATGTCTGTTTTCTTGTCCAAATAAACATAGGGGTTTGAAAAACTTTTGAATGCTGGATCTTTAGTATAAATAGTTGTATTGTTGTCAGTGACAATTACAGCATTGCCATTCTGCCTTTTTGAAATCCTGCCCTTTAAGTAAAAAACGCCGTTGGCAGCTGCTAATGCTACTGCTGCTAGTAATAGTGAAAGGCTTAACATGTTCTGCTCTCCTAATCTTAATTTATGACAAACCTTTTTATATATTGAGCTTACTGCTAAATAGGTTTTTGGCGTTATTTTCCGATATTTTTTCAATTTCCTGCAAGGAAATGCCCTTTATTTCTGCTACTTTCTGTGCTACCCTAGCTATCCATGTCGGATTCACCCTTTCCCCATCAAATAAAACAGCAGGGCAATCTGTTTCAAAAAGTATTTTTTCAATTGGGTATTCTTCAATTATCGGTTTTAGTGATTCATTTGAAATGATACTCGGCCCGACAGAAATAAAGTAATCCATGGAAGCAGCTTTTTTCACTGTTTTTGTATCCGCATAAAACCAGTGTAGTAAAACATTCCTTGCTTCAGCCTTCTCAAGCATATCAAGCACAACATTCTGCGCCCTTCTTGAATGTATTTCTATTGCCAAATTATGTTTTTTTGCAATCTCAATATGCCTTGCAAAACATTGCCTTTGCACTTCTCTTTGTTCTTTTGTTTCTGCATATTTATAATCCAAGCCGGTTTCCCCAATGCCTATACATTCTGTTATATTTTTTTCAATGAATTCAAATGCTTCCTCAATTTCGTCCTTTTGCATCTTTATAACTTCTTCAGGATGCAAACCAAGCAGAATTTTAATCTCTTTATGTTTTTTTGCAATCTCCAAGTTCTTTTCCATGCTTGCAAAATCCACTGAATTGGAGATTAGGAGTTTGACATTTGCATTTTTTGCATTTTCAATTTCTTTTTCCACATCTTCAAACATTGAAGCATGGCAATGCACGTCAATAAACATAGTAATTCTTTTATTTAGAAGGTATATTATATTGTTGCATGAAGATTTTGGCAATCTCTGCATCGCACAGGAATGGAAACACTGATGCTGCAATTAATTTTTTAGGCAAGCATCTTGTTTTGAAAGAGCATTCTTTCAAACTGATTGATTTAAAGAAAAAGAATTTGAAATTCAGCACAGGCGATTCTGATGAATATTACACAGGAAAGCCTGCTGTCCTTGATGCAATGCAGGAAATACAAAAAGAGATTCTGAAATCCAATCTGTTAATTCTTGCAACCCCAAATTATTTTAGCAATGTTTCTGCATTAATGAAGAATTTCATGGACAGGACAAATCCTTATTATTGCAACCATGATTTTAAAAGCAAAAAAACTGCTCTGCTTGTTGTGAGTGCTTCAAAAGGAAGCTCCCCAAAAATGTGCTTAGCCTGTTTGAAGGAATTCTGCAGGATACATAAGATGAATGTTATTCAATCAAAAATCTTTATTGCTGAGCATTCGGATGATTTCAAAAAAAGCAAAAAGCTGCGGAAAGAGATTGAGCAATTTGCTGAAAAATTTCTAGCGGAAAAATAGGAAAAAAGAAAAGGCTGATAAGCCCTTTCTTATTTAATTTTTTGTTGATTTATAATTTAATTCCCATAAGCAGGTTCTTTGAAAAAACATATTTCTTATTTATGTTAATTTCAACCGCTTTTGTGAATGTTTCAAATCTGTTTAGGATTGTATTTATGCCAACATAGCTGACAGTGATTCCTAAAGCAAATGCTATTCTTTCAGCCAAGGCTATTGGTATTAATAAAATCCAGAATTCTGGCGTGCTTGGAATAGTCCAGATCCATAATGCGCCGCCGATTGCATGTGCAGTAAATGTTGTTCCTAAAGATTTCAAAAATAACCTGTTTGAGAATCTTGCAAAAATAGGAACAAGCCACATTAAACTGAATATCCATGCTTGCTGCCCGACTGGATGCAGCATAAATGCGGCCATGCAGATAATCGGGGCTATTATTCCTAATTTATTCTTCCCTGTTGTTCCAAAGTAGTATGCTGCAAAAAGCATTGGTGTTAGCCTTATGATATTCACAATCTCAAAAGTCTTTCCTAAGAGGAAGAAATTTGCAATTTGTGCCATAGCTACTGCAATAATCCCAACAAATGGCCCCAAAAATGCCGCTGGCAATGGCCCGAAGAACTGGAAAAATGTGAAGTATTGCTTATCCATCCCTAAAAGCTGTGAATAATTTATTCTATCCCCCATGAATGCCAGAACCGCAAACATTAGGATGAATAGAATTCTTTTCTTAGTGAAAAATTCCTTAATGCCCAATTAAATCCCTCCATTATTTTAATAGAAACTTTTAATACTGAAGTAATTAAAAAGGTTTACCCCATGATTTTATCAAATGCCTATTCTAAATAAAGCTGAACGATTCTTTGAATTGGATTTCCTAAGGGGCATAGCCATCTTTATGATGATGGCTTTTCATACTTTATGGGATTTAAATTACTTCAAAATTACGACTTTTTTGCTTTATGAAGGCTTTTTTGGGATATTCCAGAAGGTTACAGCAGGCCTGTTCATTTTCCTTGTTGGCATCTGTTTGACAATAAGCTATGAAAGGTGTTTGCAAAGAAATGAAGATTATAAAACACATTTTTTAAAGCGCGGGTTGAAGGTTTTTGGCTATGGCCTTTTAATCACAATTTTCACATTTTTTGCTTTCCCCAATAATTTCATTTATTTTGGAATTTTGCATTTTATCAGTATTTCAATTTTGCTTTCAATTTTTTTTATAAAATTAAAAGATAAAAATTTACTGTTAGCAATTCTTCTATTTTTAATTTATCCCCTAATCAGGTCAATTTCCCTGCCTTTCCCTTACCTATTAGCCCTTTGGCCGAATTATTATCTGCCAACATTTGATTATTTTCCTTTGCTTGAATGGTTTCCAATATTTTTGCTAGGCCTGTTTTTCGGCCAGAAACTTTATCCTAATGGAGTTCCAAAAATAAAATTAGACTTTTCAAAATTCTCCTTTTTTAAGCCAGTGAATTATCTAGGGCGGCATTCCCTTTTCCTTTATTTTATACATCAACCTATTTTGGTTGTTTTAATCTGGCTTGTTTCCGGTTTTAGTTAGAATGCCTCACATTCTTCTTCGCAAGAGCTTCCCCAACAACAAAACAGCTGCCGCAGACAAGCACAATATCATCTTTTTCTGCTTCTTTTTGCGCTCTTTTCACTGCTAACTTTACATTTCTTTCTAAAATTAGACCAATTCCATCTTTTTTGCCGGTTTTTTTGATTTTATTTTTCCCCAAAATCTTCTTAATTTCTTTTCCCAAAATTTTCATATCCAAGCCGCGGTATTTTGCCTGAGTAATATAAACCTTCTTTGGAATTTGTAGAATTTCTTTTAGCATTTTCTGGTATTCCTTGTCAGAAGAAACACCAAAAACCAGAATTATTTTTTTATTGCCAAACAGCTGTTTTATTGTATCTGCTAGATTCTTTATTGCTTCAGGATTGTGCGCATTGTCAAAAATAAGCAACGGATTTTTCCTCCTTATGTCAAATCTGCCAGCCATTTCTGCTTCTTTTAACCCTGTTCTAATCGCTTTTTCACTTAATCCTATCTGCTGTGCTATTGCGATAGCAATTGCTGCGCTTGCAAACTGCCTTTTCCCAACCAAGGCAATTTTCAAATTCTCTAAATCCTCAAAATCTGCTTTTTTTGCATTTGCCTTAAAATCAAAATTCATTTTGTGCATTTGCATCTGCTGTTTATTGCAGAAGAAATCTTTTCCATAATTAAACAATTCGGCATTTTTCTCCATGCAGATTTTTTTTATTTCTGCAAGTGCACTTTTATTCTCAACAGCAGTAAATATTTTTGTATTTTTGTCAATTATCCCTGCTTTCTCCCTAGCGATTTTTCTTGTGGTGCTGCCAAGAATCTGTTTGTGTTCTACAGAAACCGAAGTTATTGCGGAATATTTTGCTTGCAGGACATTAGTTGCATCTAGCCTTCCACCCAATCCGACTTCAAGGACAATTGCTTCACATTTTTTGTCAGAGAAATATTTCAAAGCAAGCAATGTAAGAAATTCAAAATAGCTTAATTCAACAGAATTTTTTTCCAAAATCTCTTTTAATTCAAGAATTCTTGTGCACAATTCTGCTTCAGAAATGTATTCTCCATCAATCTGGATTCTTTCGCCAAAATCCACAATATGCGGGCTTAGGTATAACCCAGTTTTATATCCTGCATTTTCAAAAATTCTTGCGAGCAGGCATGCACAGGAGCCTTTTCCATTAGTGCCTGCTACCTTTACAACAAGCATTTTCTTTAATTTAATTAGTTTGATGGCTTTTCCCATTCGCTCAAGCCCGAGCCTTATGCCTCTGCCTTCCAGCTTGCGGAGATAGGCGAATGATGCTCTATTTTTTTCTTTCATATTAACCTATATGTGATTATTGTCCTAATTAGTTTAATAAACACAAAATAACTTAATATTATTGAAATTTCTTTTTTTAAGGGTGGAACTATGGATAAGGTTTACATAATATTTGGTTCAAAGTCTGATTTTGAGGTTTATGAATCGGTTTTCAAGGAATTGAAAGAAAGAAAAGTACAAAGTACATTCAAAACATTTTCAGCGCACCGTGAGCCAAAGCAGCTGTTAGAATATTTATCCATTGAAAATCCGAAGTTAATTATTGCAGGCGCAGGTTTGTCTGCAGCCCTGCCAGGCTTCCTTGTATCACATTGTGATGCAACTGTTATAGGAATCCCGGTTTCAGCAAATTATTCCGGTTTGGATGCACTATTAAGCACTCATCAAATGCCTTCAGGCATTCCTGTTTTGGGTGCAGGAATAAATTGTGCCAAGCAAGCTGCAGAATATGCTGAATTAATTTTCAAAAGAAAATTTTCAAAGATTATCCTTGTAAAACGAAGCAATGCTGAAGCAATCCAGAATGCAATGAAAAAGGCAGTGGAAAAATTCACGGCTGAAAATATGGCTTTTGAAACAATTTCCGAGCCAAAATATTCTGATGAAACTGCTATCTATATTGATTTTGTTGAATTGGATAAGGTTAAGGAAGTGGACAATAAATGCAAATTTGCCTTGTTTGTGCCAGTAAAGCTTGAAAGCAATGAAAGGGATTCATTGAAATTGCTTGATTTGACAAAGAAAGGGTTGTGGTTAGGGCTTAATAGGGGAGATAATGCCGCATTAGCAGCAATTAAATTGCTTAAGCAGAAATAGCTGAAAGCAAGAAAGTATTAAAATACCCTTTTCCCTTATTTTCTATTATGGGCTCAGTAAAAGACCTGAAATTATTGGAAAAACCTTCCTCATCTAAAGAAGGTTTGGGTATTTTTTATTTTACTGATGATTATTCTGTTTTTGATTATGGCAAAATGCCTGATACAATCCCTGATAAAGGCGCTGCTTTGTGCAGAATGTCTGCCTATAATTTTGAACAACTGAAAAGAATTGGGATAAAAAGTCATTTCTTGGAATTAGTAAGCAACAATGAAATGAAAGTGAAATTAGTCCGTGTTTTAGACCCTAAAAAATTTGATTTATCAAAAGAAAAAGGCAATTATTTAGTTCCTTTGGAAGTTATATTCAGGAATTCTTTGCCAAGCGGCTCTTCTCTGTTGAAGAGATTGAACAATAAAGAAGTTACACTTGCGGATTTGGGGTTAAAAGAAATGCCAAGAGAAGGCACAAAATTAAAAGACCCTATTCTGGATGTCAGCACAAAGCTTGAGGAAAAAGACCGCTATTTGAAATGGGCAGAAGCCCAGGCAATGTCAGGTTTGCCGGATAAAAAATTTCAGGAATTAAAAGAAACAGCATTAAAGGTAAATGAATTTCTTACTGAAAAAGCAGATTCTATCGGTTTGGAGCATGCTGATGGAAAGATTGAATTTGGTGTGAGTGCTAATTCAGATTTAATGATTGTTGATGTTTTAGGCACATTAGATGAAAACCGTTTCCTGTACAATGGCATTCACCTAAGCAAGCAGGTTTTGAGGGATTATTATAATCTAACTCCATGGAAGGAAGAATACCTGAAAAAAGGCAAATCAATAACTCCGCCAAGGCTGCCAAAACAACTAATAACAATTGCATCTAATATGTACAAGGCTGTAGCAGAGGCATGGATAGATAAAAAAATCTGGAATGTCCCAAAAATTGAAAAAGTCGTAGAGGATTATGAATTATTTTTGGAAAATACGCAAAAAATGATTTGAATTAATGATTTAAGGAAAAGCCGGTGAAAAAGATGGAAGATATTTTTGATTTTGTAAACCCACTTGATTTTAGGTATTATGGAAGGAATGAAAAACTGAAACAGGATTTGGGAAAATATTTCTCAGAAAATGCGCGCATAAAATACCAGGCAAGGGTTGAATTAGCTTTAATAAAAGCGCTTGCAAAAAGGAAAATATGTTCACAGAAAGCAGTTGATGAAACCAAAAAAGCCATTGAGAAGGTTACGGCAAAAGAGGTTTATGAGGAAGAAGACAAAATAAAGCATGACATAAGAGCTTTGGTAAATTGCATCAGGAATTATGTTTCTGAAGATTCAAAAAGATTCATCCATTTGGGCATGACAAGCAATGATGTCATAAATACTGCAGATTCCTTGCGCTTCAAGGATGCTGCTTTTGAGATTTTATTGCCTGAATTGAAAAGGCTCGAAAAAACTTTGATTGATATTTCATTAAGGGAAAAATCAACCCTGCAGATTGGAAGGACACACGGCCAGCATGCCGAGCCAATCACCTTTGGCTTTGCCCTATCTTCTTATGTGCACAGGCTAGGGGAAAGAATTTTACAAATTGAAATTGCAGCAAATAACCTTAAAGGGAAAATAGCCGGTGCTGTTGGTGCTTATAATGCTAGCTTCCTTTTAATTAAAGATCCTGTTGAATTTGAAAAAGATGTTTTGAAAGAGCTTGGTTTAGAAGCAAGCTTGCATTCAACCCAGATTGTGCCGCCTGAATATTTGCTTGATTTGCTGCATGCAATAAACTCAGCTATGGGCGTTTTGGCAAACCTTGCTGATGATTTAAGGCATTTGCAAAGAAGTGAAATTTCTGAAGTATATGAATTCTTTGAAGAAAAGCAGGTTGGATCTTCAACTATGCCACATAAAAGAAACCCGATAAATTTTGAGAATGTAAAAAGCTTCTGGAAGGAGTTCATGCCAAGAGCCATTACATTTTACATGGACCAGATTTCAGAGCATCAAAGGGACCTGACAAACTCAGCTTCTTTGCGTTTTATGCAGGAAAATTTTATTGCTTTATATCTGATGTCTTCCCGCCTGAATAAATCCATTGGCAAATTAAAAGTGGATAAGGAAAATATGCTGAAAAATTTCAATATGTCAGTAAAAATGATTCCAGCAGAACCGCTGTATATCCTGCTTTCATTCCACGGGCACAAAAATGCGCATGAGAAAGTAAGGGAATTGACATTGAAAGCTGAGCAGAACAAAACAGAGTTGCTTGAGGAAGCACGCAAGGATAAGGAGCTTGCAGACTCCTTAAAAAAATTCTCAAAAGAACAGATTGCAGTAATTGAGAATCCTAAATTGTACACAGGATTGGCTGAAAAGAAAACCGAAATTGTGTGCAATTACTGGAAGAAAAAAATCAATTTGTGAGTTTAACACAAGCTTTATTTATTCAAATTCATCTTATTCTGCCCATTTTTTATAAAATATTTATTTTCCCTATTATAAATACTCTATTTATTTCACCTATTATCTTTACTGATTTTTTTTATTTATCAAAAAACAAGTATAATATATGGCAGCAGCTTTCGTTACGTATTTTCTCTGGTTTACAATCTTTGTGATAGGTTTGCTTATCGGCAGAATAACAATGGCAATACAAATGGAAGTTATGAAACGAGATGTTGAAGACTTAAAAAATAATTAGTTTTTCTGCTCTAATTTTTTAGTTATTGACCAATCTATAAGCACTTCAGAAACCCTGATGATGCTTTTTTTAATTCTTTTAGTGTAACATGCCTGTGTTGCTAGTTTTGGTTCTTCCAAATTAAGTGCTTTTTCAATAAAGCCTATCGCATTTCTGCAGCTTAATTCATTATCCACAGGCAAGGTTTCAAGTATTACATGCAATGCTTCTATTAAATCCAAAACAGATTTGAGAAATTCTTTTTCTGTACTTTTTATTATAATTAAACTGTCCACCATTGTCTCAAGGCTGCGGGCAATCATTGTCATATAAAACAAATCAATTGACCTTGTTTTTTCGAGCCTAGCATCTGACAATGCAGTAATCATTGCCTTGTCTATCAATATCTTAGCTTTATCAACTTCCTCCTCATATTTCTCCATAGCTAAGACATCATAATTATTTATCATTAAAAAAAGCAGTGCCTTTATTTTCCTGACTAAAGTATTAAGCAGTGAAGAAGGGTTGTTAATTGCAATATTTGATTCGCAGAATATTGCGTTTTTCTCTATCTCGATGAAATCAACGTTAAACAACCTTTTTTGAGTAAGCAATTTTGACAAATCAATGTTCTTGTCAAAATCAAGCCTGAAAGATTTCATTGGATTAATATAACAGGCCATCAAGATTTTTTCAATTACATCTATCTTGTTTGTCCTTATGTCTAATTTCAAGTCCTTTCCTTGTTTAGTTATAATTTGGGGGTATATAATTAATTCATTGGAAGGCCCTTCATCAAGGCTGACATTTGAATTTGAAGTAATTTTATTCTGCTTGCACCAGCTGGTTGGCAAGTAGACATAATGCATGTTCCCTGTCTTTTGAACCTTTCTTATGTCAACCATATATAGGTATGCTAAATAGTACTATTTATAAACCATATATTTATGCCTTTATTATAAATTTTTGCAATATTTAAAAGGCATATATATATATTATTTGGTGTTTGCAAATTATAATCTTTGAAGATTTATTCAGATACTAAAAGGAGGTAATTTTATGAGAAAAATTGTAGCATTGCTTTTTATTCTAATGATTTTTGGAATGATTACATCTGTGAGTGCATTGATTTGTGAAATAAGGCCAAAAGACAAAGTTGCAATTGATGTGGTTCATGCACCGAAAGACAAAGTTGCAATTGATGTGGTTCATACGCCAAAAGATACGCAGAAATTGATGATAGTGAAACCAAAAGATAAGGTTGCTATAGAAGTTGGATGCAAGCCAAAAGGCAAATCAAACAGCACTATATCAATTACAAAACTACACAAACCAAGCCAAAAAGAAATTAAAGGAATTACTATTTGGAAATCGCCTATGGATTAAATGTTAATCTCTAGCCTTTGAAAGAAACCAAAGGCTTTTTATTTTTCTTCTTCTTATTCTTTTATCATGATTTCTGTTTACAATACCCTTTCAGGCAAAAAGGAAGAATTCAAGCCAATAGAGAAAGGTAAAATTCGGATGTATGTCTGCGGCCCGACTGTTTATGGCCCAGCACATTTAGGGCATGCCCGCACATATGTTGCCTTTGACATTATTAGAAGATATTTGGAGTTTATGGGATATGAAGTCAAATTTGTTGTAAATATTACAGATATACATGATGATATAATAAAAAGGGCAAATGAGTTGAATATTAATTTCCTGGAACTGACAACGAAATTTACTGAAAATTATTTTAGGAATATGAAATCATTGAAGATAAAGGATGCTTCTATCTGCCCCAAGGTAACTGATAATATCCCGGAAATCATCCAGATTGTAAAAACCCTGAAGGATAAAGGATATGCCTATGAGACTGAAGATGGTGTTTATTTCAATGTTGCAAAAATGGCAGATTATGGAAAGCTTTCTCACATAAAAATTTCAAAGCAGAAAACAGGTACAAGGGTTGAAACAGATAAGTATGAAAAAGAAGAAGCCAGAGATTTTGCTTTATGGAAGAAACAAAAGCCAAATGAACCTTTCTGGGATTCACCTTTTGGCCAAGGAAGGCCGGGCTGGCATATTGAATGCTCGGCATTAAGCACAAAATATTTGGGGCTTCAGATAGATATTCATGGCGGCGCAAGGGATTTGATATTCCCGCACCACGAGAATGAAATAGCGCAGAGTGAATGCTGCTTTGGGAAAAAGCCATTTGTGAAATATTGGCTGCATTCTGGGTTTTTGACTGTTTCAGGGCAGAAAATGTCAAAGAGTTTGGGAAATTATATTGTTGTTGAGGATTTGCTAAAGGAATATTCTGCCGAGGAATTCCGTTTCTTTATTGCACAGTCGCATTACCGCAGCCCTATTAATTTCTCAAAAGAGGAAATGAAGAAATCAAGAAATGCATTAAATGGGCTGAATGAATTTATTCAAAGGCTTTTGGATCTTCAAAATTCAGGTTCTTTGAGCATAATTAAGGATGTTAATTTAGCCAGGAAAAATTTCATAAAAGAAATGGATTCGGATTTTAATCTGCCAAAAGCATGGGTGCATTTGTTTAAGCTAGAATCCTTAATTAACAAAAAAATAGCCGAAGGAAAATTTACAAAGGAAGATTCTACCTGTGCTATCCAATTCTTCAAGGATGTTGATAAATTCCTGCAGGTTTTTTCATTTGAGAAAAAAGAGTTTGAATTATCGGCTGAAGAGAAATCCTCGGTAGAAAAAAGGAATGAATTAAGGAACCAGAAAAAATGGGAAGAATCTGATGAAATAAGGCAGGAATTGCTGAAAAAAGGCATTGAATTGGATGATACCAAGGAAGGCACTAAGTGGAAAAGGATTTAACCTAAATGAATTGTATATTTTATTAATTTGTTTTAAATTTAATGGTTTAATTTTAAGAAAGAAGGGTATTTTATGAATAAAATTTTTGCATTAGTGATATTATTTATCTTAGCCTTGCTTCTTTCCGGTTGCGTGCAGCAGCCAAGTTCACAGGAAAATAGCCAAAACAGCGCTGTTGCTGACCAGAAACAAGGCACAGTTGTTGCACAGTCTGGAGAAGTTATTGTAACCATAAAAGAGTTTGTATTTGAGCCAAAAGAAATAGTAATCAAAAAAGGGTCAACAGTAAAATGGGTAAATGAAGATGCTTCTCCACACCTTATTGCATCTAATCCCCATCCAGTCCATACTGACTTGCCTGAATTGGTATCAAATGAATTAAATAAAGGGGAAGAACACAGCTTTACATTTACGAAAACAGGAACATTTGGCTATCATTGTCACATACACCCGGCAATGAAAGGTTCAGTAACTGTTGTGGATTAGATTATATATGTTTGAAGATATTTCTTATATGCCAATATTTGGGATACCTCTAATTGTTTATTTAGGTATCCTTACCCTTACTTCCTTTGCCATAACTGCCTGTTTAGGCATGCTTGTATTGCGGGGAAAAGTAAAATTTAAGTACCATAAATTAATGGCTATTATTTCAATTAGCATTGCAGTTATCCATGGATCATTAGGGTTGCTGGCATATCTCTAATATTTATTTAATCTATCTATTTGATGGCATCTTTTTGCATTTTTATTGTATTTTTTTGCCCAGTTTAATATTTCATTCGTAACATTTATCAATTCTCGGCCTTTTTTTGCCAGTGTGTATTCTACTGAAGGAGTAGGCATAGGCATTATCAGCTTCTTTTCAATAATGCCGAATTTTGCCAGCTCAGAAAGCCTTTTTGAAAGTATTCTTGGGGTTATTGGAAAAAGTTCTTTTTGCAATTCATTAAAACCAAGCTTCTTTTTCTGCAGCAATTCAAGTATTATCGGCAGAACCCATTTCTTGCTGATTATGCGTAGGGTTTGGTTTATTATGCAGGAATCTATTTCATATTTTGATTTATTCCTGCAAAGAGAGCATTTCATGCACTATCCTCTTGGATATTGGCCATTAATAAGCAGCCAACGCTATATTTAGTATAGCGTTATTGTTTATAATTTTAATGGTGATTTTTATGGGAAAAGCAACAGAACTGCTTTCAGAAGAGCACAAATATATTTTGAAGGTAATCGATTCCATGATAAAGGAATGTTCACTGGTGAAATCAGGAAAGAGCATTGACAAAACTTTCTTTTTGAATGCGATAGATTTCATAAGGAATTTTGCCGATAAATTTCATCATGCTAAAGAAGAAGATATTCTGTTTGTTGAGCTGTGTAGTGATGAATTAAACCTGCATTGCAACCCAATAGAGCAGATGCTTTATGAGCACGGCCTTGGCAGGAATTTTGTCAAGGGTTTAGAACAGGCAATAAATTCTAATGATGCAAAAAAAGTGGTTGAAAATGCCCTGGGCTATTCACAATTGCTGCAGGAGCACATATGGAAAGAAGACAATATCCTATATCCCATGGCTGATCAAGCCTTGCCTGAGAAGACTCAAAAATCAATTTTTGAGAGGTTTAAAAAAGTTGAATCAGAAAAATTTGCCAAAAATAGCATTAAAAATTATTGGGATTTTGCCGAGGAGTGCAAAAGGAGATGATTTTATGCATGAAACTTGGGTGAATGCAGAAAAGCAGATAGCATATTCAAAAAATGGAATCCTTAGCAAAGAACTTTTCAAAAGCAAAAGAATTAATATAACTTTATTTTGCATGCATGCGGGCACAGAGATGTCTGAGCATACATCCACAAAGCAAGGTTTTGTTTATGTGCTTGAAGGTAAAGGCATTTTTGTTTTAAAAGGAGAGGAAATCCCCATGAAAAAAGGCGTATTAGTGCATTTGGAAAAGAAAGCCATTCATGCTTTGAAAGCCGATAAAAATACGAGTTTTATACTTTATCTGTTCTGAATCATAGTTATTTTTCAAACATACTTTTTTAAATTGCAAATATTTTCTTATTATGATCAAATGGTAATGGATTTTGCTTTAGTGTTTGATATTGGCTTGATAATTATATTTGCAGGCTTGTTTAACATAATCGCGAGATTGCTGAAGCAGCCGCCTTTGCTTTCCTATATCATTGCAGGTATTGTTTTAGGGTCTATCTTTGTTGGGTCATTAAAGCTACAGCTTTTTGGCATGCCCTTAAGTGTTACAAACAAGGAAGAAATAATGCTTCTTTCGGAATTAGGCGTGGCATTCCTTTTGTTTTCTGTCGGAATAGAAACAAATTTTTCAAAAATAATCAGCTTTGCAAAAACCATATTGATTGGCACATTATTGCAGGTAGCTCTTACAGCGTTATTCTTTTATATTTTAGCAGTGCAATTTGCATTGTTGCCTTTTTACGAGGCATTGCTTGTCGGCTTAATACTTTCATTTTCTTCAACAATGCTCGTAGTAAAGATACTGAGCGATAGCCATTCATTAGACACATTGCATGGCAGGTTGATGCTAGGCTTTCTTATCGTGCAGGATTGTATTGTAATCCTGCTGATGCCCGTATTTTCTTCATCTTCAGGTATTTTTAATCAAGCAATGCTAACTAATTTTGCTTTCTCTGGGTTAACTCTTTTGGTTTTGACTTATGTCCTCCTGAAGTATATATTTCCGCCATTGTTCAAATATGCCGTGCGTGATAAGAACAGCCTTTTCCTTCTTGCATTATCAATCTGCTTCGGCTTTATTTTTCTGTCAAAATATGTTTTTGATATTCCTATGGTAATAGGTGCTTTTGTTGCCGGCTTATCGCTATCAACATTGCCTTATACTTATGAAATTTATGCAGAGATCCGAGGAGTAAGAGATTTATTTGTAACAATATTTTTTGTCATGCTTGGCATGCAAATAAATTTTGTTTCAATTCTGCAAGAGCAGTATCTGTTGCTTATACTTCTCTGCTTGATTGTAATATTTTTAGTCAAGCCTTTGATTCTGACAGGCCTTACTTTATTTGCAGGCTATGGCACCAGAATAGCATTGCTTGTGGGCTTCGGGTTAGCCCAATTGTCCGAATTTTCATTTGTGCTTGCCGGTGAAGGCCTAAAATCAGGGCTGCTTTCACAAGGAACCTTTTCAGTAGTTCTTATTGTTGTTGCAATTTCCATGGTTGTTACGCCATATATTTTCAATTATAAAAAAGCAATTGTTGGATTGTTTGATTCATTTTTTACTAAATTTAATATGTTTAATAATCAGAATTTTGAGAGGAAGATTGGCGAGTTGCAGGATTTTGAAAAAGTGTCTGATCATTTGGTGATTATTGGCGCAGGCACAATGGGGAATATTTTGTTAAACGGCCTCAAGGATATACCTCTTGTGGTTTTAGACCATAATTCAGATCTTATACGCATGTTAAAGGCAAAAGGGGTAAATGCTGTTTACGGTGAAGCCCAAAATGACGAATTGTGGAAAAAATTAAATCTTAAGGCAGCCAGGGCTTTAATTGTTGTGATTCCAGAGGCAGATGTTTCTGCAGAAATAATAAAGTATGCCAAGACGGAAAATCATAGGTTGCCCATATTCGGAAGAGCCCATTATTATACTGAAGGTTTGCAATTATATGACGCTGGCTGCGACTTTGTAATTATGCCGCATGTTGTTGGCTCAAATGTCCTGCTCAAGAATCTGCTTTGTTTTATAAAAACAAAAAAACTGACTGAATGCAATGCCCTGCAGGATGAATTCATAAACTATTTGAAGGAAGCATCAAAGGATGAGCAGATGAAAAGCATTTTCAAATTCAGGAATAACCTGTTTGACTGAAACAGAAATATGAAAAAATAAGAAAAAGAGAAGGGATTATCCCTTCTGAAAACTAATTTACTTTGTCAATGTTATTGTTTTGATTACTTTTCCATCTGGGTTAGTTGCGTTTATTGCATTTTCAAATGTAACAAACCAGTTTTGAGACCCTTTAGATACAATTCCTTTCCAACTGCTGTTATTTTTAAGGGTTATTACTTTTGGATTTTTAGATAATGTTACAAATACTTTACCATCCTCAGCTTGAATCCCAATCATTGACACATATACACTTGTCCCAAGCACTTTCTTGCTATTTTTACCTTCATTAAATATGTTTTCCATGAAAGTCCCTGTTGCAATAGTATTCTCATCAATTTGCTTTCCAGTAACTTTTTCTTTTAGAGTGAGCGTAGCAACATATGCTTCATAACCGCCAAAGTTGTCTAATGTTATATCTTTTACTTTTATAACTAACTGCCTGTTAGCATACTTACCCGTTCCAATTAATTCGTTTAATACCTCGCCTTTATATAAAGTGACTTTGTCTGATTCGTTAATAAACATATAAGTATGTGTAGAAGGCTTAGAGCCATACTTAGGGCTATATATACTTGAGTATAATCTATATGACGTTCCAAAAAATGGCACTGTTATATTATTGGCATAATATGATTTTAAGCCGTAAAAATTTTCTGCTGGCAATCCCTGCCCAAATTCTATCTTATAGGTTATCAAACCATTATCTGTGTAATTTAAACTTTCTTTAACATTTTCAGTATATGCTGTATTGTTATATTTCTGCGCAATTGTCTGGTTTGATATTTCAAATGCACCCAAGCTTGAAAATAAAAACAAAAGCGCAAAACAAATCATAAAAAAATTATTAATTTTCATCTTATTTACCTCCATTTTTTTAATTTGGTTGTGTTATATAATGAAGAATTAAGAGCGGTATATATATATTGCTTAAGTATGCAATGAAAAGATAATGCACAGGTAGTGATATATTTAAATAATCTGGCTGCCAAGATTATTTAGATACAAATGGATATTGTCTGGACTAGGCATGCAAGGGAAAAGTTCCTTGAACGCTCCCTAAAATATGACATAAACTATGCTGAAGTTGACATTCAAATAAAAGCGCAGAAGGTAAAGCAAAAACAGTTACACGGTACAATTAAAACAGTGTTTGAATTAAAGGACACTATTTTTACTGTGATAAAAGAAGAAACAAAAAAGTTGATTAATGTTGTGAGTATTTGGGAATCAAATGAGGCGGAGGTTGAATTATGGAAGAAAAAATAGCCTGTGTTTTTTGTAAAGGGGAAGCTAATGTTGCTTTTGAAGAATTGAACCTTTTGAATGGGAAAATAACCTTGAGGAATCAGCCATATTACAGATGCAACAAATGTAAAAAAGAATTTGTGACTCCAGAACAAATGCTACAAGCAGAAAAAGAGCTGAAAACACATTTTGCTTTCAATAGGCCAGTCATTTCTACTGGGAGAAGCCTTGCAATAACCTTGCCCACAGACCTTGTGGCTTTTTATAAATTAAAGAAAGGGACTACTGTGAAATTAGTTCCAGAGGATAACAAAACAGTAAAACTAGTCATTTAGATTAAGTTTTCATTTTTTCAACAGTTTTTTTCATATCCCCTGCCTTGAATAAAGCAGAGCCTGAGATGAGCATTGTTGCCCCTGCTTTTTTGCTGCCTTCAGCATTTTCTTCATTTATTCCGCCGTCGATTGCAATTTCAACATTTAATTTTTGCCTTTCAATCTCTTTTTTTATGTTTTTTACTTTCTGCAATGCCTTTGCATTGAATTCTTGGCCAGAAAATCCGGCATTGACTGACATTACCAATATAAAATCAGCATATTTCAAATAAGGGTAAACTTTTTTCTCATTTACCTTTGCATTTACGACCAAGCCGGCCTTGCAGCCTGTTGATTTTATTTTTTGAAGCAATTTTTTTGGATTTTTTGAGGTTTCCACATGGAAACTTAAATAATCAGCCCCGCTTTTTATGAATTTATCCAAATATTTTTCAGGGTTTGAAATCATCAAATGGACATCAAAGGGCAATTTTGTTTTATCCCTAATTTTTTCAATAATTGGGAATCCAAAGCTAATATTTGGCACATAGTTGCCGTCCATTATGTCTAAATGCAAGCCATCAACATTTGCTTCTTCCAATCTTTTTATCTCTTTTTCCAAGCAGGAAAAATCTGCTGAAAGCAATGATGCAAAAACTTTTATTTTTCCCATTTTACCATCTTTCTAATGTTATTTATTGCAGTTTTCTGTTTTTCAATTCTTCTTTTATGGAATCAACAATCCAATTATACGAAAGGCCATACTTTTTATATAAATCATCGCCTGTGGCTGATTCAGTGAATTTGTCCTGAATCCCGATTCTTACAACCCTGCAAGGATTGTTTTCTGAAAGCACTTCACAAACAGCTCCGCCTAATCCACAGTTTACCTGATGGTCTTCAGCAGTAATAATTAATCCGGTTTCCTTGGCTTTCTGCACAATAAGTTTTTCATCTATTGGTTTTATTGAAGCCATATCAATTACACAAGCGTCAATTTTCTCTTTTTTTAATTCTTCCCTAGCTTTTAATGCTTCAAACAGTATTTTTCCTGTTGCAATTATTGTTACATCTTTCCCTTCTTCCGCAATTGTTCCTTTGCCTAACTTAAATTCATAATTTTTTCCAAAATAAACAGGTGTTTTTGCCCTGCACAATCTCAAATAGAAAGGACCCTTAGAATTAATCATGCATTCTGTTGCCTGCATAGCCTCAGTTTTATCTGCAGGGCATATAACTTTCATGTTTGGAATGACCCTCATTAATGCAATGTCCTCTGTTGCATGGTGGCTTGGCCCATCCTCTCCTGTTGCTAAACCAGCATGGCTTGCCCCGATTTTAACATTTAAATTTGCATAGCATACGCTTGTTCTTATCTGGTCAAAAGCCCTGCCTGATGCAAATATGGCAAATGTTGAAGCAACAGCAATTTTTCCGCTAGCAGCTAAACCCGCAGCTATTCCTATCATATTCTGCTCTGCTATGCCTACATTAAAAAAGCGGTCAGGGAATTTCTTTGCAAAGTATGCTGTGCATGTTGAACCTGAAAGGTCTGCATCCAAAACAACAATGTTTTTATTTTCAGCGCCAAGCTCAGCAAGCTTTAATCCATATGCTTCCCTTGTGCTCATTTCTTCAATCTTTTCTGCCATTTTTACACAACCTTTTTAAAAATTAACCAATTTCCTTTATTATAATATCAATTTCTTTCAATGCTTTTTCCAGCATTTCCTTATTCAGTGCTTTTCCGTGCCAATCGCAGGAATTTTCCATGAAAGAAACTCCTTTGCTTTTTATCGTTTCAAGCAATATCATTGTAGGCCTTGAGGCATTTTTAGTAAATTCTAACGTATCAAGGATTTGTTCAACATTATGGCCATTTATTTTGTAAACATTCCATCAGAATGATTTAAATTTGTCTTCAATCGGCTCGACATTCATGATGTCTTTTACGCAGCCATCTATTTGCAATCTATTATGGTCTACAAATGCGATTAAATTATTCAGTTTGAAATGGCTAGCCGCCATTGCAGCTTCCCATATCTGGCCTTCCTGTATTTCTCCATCTCCCAAAATCACAAAAGTTCTGTAATTCAATTTATCTATTTTTCCTGCCAAAGCAATTCCTACAGCCTGTGAAAATCCCTGACCTAATGAACCAGTGTTAACTTCAATTCCTGCGGTTTTGTTTCTGTCAGGGTGCCCTTGCAGCATATGATCTATTTTTCTCAAATAATCCAATTCTTCTTTTGGAATTATCCCTAATTTGGCAAGAGCAGCATATTGTATCGGAGCGCAATGCCCCTTGCTTAAAACTAAGCGATCTCTTTCCTTGCTTTTCAATAAATCTTTGTTGAAATTCATCTCATGAAAATATAAACAAGTAATTATTTCCGCAATGGATAATGAACCACCAGGATGCCCTGAATTTGCTAAAGTAATCATTCTTAAGGAATCTTTCCTTAATTCATTAGCTATTATTTTCAGTTTTTTTATTTCAACTGCTTTTTCTTCTACCTTATTCATAATGATCTTAAAAATATTCAATTAAATTGTTGCGCCTTTTACTTTCTTCCAGTCTTCAAGGAATTTCGCTATTCCCTCGTCTGTCTTCTGGTGTTTTAACATTTCTTCAATTATTTCTGGCGGAACAGTGATTGCATCCGCTCCATAAATTGCTGCCCTTCTTATATGTTCCAATTTTCTCACTGATGCAACTAATATTTTTGTTTTAAATCCGTAATTTTTATATGCTTTTACCATATCTTCAATCAAAAGCATTCCATCTTGTCCAATATCGTCCAAGCGGCCAACAAACGGACTTATAAAAGTAGCGCCGGCTTTTGCAACAAGCAATGCCTGTGTTAATGAGAATACTAAAGTACAATTAGTTTTGATCCCTAATTTTGAACATTCTTTTATTGCAATTAGGCCTTCAGCAGTGCATGGTACTTTAACAACAATATTTTTGTGAATCTTGCTTATTTTTTTTGCTTCCTCAATCATGCCTTTTGCATCTAATGCAATTACCTCAACGCTAATTGGGCCATCTACAACCTTGCAAATGGCGTTTACTGCATCTTTAAAGCTTAAAGACTGTTTAGCCATTAATGATGGATTTGTTGTTACCCCATCAATACAGCCCATGCTGTTTAATCTTTTAATCTTTTCAACATCAGCAGAATCCACAAAAAGCAACATAATTAACCCCCAAACGCATTAACCCAATCATAAATGAATGAAAAATTTATTTAAATACTATGTTAATTTAAAATATTAGGTAATAAGAGTATATTGTGGTAATAACGCTATAAAGAGGGATAACATGGATTTTTCAGATTATTTGAAAAAAGGCAATAGGAAATTAGGCGGAGTAAGGCCTGTTAGACGGTGTTTGTATTGCAGCAAGGAGCTTGATAGGCAATTAGATCATCTCTACTTGCAAGGATTCTGCACAACTTCATGCAAAAGCAAGTATATTGATGAAGTGCAGAATCAGCAGTAACTTTTAATTAAAAATAAGAAAAAAAGATGGAATAAATCCATCTTTACTATTTTATTTTGTTAATATTATTGTTTTTATTACTTTCACCTGTGGAGTAGTTCCCTGTGTTACTGCACCAAATTCAATGTTCCATCCTGGAATAGATCCACTACCTGATTTTAGAGTGTATATTTTGTCGTTAGTTTGCTGAAGTTCTTTGCCTAGGTCTGTCCCACTCACTGCACTGTTTATTTTATCAATTACATTACCCTTAATATCTTGTAATTGAAACTCTGCAAACCATATAACGTCATCTCCATCCCCTTCATCATATACATTAGTGAGTACAATAACTAGTTTTTGACCTGCATAAGTTCCAGTTCCATCTACCATAAGAGATTCATCATCATAAATTGTTTTGCTTACTCCATTCACTTTTAACCAAGCAGCATATTTATTATTCTCCATTCCAACATCAACTACTTTAACATCATTCGAAATAACTTTGCTTTCTCCAATTTTTTTGTAAACTTTTATTTCTTGAGCCATATTACTAGTTTCATCCCCATATGCTTCCATAAGGGTAAATGTTGTCCCAAATAAAGGAATTGTGATATTGTCCATTTCCTTATCCCATTTGAATTTATTTGCTTGAGACATGGTTTGATTAGCCTTTTCAGTTAAAGGAATGCCATTTTTGAATGTTATTTTATATTTCATAATTATGTCACTTGAAAAGTTAAGTTCTCCCCTTATCTTATCCGAGTAAGTTGTGCCATTAAATTTTTGGGCATATGTCTTATTTGTTAGAGTAAATGCACTTACGCTTGAAATTAAAACCAAAAGCGCAAAAGAAATCAGTAAAATATTTCTAATTTTCATTTTATTTCCCTCCATTTTTAATTTTGTTGTGTTATATAGTAAAGAATTAGGTTCAGCTTATATTTGTTTTGATATGCTAATCTGAGAAAATTGCGATTACTTTTTCTTATTTAGAGTAATCTCAAGGATTCCGTTCTTAAAACTGGTTCTCAAGCTTTTTTTGTCAATATCCGCAGGAAGCTCAACATTTTTGGAAAAGGTTCTTGTGCCGTCATTTGCATTGATTGCAATAAGCGAATCATTTTCAACATTTATTTTTACATCTTTTTCAGTCATTCCCTGCATATCTGCGATTATTGATAGTTTATCTCCCAAATCATGAATATCTGCAAGAGGTTCATTAACATCTGTTGTTTTGTTAGGCATAACCCTTGATTTTTGCACATTGGCCTGGCTTCCGTCCATTGTCCTGATAGTTTTATTCCCGTTTTTATCAACCTTTATTGAAACACTGAAAAAATTTGGCTTTCCGGATTGCATACTTTGTGAAGACATCATGTCTTTCATTAACGTATCCATCTGCTTTTCAATTTCCTCAAGGTTTATGTTGAACCTGAAGATATTTTCCTTATCCTCAATGCCATTCTTTTTCTTTTTCTCAAAAAAATCAAACATATTAATCAACTTAAAGTGTCGAACATCTATTAATATATGTTGTCAAACTATTAAATTATTTATTTATTGATAATTATTCGACACTTTATAAGGGTTTACTTATTAAAAACGTTTTTACCACGTACATAATTCAAAATTCCCTTGTGCATTTTTCAAAACAATTTTGTCTGATACTTGCGGTTCAAAATAGCATCTGTTGTACTCCATTTTTTTCTTACGATATCCGGCAATTTGTCATTTTTGTCCAAAAAATCCTTAATGAATTTAATAGTTCTTTCATCATGCGGGTAGCCTGTTCCAAAATTACCATACTTTTTGTGCATTTCTTCAATTTCATTGTCTCTTTCAACCTTTGCAAGTATGCTTGCAGCCCCGACAACAACATAATTGAAATCTGCCTTGTGCTCGCTTTTGATATTTATCTTGAAACTTAAATATCTCTTGATTCTTTCAGCATAATTGCTTTCTAAAGTATCTGGGGAATCCGCAAGCACAATATTTGGCTTTATTTTCAGCTGATTTATAAGAATTGCTGCTTTCATTGCTTCGATTTCATTCAATGAATGCCTATTCATTAAAGAATCAATTTCATTTGCAGGGATTTTTATTGTATAGTATTCTTTTGCAAGCTTTTTGACTTCAGGATAAAGTTTTTCTCTTACTTCTTTTTCAAGCAATTTTGAATCTTTTACGCCTATCTCAATCAGTTCCTCTTCCTTATCCTTGTCTATGCTGACAAGCCCAATAACTAATGGGCCAATGCAGGGCCCTCTTCCTGCTTCATCAATGCCTGCAATTATCATACTTATCATTACGTAAATTAATATTAATAAACAGAATTGAATAAATTCACTTACCTTTATTAAGAGCTTCTAGCAGCGTTATTTTAATGCTGATTTGAATGCCTATTTATTTTATTCTGGTTAATCCCCTGTTTATGCAATCCACTGATTTGTCGCAGGTTTTGCATTCATCCATGACATCCCTGCAGGTCATCTTGTTTTCAATTGCCAGATTCATTTCTGCGCTTGAGCTATCATCCCTTCTCATCCTATTATGAAGTTCTGCGTAGAAATTCTGCAACTCGAGGACACCATCTACAGCTTTTGCTTTCTCATCATCCTTATTCTTTATGCTCTTCCTTGCATGGCATAAGAGGCAATTTCTTTTTGCAGCTCTTATTGTCATGTCTGTATTATACTCAGATATATCCATGTTACCCCTCTGCAGCTTTCGGCTGCATACTAATATACATCAAAATTAGTTTAATAAAGGTTATTTTAGGGGAAGGTTTAAAAATAGGGGAAAACGGCTGGAAAATTAATAAAAATAAGATAGAAAAAAATAAGAAAAAGAGAAGGGATTACCCCTTCTGAAGACTATTTTACTTTCTTAACGTTATTACCTTTATTACTTCAATTCCGTCATCTGTGGTTGTTAATTCTCCAAATTGGACTATCCATGGATAATTAGCAGGTATTAACTGATTCGGTAATTTAAATTTTTTCTTATCCTCTAAAAATATTTGCTTTTTTGAAGCATTAGGTATGATCATTGCATAATCCGCTGTAGCTGTATTTTTTTTGACATCGTTCACGTAGAAGGTAGTTCCTTTTAAATCAAAGTATTCAAAACCGCCGGCCATAACTGTTTTTACATCTAATGTTTTGGTCTCTGTTTTATCCAGTATTGTAAATTTTACTGAGTAAGGCGGATAAAGATCACTTTTATACTCATTATCTACAAAATCAGTTACTTCAATAACAACGGGTGTTTTCTTGCTTAAATTATTTTGAGTCAGATATAATGACAATCCTTTTATTTTATCCCCTTTTTTGTATTTCTTGGCTTGTTTTGGGTCAAGTAATCCTATTTTTGATATCTTAGAGCTTTGTGTAGTAACCAAACTCCCATTAATTGAATATAGAAGATAGTCTTTGCCTAACAAAGGCACAGTAATTAAACTAACCATGTTTTTAATATATTTTAGGGGTATGCCAAAATTAGTGCCAATAAAATAGGAAATGTCTCCATTGTCTTGTAATGTTATCGTTTCGGTTATCACGGCATCTTTAATTATGTTGTAATTGCCCAATCCATATCCTTGAATTAGTACTTTATTCGACAAGCTAAATGCATTGTCTGAATATGCATTTAAACTTAAAAATAAAATAAACATTAATGAAATAAAAACAATATTTCTAATTTTCATTTTAGTTCCCTCCATTTTTTTAATTTGATTGTGTTATATAATGAAGAATTAAGAGCGGTATATATATATATATATCGCTTAATTAAAAAATGGAAATAAGCGGAAAGTTAAATATTGTACAATTCCCGGATTTTTTGTTTTACTTCATTCATTTTATTGGCATTTATTTTGTCAGGCCTAGCTACAATATTTTCTTTTACAATTACAACTGGAAAATCTGCCATAATTGTGCTATCAGTTTTTAGTGTCTTGTTGGCAGTATCTTTATTGGTAAGGGAAATATCAAATTTGGTATCGCTTCCATGTGATGTTACTTTTAATACAATAATATCTTCTGAATTTTTATTATAACTGCTATTGCTAATCACTAAAGCAAGGCGTCTTTTTGCCCCAACTTGCTCAGCAAATAAGATATCTGCAACAATCAATTCGCCCTGTTCAATATTCAATGAGCTCATCTGCCTCATCCCAATTGTCTAATGCATGTTTTAGTGCATACTTTCTCCATGAATCTTTTTGTGGAGCAATTTCTCTAACTTTTTTTACTATTGCTTGCCTTGCTATTTCGCTCCATCTTATTTCATTATGTTGCTTCATTATTCCATGGACCTGTTCAGGAATTGCGATAGTCATGTTGACCATTGAATCACCTTAAATAAGTATAATAAGTAAAATATTTAAATGAATTAGTTATTGAATGCTTAATTAAAAAAATAAGAAAAAGAAGCAGCAAAATTATGCTGCCACATCAATCTTCAATTCCTTTCTTAATTCCCTATACCTATTCCTGATTGTTACTTCTGTAACACCAGCAACATTTGCAACTTCCTTCTGTGTCCTTCTTTCATCCTTCAGCAATCCTGCAATATACACTGCGGCTGCCGCGACTCCAGTTGGGCCTCTCCCACTGATCAATCCTTTCTTGATTGCATCCTCAATTATTTCGCGGCCTTTTTCTTGGACTTCTCCGCTTAGATTTAGCTCAGCTGCAAATCTAGGAATATAGTGAATCGGGTTTGTCATTGGGATTTCCAATTTCAATTCCCTTACTAAAAATCTGTATGTTCTTCCAATCTCTTTTTTTGTCAATCCAGAGGCTTCTGCCATTTCATTTAAGGTTCTTGGCACATGGTAGATCCTGCAAATAGTGTAGAGGATAGCTGCAACAACAGCTTCAATTAATCTTCCCCTAATTAACCCTTTTTCTACAGTCTTCCTGTAAAGCAATGCACCAGCTTCAACCAATGATTCTGGAATGTTCAAATAGGAAGCGATCCTTCTTAATTCTGTTAATGCAATGCTCAAATTTCTTTGCATTGAAGAACTGACTGAAGCTCTTTTGTGCCATTTTACCAAACGATACATCTGAGCCTTATTTCTTGTGGATAATTTATCCCCGCGTAAGTCTCTTCCCCTTCTGTCAATCATTGTTACTAATCCTTTATTCAATTTGACATATTTCTTTGGAGAACCAGTTCTTGCAACTTCATCAAACTGATCTGAATCAAAACTTCTCCATTCTTTTCCCATATCTACTATGTCTTCACTTAATACTAATCCACATTTTTCGCAGATTATTTCCCCTTTTGAATCATCTCTTCTGATTCTATTGGACCCACATTCAGGACATTTTGTAGCCAAAAAATCACCAACCATTAAATACGTGCCTTACTCTCCAGTTAACATCAAAAGTTAAAATAAGAAAACAGCATCTATATAAATACCCCTACCAGGTTATATTTAAATACTTGCCTTTTTATGTATAAATAGATTTTAGAGGTAAAAGTTCAACGAGCGTAGGGATTACCCTCTAATTCCCTTGTTTTCTTCATTTCTTCCATTTTTGTCTTGTATTTCCTGAACTCATCCCAGATCTCTTTTCCTGCCTTTCCCCTAAGAAGTTTTACTATGACCTGTTTTGGGGGGGAAGGTCCATTTGTAACTATGGGATAATAATCAACAATAGCATAATCCCCAACTTTTATGTGCTCGGCAATTGAATCCTCTACTTTAAGGATAAATCTTACTTCGTCCCACATTTCAACCATTGCTTGCACAATATTGTCTGAAGAAATAGTTTCTTTGTCCTTTTTAATGACCTTTAAAACATGGCCTATATGGTACATAAAATCATCTCAAATTAAATTTTATTTCTTGTGTGTTTTTGCAGGCTTTTTTTCCTTATGCCCTTTTTCTTCAGGCTTTTCTTCCTTAGCTGCATGGTGTTCTTCCTTGTGCTCCTGCTCTTTCTTTGCTTCAGCGTGCTTTTCCTCTGATTTCTTGCTTTTCTTTAATCCTTTTTTGGTTTCAAGAGCACTTATTTCTGCTTCTTTTAAGAATACCCCTTGCGCAACTCCGCTCTGGCCAGGCCTGCTTGTTATCTTTACAAGAATCTTTTTCCCATTCATCAAGCCTTCAATCAATGCGCCTTTAGTAACAATCTGCATCCTAGCATAATGCCTGTTTGCAGTATTCTCTAAAACATTCTTTAATTCGACCTTATGCACTTTTCCTTTATCATCAGAAACATTTGCAAATTTAACTTCCCTTAA
This sequence comes from archaeon, assembly GCA_038046645.1. Lineage (GTDB taxonomy): Archaea > Iainarchaeota > Iainarchaeia > Iainarchaeales > 0-14-0-20-34-12 > 0-14-0-20-34-12. Next base: position 32,881 of record JBBSVU010000005.1, read on the forward strand.
TTTTACCTTGGTTGTATTTCCTCTTCCCTTTACAACCTTTCTTTTTTCTTCTGCTGAAAGCTTGGTGTGTGAAAATTCGCCACCGCGCCAAGCTAATTTTTTATCACTTCGCCTGAGTGAATACCTTAATCCGCCAGTTGATTTTCTTTTTGATTTCATGTGCCATTGAGTCATCTTTCACACCATTAAAATTTAATTTTAGCAAATAAAAATAACAATCCTTAATTAGGATTTATAATTAATATTAAAACCCTGAGATAAGTATTAAAAGCTATCTTCTTATGGGCTGTTTTCAAGTATACACTATTTTGGTCCTTTTTGTTATCTCTCCCCGTAAATTCTGGGCAAGCATCACTTTTGCTTCTTCTTTCTTGAAGTTTCCTAATAACCAGCTTAATTTTATGAATGCTGTTTCAGGGATCATGTCTTCACAGTAAATCACGCCAGCATTTTTTATCTTTCTTGCAGTAGAATACACAGCACTGTGCACTCTCCCATATAAACATTGTGAAGTCATCGCAACAATGCAGCCGGATTTTGTAAGTTCCTGCAATGCTTTGAGATTTTTTGCATTTTCGCCATTTATTGCAATATGCCCTAACCCAGTCCCTTCAATTACTAATCCAGCATACTTCTGCTTTTTGTAAAAAAGAATTTCTTCAGTGCTCAATCCAGGATGGGTTTTTAAAATTCCCACTTTTTTCTCGAATTTATTTTTGCATACAACTTTCCTTTCAGCCCTTTTTGGATAATTCTTCTTCAGGAAATGTATCTGCCTTTTTAAATAGTCCACCCTTGCGATAGGCACATAATTTATTGGTTTAAATGCATCCCTTTTGCTTGTGTGCATCTTCCTTGTTTTTGTAGCAGGCAGTATTACACAAAAATCGTCAGAAGTTGTTTCATGCATGCAGATTGCTACACTTGAAAAATCGCTTTTTGCTATAAATTCTGTTGCACATATAAGATTCATGGCTACCTCGCTGCTCGGCCTGTCAGAACTTCTTTGCGCACCGACAAGGATAACAGGAATAGGCAAGCCTTCAAGCGCAAAGGCCATTGCTGAAGCAGAATAATGCATTGTGTCCGTACCGTGCGTTATAATTATCCCATAAGCCCCGTTTTTTATCTCATTCTCAATTGCTTTGGCGAGTATGCTGTAATGTGAAAGAGTCATATCCTCAGAAAAAATATTAAAAACTGTCTGCGTTTTTATGTTTGCAATGCTGTTTAATTCAGGAACCATTTCAAGCAGGTCATTAGCATCAAATAAAGGTACTACCCCGCCGGTTTCATAATCAACTTTGCTTGCAATTGTGCCACCGCAATGCAATATTGTTATATTTGGCAAATTAGAGTTTTTCACATTTTGGATTATTTTCTTTTCTTTTGGTTCAACCTTGCCCAAATTTTTAATTCCTTCAACCTTGCTGATTTTAATCCCTATGTTATACCCGTTATTGAGTTTTAGGGTAAGTATCTCCTGTTTTTGTGAAGGCATAATTATGCCCTCATATGTGCTATCCTTTGTCTTAATCGAAGCTTTGCTCTTTTCTTCAATTTTGTATTTTTTAAGCAGCTCTTTATAGTCTTTCATTAGCATCAGCGTGTCACATAATATTTATGAACCCATTTAAACTATGCTTGTTTTTTTTTGATGTGACCCACTGCTATATAAAGCAATAATTGTTTTTAATCTAATCCTTGCTTTTTTAAGATTGTTGCTTAACGCAATATATAAAAACCTAATTAATATTAAATTTACTATTAATTTTACTATTGATTGGTGATTTGTTGAAGCAATATGTGATGAATGTTGAGCCAGCACTCATAAAAAAGGTTGATTTGCTTGTGAAACAATTAGGGGAGTATTCTTCAAGAAATGATTTTATGCGGGATGCGATTCGTTCAAAGATTGCCGAATTTGAAAGAGCCCAAATTCGGAAAGATTTGAAAAAGCTGGCTAAGTTAGGCCTAGAACGAGGCTGGGATGGGGAAATGCCAACTCAAGAACAAAGAGATAAAGCATTAAAAGAATTTATTAAAGAGAAAGGATTCTCAGTCGAGATTTGAAGGCTCTTTTATTTCAATAACCTCTTTTGCTGATTTAAAATCTTTTATGTTGAATGTTAAAAAGATTGAACATTTGCTTTTTAGGGCAAGCACTAAATGAAGCGCATCAGTTGTATGAATGTCTTTGAAATTATTTTTAGCATTTATTAAATCTATTTCAGTAGCATCAATAATTTCATACTGAATTTTTTTCTTTGAGAGTAATTCCAACACTTCTTGTTTTGAGTAATAACCATTCTTTTCTACTTCTTTAAAGAACCATTCGGACAAAATAAGCACATAGTTCTTAGGGCATTTTCTGAAGAAATCTTCAACATCTTGTGCCATTAACTTGAATCCTTTGCCTAATTCACTTTTAATAAATGCGATAAATATGTTTGAATCTAAATAAATCCTTTGCATCTCTAACCAACCCTCTTTTAAATATTCAACAGATAATTATTTTTAAAGTGATGCATTATGAAATTAGTTTCATTGTTTTCCGGAGGCAAAGATTCTACTTTTGCAATCCATAAGGCAAGGCGGGAAGGCCATGAAATTGTTTGCCTGCTTACTATGCTTTCAGAAAATGATGCTTCCTACATGTTCCATACTTCAAACATAAAAATTGCAGAATACTCTGCCGCTTGTTTGGATTTGCCGATTATTTTTGCAGAAACAAAAGGGGAGAAAGAAAAAGAGCTCTCTGATTTGAGTGAAATATTGCATGATTTGAAAAAATCTATCGGCATTGAAGGTGTTTTGACCGGTGCGATTAAAAGCAATTACCAGAAAGAAAGGGTTGACAATATTTGTGAAAAATTAAATCTCAAATCAGTAGCCCCCTTGTGGCACACGGATGAAAGAAAACTGATTGAAGAAATGCTTGCAGAAGGATTTCAGATAATCTTTGTTGGGGTTGCAGCTGCTGGCTTGGATGAATCCTGGCTTGGCCGGATGCTGGATGAAGATTCTTTGAAGGATTTGATTGCATTGAATAAAAAATATGGTATTTCTATTGTTGGAGAAGGCGGTGAGACGGAGAGTTTTGTCTTAGACTGTCCGATATTTAAAAAGAGTATTATAGTTTTAGAGGGTAAAAAGAAGTGGAATGGTATACGTGGCGAGTACGAAATAATACGAATTGAACTTAAGGGTAAGAGATGATTTCGTATCTGCCGTATTCTACTTTTTTTATAAGTCCTTTTTTGTAATATCTGCTCATAAATGCTCTCGGAGATACATATCGCATTTTTTTCATTTCTTTTACAAAATCTTTAACATAGAAAAAGCCATCTTCTGAAATTGTTTTAATAATATCAAAAGCAGAATATTGTGGGTTGTGAGCATTAAAGTATTTCATTTTTTTGCAGATTTCTTGTTTACTCTTGCTAATAAAATTGATTTCTTTTATAAATTTATCAATGTTGTTTGCATATATCAATAAAGTCCATCTTGCGCTATAAAAGCCCCTTCTTATTGAGGTTTTATTTATTCTTAATGCTTCGAATGTTAACTTGCTTTGAATATTGAAATAATGCTTTAAAAGCAAGTGTTCTCCTATAAGAGTTATTGGTGCGTAAGTAATTAACTTTGAATATATATTGGGATAGTCTTGTTTTAATTTGGCTATATAAATTCTTTCGCTTTCTTTGTATTTTAATTTTTCATTAATTAATTCGCTTATGTCTACACTTCGACTAAGTTTAATGTATCTTTTATTTTGTTTTCTGTTAAGAATGGGGCTGCCTTCCGCATCGAAAGCAATTCTTAAATATTCTTTAGCAAACTCTTTCTTTTTTAGTATTATTCTTGGGATGTGTTCTGATATTGGGATCAAAAATCGTACGTTTGTAGGAGCTCTTGATCTGGCAAAACCTTTATTTTCTTTACAAATGATTTTTTGCCCAAAAGACTTACCTAATAAATTAATAAGGCTTTTTTTAAATATTCTGTGAAATTCTTTTTCAGGACAGTGTATAGAGAACTCTGTTCTAGTCGATCCTTCTGAAACCATTAAAGAGTAGAGTCGAACATAATCAGAATTATCTAGTTTTATTGGAAAAGATATTTTTACTTTGTTATTTTTCTTAATTGAAATGCTTCTGATCTTTTTCTCAATTGATTTGTTTTTTCCAAATTCAGTAAGTAATCTTCCAAGTTTTATTCTATCTCTTGCTCTTTTAATCTTTTTAGGAAAAGGAACTACCTCTAAGAGAGTTCCTTTAGGTAAATTCCACCAATTTGTTTCGTTGACTTTTGGAGATTCTTTTAAATATGTTTTGAAATCCCAATCTTTAAGTAGCATATTAACAATAAATAAACAAAATTAATATAAACCTTTTTAGCAGGGGAATTTGAAACATTTGTTTTGGATGCACCTTTATTTAAAAAACAGATAAAAATCGAAAAAGCCGAGAGAAAATAGGAAGGTTCCCGTGGCGAATTGATAATTAAAAAAGTAGGCTTGATGGAAAAATAATTATTGTTTTTTTATCCTTCTTCTTATTCTTGTTGGCTCGAGCGTTTCAGCCCTTACCTGCCATTTTAGTATTAATTTTAAGAGCATGCTGAATCCGTAAGTAACAATAATGACAAAGAATAATTCAAGCCATTTATCCGATCTCCAAAAATACTGTATCCAATCATTGCTTATGAATTTTACTTGAATGAGTATGAATACTACTATTAGAAAGCTTATTGCAAATAAAAATACCTTCCATAACAGTTCTTTGGTTTCTCCCATATTGCTTCATTCTCCTTTAACGTGTTTCTGCAAAGAATACATCTTTTTTATCTCTTCAACAGTTGTTGCATCTTCAGGTTTTTTATCAGTCCTTAATTTTACCATGCGCGGGAACCTTAAAGCTAAACCTTCATCCCCTTTTTTTGCGCATGCATGTATAGGGCTTTTAGTTATCTCATCTGCATTTATCTCAATCACATATTTTGGCATTACCCACACATCTGTTTCCAGTTCTGAAATATAATTGTTAGGCTTTTTATTAACCTTTATGCTGCCTAGCATTTCATTTAATTCTGACAATTGCTGTTCGCTTAACCCAGTGCCAATCTTTGCAATGCTTTCAAATCTGTCTTTTTCTTTGTTATATACGCCAACAAGCAATGCGCCTAGCCCAAATTGTGTTCTTTGCCCTCTCCCTTTGTAATAACCTAAAATTAAAGTGTCAATTGTGTCAGATAATTCTCCCTGATAAGACCTTTTCAGCTTTATCCATGAAAATTTCCTGGCTCCAGCGATATATTTTGAATTCAGATCCTTTGCAATTATTCCTTCTAACCCCTTTTCAACACATTCATCAAAGTATTCTGTTATCCTTTTAGGGTCATCAGTGATTATTCCTTCAATCCTGCTAATTGAATTCCCTTCTTTTATGAGTTTCCCGAGCAGATTGTTCCTTTCCGTAAATTTTAAATCCATCACATTTTTCCCATCAACAAACATTACATCAAAAACAAATAATTTAAGTGGGTATCTCTTAGAAAAATCCTTTATATCGTATTTTCTCTTCCTTTGAATTGTTACCTGAAAAGAATAAAATTCATTTGTTTCCTCATTTATTGCAACAGCTTCTCCCTCAAATATTGCCTGCTTTGCATTTATTTTCTCCTGCACAGCTTTTACAATTTCCGGAAACATTGGAGTCATTTCTTCCTGGTTTCTGCTGAATATCGCAACTTTATCTTTATCCTTGTGGATCTGCATCCTGAATCCATCAATTTTCGGTTCAATTGAGCATTTCCCGATTTTCTTTACAATCTCTTCAGCATTTTCCAAGCGTTCTGCCAATGTCGGCCTTATGGGAATCCCTAAGTCAATATCTATTGCATCCAGCCCTTTCAATCCCTGTTCTTTTAGTTTGCAAGAAATGCCCCCTAAATCAGAAAATATGTTGTATTTTTCCTCAATCTTTTCCCTTAATTTAAATTTCATGTGCTTTCTAGCTTCTTCCTCTGTTTTATATTCTGCAAGCATTTCTTTGTGCAATTTATTTTCTTTTTTTATGAATTCATCAAGGTAATTTAAAGATAGAGAATCCATTATTGTTGGATCCCCTGATCCTAACCTTAATTTTCCTATTGGAATCCTTACTATGAATTTTGCTTCAATAGGGTTTGCGGAATTTAAAAGTTCTGCAAGCAGTTTTATCTTTGTTTCCTGCGATCCAGGCCCGGAAGATTTTGAAATTTTAATCAAATTGTCAAATACTTTTGTTATTGTTAATTGTTCAGAGAACAATGCCTTCTGTTTCTTTTTTTTGGAAAGCATTTCAGCCACTAATCCCAAATCGCCTTTTTCCTTGTAAATCTTTTCAACATCATTTTCTTTATAACCCGTAACTGTTGCAATTGCCTTTATTACAAATTTTTCCCCCATCCCCACTTCCAAATTTTTATACTGCGGAGCTATTCTTCCTTGGCACAAATAAATTAGCTTTTCAATTTCTTTGGTTTCGGTCTTTTCAAAAAGTTCAGCTAAAATATCGGTCATTTCCAAGCGTGAGCTTTTCTCCTCAATTCTGTTGAAATAATCCGCCACATTCTGAAAGAGCATACTATGTTTAGGATAAAGATTTATTTAAAAGTATCCATGGATAACACGCAGCCAATACTGTTTTTAAGCAATTCTTTTGTTTAATTTTAATATGGTGGGCTTTGACGAACGCGGAAGGGCGCATGTTTCTTTTAGCAAGGAAACAATGGAGCCGATTGCTGATGCTATTTTGGATATGCTTGAGGACATTGAAACAGAAGTAATGAAAGGCAAGCCTGTTTATGTATTGCATTTTCCAAGGGGAGCCACACCTATTGTAGATTCAATAGAATATGCAAGAACTAAATTAAGGGCATGGACTAAGAGAAGTTTTAATGTGATTAAAGTGCCGGTAAGCAGGGAAAATATGGATACCTGGGAAGCTGATGCCAAGATTAGGGAAGCATTGGCTGATGTGCCTAATGGTGCAACTGTTTTTTATTTGGATGAAACAGTTTCAGGCAGAAATTCAAAAGGGAATATTAAATCCGTGATTGGCGCAACAAAAAATAAAGGAATTTCGTTAAGGGCGAATCTTCTTGTTTCAAGTGATGCCAAATACCTTGAATATGCGCAACTTAAGCAATTTAGAAATTTCCAGAGAAATCCCGTAGTTAAGATAAGATTGCATATTGTGCCTTTTGATATCCCTTGGAGTGATTTTACTGCAGCATTAGGTTTTAATTGGGGCCTGATGCATAAATTCCCGAGAAAGGTTTTGGAATTAGGTTTGGCTGATAAATTAACGCCGAAAGAGTTAGGCGCATTATTAAAAAAATGGGAAAGAGAATTTGAAGCAATTTATTTTGAAAGAATAGGCAAAAAGCGCGGGAAGGTTCTTCAGGTGAAGCATGATGACCCAAGATATTCTGACAGGGAAAAGATTGCCACAGATTGCATGTATGAAGCAGCAAGAAGATTAGGGTATGCTGAAGAGTATAATATAAGACGTTTAGGGGATCATGGGCTTAGCGTACTTGGCACAAATGTTATCTTCCATAGGCTTTCGAGATATTTATTTGATGACCATCCTAGCCATATCCTTTTAGGGGATAAAGCACCGCAATCTAAAAGAAGGGCATATCAGGAGATGGTTACCCCGGATAATCTTACTTTAGTGGATATTAGGGGCCTTTCAGATAAAAGTGTTATTCTTACAAAAGCATTGCAGGCAGCAGTCGGCGCTGAGGTTCATAAAAGAAGGGCTGATTTTTTGAGAAAATTTGCCGTCCCAGTTACACACAAGAGAACAACATTGCCCAGCCCAAGAAGATTAAGGCTAAGAAGCCCAAGACGAAGGTAATTCCTTTATATTTGCCATACTAATTATATTATAAATTTTTTCAAATGCTTATCTATATCAAAAGGACGCAACACGCTGTTGGGGCTGTGGTGTAGCCTGGTCTAGCATATAAGCTTTGGGGCCAAACTTTTCTTTTTTGAAAAGAAAAGTTTAGGCGTATCAAAAGAAAATAAGTTTTAGGATTATCAAAAGAAAACAATTTTCTTTTAGGTAACTGGCAAATTAGCTTACGACCCCGGTTCAAATCCGGGCAGCCTCAAACCCCTTTTCTCTTTTTAAAGAGAAAAGGCGTTTACGGTCAAAAGAGAAAAAGAAAAGTTAGTATCACTGACGCTCCATGGGTGCGCGGAAGCCCAAACTTTTAAGTTTGGGAGGAGCGCACCCATTTCATTCCTTTCTGTATTGGGCTTCCGCCTGAAGCCCACTCTACTAAAGACGCCATGGGCTTCAGCCCATGGAGCGTCACAAAAGAAAAAGAGAAAGCTAGTTGCACCAAAAAGAAAGAGGAACTATTTTTAAATTCCTAAAAATTTTATAATAAAACCAAGCAAGATCAAATTAAGCGTTATTGGGATAATGGTGTGCTTTGCAATTTTTGCCCCTGCTGTGAAAAAAGAAAAGGTGCAGGCAAATGGGAAATAAATTAATGGGTTATTTGTTGCTGGCGATATTATTCCCAGTAAAGTAAATATGTCAGCAAGGCTGATTAACCAGATTGAAATTACAAAAAGCCCTTTGAGTGATATCTTGTTGTAGGCTATTTGCGTTGCCAGTAGGAATATGAATGCCCAGCCCAAATTGTTCAATAAAAGGTTGTTTATCACGTAATCAAAATCCCCTATTGCTAGCCTTGCCAGAAGTTCTATTAACATATATAAAATGCCCCCAAGTTAGCTTATTTGTATTATTGTTCCCCAAGGGGGTCGCAATAGATAGATTTTTATTATTTTTAGTGCATCTTTAAGTATGGAACTGAAGCGTTTGGGTGAAATAGGCCTGACAGAGGGTGAAGTTAAGGTATATCTGGCATTGTTGCGGCTCGGCCTGACCAAGACAGGGCAGCTTGCATTAAAAGCAGGGGTTTCAAGCTCAAAGGTTTATAAGATTTTAGGTCGCCTGGAAAAGAAGGGGTTGGCAGGTCATGTGATTAAAGGCAAGATAAAATATTACAAGCCAATGGAACCAGAACGCTTGCTTGATTATTTGAATGAAAAAGAAAAGGAATTTTCAGAAAAAAGGGCTATTGTTGAAACACTAATGCCTGAATTAAAGAATGAGCAGGCGTCTGCTGCTAAGTTAAATGAAGCAGTTATTTACCAGGGCTTTAAAGGGGTGTCTAATTTTTTCAAAAATCTTATTGATGAATTGCAGAAAGGCGATTGTTATTATGTTATTGGGGCATATTATGGCAATGAGGCACAGGATGAAGTGACGGCAAGATGGAGGGATTTTTTCTTCAAGCACCACCTAAGAAGAACAAGCAAGGGCATTAAGGTAAAGATGCTTGCCAATTATGACATAAAAGGAAAAATGGTCAAGACAACCCAGAAAAATTCAGAGATACGGTTTTTGCCGCAGTATTTAGTAACAAATATGGAAATTGTTTTTTACAAAAATAAATCATTTATTGCAATTTTTACCTCAGAACCTGTTGGGTTTTTGATAGAAAACGAGGAAGCTACTTTGGGTTTTAAGAAATATTTTGAAGCATTTTGGAAGATAGCGGAAAAAAGTTAATTATTTATTCTAAAGTGCCTTAATTATAACGATGTCCCACAGGATTTTGCTAGAAGGCCTAATAAAAATTAAGAAATCATTTGTTGCCGAACAGGTAATGGTCCTAAGAAGCGTCTCAAATGAGTTGATGAGAGAAGCTTCAATAAAAAATGATTCCTTATTGGCGCATGCAGCAATTATTGCCTATTGTTTGCACAAATTTTTGACAAAAGAACATGTTGTAACATCAGGTTTCTGGCTTGAATATAAAATGGCAGTTCTTTCATCACTGGAAAATTCAATAAAGCTGATTGAAAAGAATAACTTAAAAGATTACAAGGAAGAGCTTGATTCAATCTCTGCCCATCTTGAAAAGCTTGATAGGGAGATAGGGCGTTATGTGCAAGGGTTATACACTAAAGCAAAAGTAAAATACGCTGCAGATGCTTATTATTACGGGCTTTCACTGAGCAAGGCTGCGGCCTTGACTAATGCAGATTTAAGTGCGCTGCAGCAATACATCGGTGTTACAACACAGCACGATATTGATGCAGACAAGAAAGGCATTAGCGTAAGGCTTAATGAATTCAAGAAAGCAATAAATTATGTTTCTAGGGTGGATTAAAATGGCTGAATCAACAAAAGTAATTATTGATTCTAGCACTTTAATTGCATTGTCCGGAAGCTGCCTTTTCAACATTTTGCACAGGCTGAAGGAAAAAAACAGCCTAGATTTCCTGATTTCAGAAAAGGTGAGAAAGGAATCTGTAGATACGCCTCTTTCAATAAACAGGTTTGAGCTTAATGCATTAAGGATCAGGGAGGCAATAAATAAAGGCACAATATTTGTTGTAAAGCAAAGTAAGGATCTTGGCGATTTGATGAAGCAGATGGGCAATGCTGCCGAGAATGTTTTTACCTCTGAAGGCACAGGCTCTTTAAGCTTGGTCCATGCTGGTGAGTTAGAATCCATAGCTTTGGTGAAATTATTAAATGCTAAAGTTCTTGCAATTGATGAGCGCATAACAAGGTTTTTTGTGGAAAATCCTGAGGAATTGAGGACTCTGCTAGAAACAAGAAGGGATGAAAAAATATCTTTTGATGAAAAAGCATATCTCAAATTTGCTGAATTAATGCCTGAAATGTCAATAATACGGTCTAGCGAATTGATTGCGCTGTCCTATGAACAGGGATTTTTGGAAGCTGATTTAGGCAAGGGAAAGGAAACATTGAAGGCAGCATTATTTGCACTTAAAAATAATGGCTGCGCGCTTTCAGGATATGAGATAAAATCTTTTGTGAATAAATTATGATGGCTTTTTCTGCAGTTGAACTCTCTGATTTAAGAAAAATACTGCCTTTGATAAAAAAAGAGTTCTCGTACACAAAAATGACCCTGATTAACCTCAGGATGCGCTTCAAAGATACAAAAAAATTTCTTTTTCTGAAGGTTTTAAACGATTCCGAGTTAGCTGGTTTTGCAGAAGTAGAATTCCTGGAAAAAAACCTCGCGAGAATAAACGGGATAGCAATTCTGGAAAGCTTCAGGAGAAAAGGTTATGGCAAATTCCTGCTTGAGAATGTTTTGTGTCTGCTTACTGAGATGGGTGCGCTTAAAGTGATATTGCTGGTGAGGGAGAATAATGAAAATGCAAGGGCATTATATGAAAAATTCGGTTTCAAGAAGTATTACGCCGATAAAATAAGCAAAGTGGATTCTTTTTCGCTTGATTTAAATCCTTTTGATCAATACTCTTTTGCTGCATAAGCAACAACAGTTGCTTTTTTTCCGCAAACAATGCAATTTCCAGAGGCTTTTTCCTGAATATCTGCCCTTTTGCCCCTTATTCTTGCCATCATGTTTTTTTCAATTACTGTTGCGCATTCTTCCCCGTCTTTCTCAAGCGAGCAGAAATTTACTTTCACAAGATTGCGTTCCTCAAGGTATTTTTTCAGTTCTTCAATATCCTTTGCAGATTTTATTTTTTCCTTAAACCGTGCATCTGCCTTTTCCCTCAAATTATTTATAATTTCTTTCTTTGCTCTTTCAATATGCTCAATTAAATCGGCAGGATTTAATACCTCTTTTTTCTTTGTATCCCTTCTGAATATTACTATGTGATTTTCCTTCAATTCCTTTGGGCCTATTTCTATTCTTAATGGGACGCCTTTCATTTCCCAATAATAGAATTTTTCGCCCATTGTCCTGTCGGATGCATCTATCTCAACCCTATAGCCTTTCTCAAATAATTCATCCTTCAATTTATTTGCCATTTTCAAAACAGCGGGGTCTTTTTCTGCTGCTATTGGGATTATTGCTATCTGCACAGGAGCAATTTCAAAAGGGAATATTAAGCCAGAAGCATCACCATGTGTTGCTATTACACCTGCAAATATCCTGCTTATGCAAGGCCCATAACAATTCAAATATGCTAATTTTTCATTTCCATCCTTGTCTTTAAACAATACATTAAATGGCTTGGAAAAATTCTGCCCAAGAATGTGTGTAGAAGGCAGCTGCAATGTCCTGCCATCCGGTGTTAATGTATCCGCACCAAATGTTGAGACTGCCCCGGCAAATTTATCCCAGGCAGGCCTTTCAAAGAAAATATACGGAACACCTAATTTTTCATGCAGTATTGTTTCTGTCGTTTCCATATCTTCCTTTACCTGATTTTTGGACTCTTCCAAAGAAGAAAAAGCATTATGTGTTTCAATCCAGTAAAATTCCCTGCTCCTTAAAAAAGGCCTTGTTGCCTTTGTTTCATACCTCCAAACCTGCGCTCTTTGATATGTCTTGAATGGCAAATCCCTGTATGAGCGAATCCATAAAGCAAACATCTGGTAAAAAGCGGTTTCGCTTGTTGGCCTTAATGCAAGTTTTTCCTCGAATTTTTCACCATTGCCATGTTCTGTAACCCAGAAAACCTCAGGGGCAAACCCCTCAACATGTTCTTTTTCAAGCATAAAATTGCTTTCAGGTATCAATGAAGGGTACCAATATGGCTTATGCCCTTTTTTTTGCAGTTCTTTCTCAAATAAATCATACATTGCTTCCATTGCCAGAACAGACCATGGCTGGAAAACTAAAAAGCCCTTTACGTTGTATCTGATGTCAGCTAACTCTGCTGTTTTTATAATATCAGTAAACCAGTCTGAAAAATTCTTGTCCTTGTCAATATTGAAGGTTACTTTTTCCGAGTCTTTTCCTTCATTCTTTGCCTGGTTTTTTTCATTAGCCATTATATTAGCATCTGAATAAGCCTTTTTAATGGTTATTAATGTTTATTACATATGCGCCTGCCATTTAGAAGATTTTTTAGGGCTGTTGCCGATAGGGCAAGAATGCTTGGCCAAAGAAAAGGAAAAAGTGAAAGAAAGGCGCCTGTTAGAACAGAACCTGCTGATTTTGATGAGCCGCCAACTGTTTCAATAGGGTTGGATGATAATATGCAAAGAGAGATGGCAGGAAATTTGCATAGGCTGGCATCAGCTAAAGGTTTTAGGATAAATAGAAAACCAGAAGAAGTACAAATAGTCAGGGCAGATGGTCGCACTTTAATTATTTCCGCCAGGTCTGACCCTAGGATTTCACTTAAATTCTCAGTTAACGTAGAAGAAGAACCAACAGAATCAGGGAAAAATCCAAGCCTTTATGTTAAACTGCCCGGAAAAGATTCATTATTATTTTTAACCAAGAAAAGCCCAGGTGTTTTTATCTCCGAGCCTTTTGGGCGTTTGCATGTGGCAGCTGCAAACCTACCTAGTGAATTCATTTCAAAATTCCAGGGCCATTTTGAAGTAAGGTATGAAGGCGCCGACAAAAAACCAAGGGTTTATTTTTATAATTTTGGCAGGCCAAATTGCACCAGCAGCCTAGGGTAATACATTAACCTTTTATTAACAAAATAATACTATTTTTATATGCGTTTTATATTGCTTTTTTGGTTTATTTTTCGTATGACTTGAATTCAGGTTCTTTCTCTTTTAATTCTGTGAAAATAATTGAAGCAGAAAATATTGGTTATGATATGGGCAGTGAAGAAGGCTATTCTCTGAAATTGTTTAATAAAAAGGAATCGCACGAAATAAAGTTTCAGCCATCTGGCGTAATATACATTGATTTGCCATCAAAAGACTTGTTTGATGAAAACGGAGAACAAATTTACTTTCCGACAATAGAAGAAACAATTCAGGTAAAAGAAAAAACAGGACATACACTGTTGTTGCCATACCTTGAAAACGCAGAAATGCAAATAATGGATGACAAAGGGAAAACGAAATTAAAAATAAATTTACAGGAAGAAGTAGAAAAACAATTTTCAGATATGGAAAAAGAACCGCAGCAAGAGAAAATGCCACTAAGCAACCAAATAATTTTTGGAGTAGGACTTTTACTTATTCTGTTAATTATTTATTCTTTCATAAAAAAATCAGTAAAAGGAAAAAAATAATATTATCGCCCCTACTTTATATAGTTAAGTTAACTAACAAAAATAGTCCCCATATCTTCGCCCTTAATAATCCTTAACAAAACATTTTCTGCAGAATGGTTTGCAATAACCATCTTTGCACCAGCTTCCATAACTAATTTAGCTGCATTTATTTTTGATATCATGCCGCCTTTGCCCAATTCTGATTTTCCGGAAGCCAAATCTTCAATTTCTTTTGTTATTTTGTCAACATGTTCAATTAATTTTGCATCCTTATTTTCAATTGGATTCTTATCAAACAATCCATTAGTGTTTGTAAGCATTACCAATAGTTGAGCATCAAGATGTATTGCAACTAATGCAGATAATTTGTCATTATCCCCGAAAGTTGGGCCGATTTCGTCAACAGCAACGACATCATTTTCATTAATTATTGGAATTGTTTGCTTACTAACTAATGTTAGGATAGCCTGTTTCAAATTCGCAAGTTTTTTCTTTTCTGTTAATGCATCATATGTCAAAAGTATCTGCGCAATGCTTAATCCGTATTTTTTAAATGCCCTGCCATATTCAGCCATTAATAAATGCTGGCCAATAGCTGCGCAAGCTTGCTGCATTTCAGTCGTTTTTGGCCTTTCAGTCAAGCCTAGTTCTTGCATCCCTATCCCAATTGCCCCACTTGTCACTAAAATTGATTCAATTCCTTTTTTCTTTAATTCATTTATTTGATTTGCTAATGAGTATATAAAATTCAGGTTCAAAGCATTTGAATTTTGGGTAATTGAAGTTGTGCCTACCTTTATTACAATTCTTTTTACATCCTTCAAACATTCTTTTCTTGTAATCATACCTATACCTTTGACATAAAATATTATTAACCCCTTATTTGGCCATTTCCTTCTATTATGTACTTGTAAGTAGTTAATTCCCTCACGCCCATCGGACCTCTTGCATGTATCTTTTGTGTTGAAATTCCAACTTCCATGCCTAACCCAAATTCGCCGCCATCAGTAAACCTTGTTGATGCATTAGAATAAACTGCGGCAGCATCAACATTCTTGAAGAAATATCCGATTGCTTTTTTTGATTCTGAAACTATTGCTTCAGAATGCCTTGTGCCATATTGCCTAATATGTTTAACAGCTTCTTCAACCGAAGAAACAGTTTTTATTGAAATTATATAATCCAAATATTCTGTTTCCCAGTCTTTTTCATCTGCCAATTTCCATTTTTTCAAATATTTCCCAGCTTTTGCATCTGCCCTAATTTCACAATTTTTTGCATTTAGTTCTTTTTCCAGCAAAGGCAAGAATTTTTCAGAAATCTTTTCATGCACAATCAATGTTTCCAAAGCATTGCATACTGAAGGCCTTTGTGTTTTTGCATTCACAACAATTTTCACTGCTTTTTCCAAATCCGCAAATTCATCAACATAAGTATGGCATACCCCTGCACCTGCACCAATAAATGGTACTTGAGAATTTTCCCTCATGAACTTCATTAAACCCAGGCCGCCTCTTGGAATGATTAAATCAACAGAGTCATTTGCCCTTAACATTGTTAAAACATCTTCCTTTTTTGTTGGGTCAATGCCTTGCACAGTAAATTCATCCAACCCTGCTTTTTGAATGCCTTCCTTTATTGTTTCAATAATTGCAATATTGCTGTAAAAGGCAGTTTCATCCCCTTTCAATAAAACAACATTCCCTGATTTCAAGCATAAAGCAGCAGTATCCAATGTTACATTTGGCCTTGCTTCATATATTACCCCAATTACCCCAATTGGGACGCTGATTTTTTTCAAGTTTAATCCATTATTTAATGTTTTTTCTTCCAAGACCCTGCCAATAGGGTCATTAAACCCAATTACTTCATCCAAAGCTGTAACCATTCCATTAACCCTTGAATCATTTAATTCCAAGCGGTCAAGCAAAGCATTAGTCAATCCTTTTTTCTTCCCATTTTCCAAATCCTTTTTGTTTGCATCAAGAATTTTTTCCTTGTTTTTCAGCATGCTTTTCTTTATTTCCTGCAATGCCTTATTTTTCTGTTCTGCCGAATAGCTCATTGCAGAATATGAAGCTTCTTTTGCTTTTTGCAATTGTTCGTTTATATTCATAAAAATCATTTATTTGAGCTGGCTTACTTCTTTTGATTTATCAATAGCTTCCCTGATTGTTTTATTTATTATTTCTTCAATTTCAGAATTATTCAATGCAATTAATCCAGCTTCAGTTATCCCGCCTTTTGTTGCAACTTTTTCAATAAAACTTTCAGGCAGGGCTTTCTGCTGAATTAATAATTTAGCAGAGCCATAGAATGTTTGCTCAGCTAATAATAATGCTTGTTTCTCATCAAGGCCATATTCTTTAGCAGCTTTTGCGAATTTTCCAATAAAATAAGCAACAAATGCAGGCCCGCACCCAGACAACGCGGTAACAACATGCATTTTATCTTCAGAAACCTCAATCAGTTTTGCATTCTTTCCAAATAAAATGCCTAATGATTCAATATCTTTCCTTGCGGCATTTTTCCCAAAGCAGTATGCCCCGGCCATTTCCCCTACTATCAATGCAAGATTTGGCATTACCCTGATTATTTTTGCAATAACCTTAGAATCATAAAAAGATGTTTCTAAACCAGCTGCAACAGTTACAATGGTTTTTTTCAAATCACAGGATTCTTTTATCTCTTCAAGCACAGATTTCATGTCCTGCGGCTTTACCGCCAATATAATAACATCGCAATTCTTTGCCACATCAGCATTTTTCCTTGAAACATTTATGCTTTTTTTTGCAAGTTCCCCCAAGGAACAATTTTTATCCGAAACATAAATATCAGCTTTAGCTATGCCTGAATTAATTAAATTGTCCAATATTGCACTGCCCAAATGCCCGCAACCAATTATTCCATATCTCATAATCTCAGTTTTTTCTATTTTTCTTTTGTGATACTCTCAGTTTTTTCTCTTTTCAATAGTTTTTCTTTTGATAAAATTTTTCTTTTTTTAAACCTAGTAAAATTCTTTTGAATTTTACTGGTCCTTTCAAGCTTCGCTTGAAATGGAAAAGAAAAGGTTTGGGGTTGCTGGGATTTGAACCCAGATCAGCAGGTACCTTCCCCAAGCCTTTTTCTTTCTTAAAAGAAAAAGTCTAGGGCTTATCCAAAAAGAAAGAACTCCCTTCTTTTTACTACCTGCTATTCATCATTGTTTCTTGCGAAACTCTGCGCTCCAATCGAATATGCCCTAGAGAAAATGTGATTAATTATAACCAGCTTCTTTTCTCTTACAAACCTATTTTCTCTTTTCTTATAAAGAAAAGAGAAAACGGTGACTGGAGCCTGCTGTGCTGCCGGGTTACACCACAACCCCATTACTTCCTTTCTGTAACCTAATTAGATGCCTAAAATCATTTTTATACGTTGCTATTTGTTTTATTTCTCGGAATCTTGGCAGTCCTTGTAATCTTCAGGTTTTGCATTAGGCATTATTTTTGTAACCGTGTTTGTGAACATTACCAAATTAGTCCCATAGGTTTCTTCCCTGTACTGCTTCAGAATTCTTCCGTTTTCATAATCAAAAAGATAATAACCGGTAATTATTACATTCTTGTTTGTTCCGCCGAATGTAATTTTAAGTGCATTGAATTCCTTTCCTTCCAACTTTAATTTTTCAACGCCTATAGCAGCATAATTCAGGCCGTTGTATTCCCAGCCATTGTTTATTGATACCTTTTCCTTAGGCAGTATGAGGTTTGATAATTGTGCTTCAGTTCCCTCTGCAATTATTGACCCGTTTTCATAAGCACGGTACTGTTTCTTTTTGTTTATGATTGATTGTTCTTCACAGGTGCTTGATTTGTTCCCATCAACCAAGTTATATGCATCAAGCATGATTACATCCACTAAGGCAGAGTTTTCATCAACACTTTCTGCAATTGTTATTGTTTTCATGTAATTTTTCAAAGATTCTGGCAACCCATTTGTTATTATTTCAACATCATTTACCAAGCCTTCATTTTTATTGTATTTTATTGCAAGTTTTGTTGGCTCAAAATTTTGTGCATTGCCTACTTCAGTATCTGCTTTTTTCAGCAAATCATCAGTGCCCACAAGTACCTTAGAATTATCAGTCATATTTGCATTTTCGTCTTCAGTTTGTGGCTGTTGCTGGACGCAGCCGCTTAATATAATTACCAATAAAATTGCCAAAATAATAAAGAATTTTAATTTCATAATAGTCCCCTTTTAACAAACTTAGTTATTTGTAATAAATTTAATTATAATGAGACCAATTCCTTTAAATTCATTCCTTTTTGCACTATTTTTATCTGGCTGCTTTTGGGCTAAGTGCATTAATTCTCAAGCCTATCTCCCCTGCATCCAATCCAGCATATCCTCGTGCCCTTAACATCTTTGCTATTTCATTAGGGCTTTTCCTTGCTTGTAAACCTTCAACAATAACTGCATTTTGTGCCAGAATTTCAGTATGTGTATGCCCTGTCAAACTTTTTATCCTGTCAGAAATTAATTTCCTGTTTAAGTCTGTACTAGATAATATCCTAATATTTCTTCTTATGTTTGGAATTGTCAAGCTTCTTCTTACGCCCATTACTATTGCTGTATTTTGCTGTCCTCTTTGCTTTGCTGAAAATCCATGCCATACTCTGTCTGCTTTTAACTGCCTTGAAATCCTGTTTTCTAACATATAGGATAATTCCCTTTTACCAACCCCGGCAATTTTTGCTAATTTTGCATTCGAAATCGTGGGATCTTTCATTATTGCCCTTTTTACCTTTTGTATCTTGCCTTCATTTGATGATTCAGGAATAATTTTCATTAATAATTTAGGGTCTAATCTCCAAAGGTCTAGTGTAATAGTGTCTATCGGATTCTTGAGTTTGCCATAATGTTCAGCAAGCATTCTGACAATCTCTGCCCGTTTTAGTTTCCTTTTTGATGTTCTAAGCAATTGTTCTAAGGCAGATCTTCTTAAAACAGATTTTTGATCTACTGCCCTTGCGGATATATGATATTTGATTTGTCCACGGTCTGCCAACATTCTTACTGCTGGCTTAATTATATCCCAAGGCGTGTAAGGAAAAGCTTCCTTTACCATATCAAGAGTAACCCTGCTTTCTGATCTTCCAAACCTGGACTTTATTGCCCTAGCCTCATTTTTAATTCTTTGCTCCCTTTGCTGCCTTGCATGCAAAGACCTTTGTTCTAGGCTCATCCTGAGTCTTCTGGTTTTTATTGCAGGCATAATTGAATCATAGGGAATAATATCCAAACCAGTTTAAATAGTTATTAATAAATCAGTTATTTCGGTTTTCCAAAAAAAGCGCTAAGCAATGCGCAGCATTCCTTTTCAGTTATTAATGATCTGTTTATCAAGCCTTTGAAAGAATCAATTACAGCTTTTTTATTGTCCAAATTGCTTCTCGCATTAACCATTGCTGTGAATTTTTTCAAAAGAATCTGCCTTGTTTTTTTGCCGGCAGTTTTGAATTTGGATTTTTTCTGTGCCAAGAAAATCTGCGAGAATAAAACAATGGCAGCATGCGATACATTTAATGTTTTATATTCCTTGCTTGTTGGAATATGCACAAGGAGATCACATTGCTGTATCTCTTCATTGTTCAGGCCAGAACTTTCCCTTCCCAAAACAATTGCTACTTTTGCATCAGAATTTGAGAATCTTTTTGCAAATTGCTGAACCGAAACAGCATTCCTGAACATGGTGTTAGACCTAGTTGTTTTTGCAGAGGTAGCAGCCGAATAATCTGCATCTTTTAATGCTTCCCCTATTGTTTTGACTATTTTCGCTTTTTCAAGGATGTCCTGTGCATGCACTGCCCGGCTTCTTGCCTTGTCGGTCAAATGATCTACTAGGGGATTTACCAATATTAAATCGTAAATTGCAAAATTTTTCATTGCCCTTGCAATAAGCCCTAAATTTTCCTCATATTCTGGTTCGACCAGTATTACGATAGTTTTCATATAAATCCACTAAATTTCCATTATTTTATAAATAGCGATTTTTGGCAACATTATATATTAAAGGTAGGGAATAAGTATTAATAATCTCAATATATTAAAGATATTAAATGAATTATAAATCAATTCCATTGTTTTTTGCCTTTCTGCTTTTTTTAGCATCAGCACATGCTTACGACCCTACTTTATATCTTACTGCTGAAAGGCATCTTTTGAATAAAGGCGAAGTCCTTGGAACAATTGTAGAAATAAACCATGACATGGCAGGTTATTATGTTGTGAGAATAAATTCCGGTGATAAATTAGCTGGCTTGATTCCGCTGAAAAAAGATAAGCAGGAGATTGTTTCAGGCAAGGCAAGCATACAGCAGCTTTTCCAGGTTACTGAATTTTTAATAAAATACAAAGAATACCTTGATGGCCTTAAGGAAACTTCAACCCCCTGGTATATTTCAAATTATACTGTAATGTCAAACCTTACTGTTTTTCTTGATGAAAAATATGACAATTTGACATTAGTGGAATCAACAATAAAATCAAGCGAATCACTGATTCTTGCGGAGAAATTAAAGGCAGATACCTTAAATTTGAAAAACAAAACATTGGAAGTTTCAAACATGCTAAAAGAAGCCACTGATGCAGAATCTTCTTTCATCAATAATCCAGAAACAGGCGGTGAACAAAGCTTAGCAGATTCTTTGGCTAATGCCTTTGATGCTATCCTTGAATTGGATTCTTTAATTCTTGAATATAAGGTTTCATTGAATAAACTTAAAGGCCTTATTGCTTCAGAAGATTTAGATTTATCCACAAAGCAGTCACTTACTGCAACATTAAAATTCCCGCAGGATCTTTCAATAATCGGCAATTGGGCGTCATATACTCCGCAGTTAAAATCAGGCATTGCTTCAGTTTCAGGGGAATCAATAACCGAGGCAGACACAGTTTCAAAAAATCTTGACTTAAGGCTGAAGATGGAATTTGCATTTAATGAAATATATTCAGAGGACCCAAAATTAAAGAAAGGCATAGGGGATGATTACCTAAATCTGGAAAAAACCGCAAATTTAATACTTTCAAAGGATTATTTTGAAAAGTGGAAAAATCAGGAGCTTGCAAAGAAATTCAAAACAAGCTGGGAAAAGGTAACTGTTTACAATAATAAAATGCAGTATGATGATGCAATAAAATCAGCAAAGGAAGCAAAGCAAACTGCTATTTCAATTGTTGCTGAAGGCTATATTGTAATAGACCCTACAGCTAAACCAAATTACACGCTTTTGATTGAAGGATTAGCTGCATTGCTCATACTTGTTGCAATCTTGTATGCACTAAGGAACAGGAAGAAATTTTCAGGATTTTTTAATAAGGAGGAGGGGGAAGATGTCCAAGTCTATAATTTCAAGTAAATTGTTTTTTGTTTTTCTATTGCTCTTAATCCTGCCAAGCATTTTTTCCCTGTCTGTTTCAATCCAGCCGAAAAATGGAAGTTCACCTGCAGCAGTTTATCAATATGAGGTAACTGATTACGTGATTAAAGTAAGAAATGATGCTGATGCTGAAATAACTGATGTCGGGTTAAAGGTTTCTGTTGGCCCAGAATTAAAAATTGTTGAAGGCTATGATGAACTAGAATATAAAATATTCAAATTGCCTGTGATGGGCCCGAAAGAATTAAGGGAAGAAGAAATAAAGATAAAGCCGATAATTAATGCAGAGGATGCGGAAGGAAAAAAATTGCAAATAACAGTTGATTACGGGATTTCCTCGTTGACTGATTATTCTGGGACATATTTATTGAGTATTGAACCATCGCTGCTTGTTGATTCAAAATTATCCTCTGAAAAAGTAACTGCAGGGGAAGATGCTTCCATAACTATTACTGCTTCAAACAATTCCGATTATGATATTTCTGACATTAAATTTGAATTAATGGGGAATGAGGATTTCTACCTGAAAGAAACTTCTTTTTTAAATGTTGCACTGCTGAAAAAAAATGAAAAGATTGAGGAAAAGCAACTTGAGTTCAAGCTTGTCATTTCAAAGAAAGAACAAAGGCTCATATTGAATGCAAGCTTTGTTGATTCTGTTGGCTATCATCTCTTGCAGAAAAATTTCGCGATAAAGGAACAGCCAAAAACAATGACCTTTGTTTATGTTTTAATTGCAGTTGTGCTTGTGCTGATTGTTTTCACGCTGATGAAAATTCTTAAAGGGAAGAAGGCTTCATCCTTGCATGATTCGCATGCAGAGCACGCGCAAGTAGGGCATTCTGGCAGTAACCATCAAAAACATGTGCATGAATTGCCTGAAGAATCGGAAGATTCAGGTGAGGACTCTGAGGATGAAGAATTAAGCGAAGAAGATGAATCCGATTTAGGCGAGGAAGAATTGGCTGAGGAAGAATCAGATGAAGATTTTGAAGGGGAAGATGAAGAATCAGAGCCTGATTCTGAAGAAAAGCAAGGGCATGCAGGCAAACATCATTAATTAATTTCTTAAAGCATACTTGGATAACTTACTTTTTTTAATTATTTTTCCTATTGTTCTCCATCAATTAAAGCACCTAAAAAATTAATTAAGCCTTGTTATGTGAAGAAAGAAAACATTATCTAGGTCAAATATGTTTTTTGGTGCAGGAATAGCCTTGCCTAGTTCATCAAAGAATTCAAGCCTCATTTTATTTGCAGCAGTTCTTTGCAATTCCCCTAATTCCAGCAAAAATGCCTTTTTCATCATATGCAGGCACATACTGGATTCTGAAATATCCCTGCCGCACGCCTTTAATGTATCTATTTCTTCATGCGTCAATCTGCTTTTTTTCCTGCTTTTATAATATGTTTTAATTTTCTCGGTCAATCGTCCGGCTTCCTTATCTAATGAACTAATTACATGTAAATCCCCGAACCCGCCTCCGATTAAGTGAATGTCTAATATTGCCTTTCCTTTTGGTGCTAATGCATTTACCGTGTTTCTTAAAGCCAGGTCAGGCAAGATAGTTAGATAAAATGTCATATCTGATGTTATTAATTTGAATCGTCCTAAAAAATTTTTTGGAAGGGCTTCTGCTAATAAAAAATGCTGGACATCAGCGTGAACATTTCCTGCCCAGTTTGTTGTTCCATGTGTGACTATATTTGGATATCTTTGTTTTAATCTTTCCAGATGCGGGCTTGTTTCAGTTCCAATATCAAGCACCTCAATTCTCTCACCCTTTCTTTGTTTTGATAAGAAATCACTTGCTTGCTGAAATGAGGCACCAACATCTGTCCTGCGTTCTGTTCTGCCGCTCTCTTTTAATAGAGCTAATTCAAGCCTCATAACCTCTAGCAACAGTCTCTTTTGCTGGGAATCTAGCCTTGTTAATGGTTCATGTGCAAGAAGCTGCCTTGCTAGCCTAGGGGAAGCAGGAAATCTTTGCATTGCCTTTAATGCAGAAGGATGAACTCCTTCCCACACCGCTCTTATTGGTTTTCTCATAATAATTCATTCGCAAATATATTAACTATTTTCCATTGATCTGCAGAGCAGTATTTTTCATGTTCTATCAAATATAAATCTCAACAGTATCCTGGTCTCTCAAAACATAATCTTTTGAAACCCTTTGACCAGCAAACTTTGTTGAACCCCAAACACGGGCAAATTTAAATTTTTTGTACAAATCTTTGTGCACAATTTTTGCAACATCTTCAACAGTTGCATTTTCAGGAATAGCCAATGGTTCTATTGCTGCTTCCTCAGATGGTTTTTTTGTAAATATTAAAATTTTCCCCAATAATTGGAAGATTTCCTCCCTTATCCTATTCAATTCCTTTTCATCTAGCGTTTTGTATTTAATAAAATGAATTCTTTGCTTTATATCCTGCAATTCATCCCCTTCAAGGGCGCAAGAACGTTCATTTATCAGTGCAATGCCCCTTTTATAGCATAAGCGATTGTTCAATGCCTCAGAAATATCCTTCAAACTGCAGGGCTGTTCAATAACTAAGGAAGCATTATGATAGCCGTTTGCTTTTAGGAAATTTACAACCTCCTCTTCAGTAACTTTAAGGTAATTCTTCCCTGAAAATGTTATTCCCTTGAAATCCGATTTATTTACTGAAATCCTTGGCCTTATTTTATTTATTAAAATATCAACAAATTTCAATTCATTATTTACAATATCATACTCTTTAACAGCATTGCAGGCATTCAAAACAAAAACAACTGCATCAGCATTTCTTACTATTGCCAATAATTCCAATCCAGCTGCTTTTCCCTGCCCTGAACCCTGCACCAAGGGAGGGATTTCAACTAACTGTACCTGTGCCTTTTTATAATCCATCATCCCTATCTCAGGCTTTTTTGTGGTGAATGCATATGGTGCAATTAAAATGTCCTTATTATTTGTCAGTGTTTTGATTAAGGTGCTTTTCCCTGAATTAGTCATCCCGATTAAAACTACCTGGGCTACTCCCTCTTTTTTTATTGCAAGGGATTTCGCAGAAGCCTTTTTTCTCTGCGCTTCTATCTTTTCCATCTGGTTTTTTATTCTTTTTATTTTGTTTGTAATCTCAGCAAGAAGATTTTCAGAACCTTTGTGCTTTGGCGCAGTCCTTAACATTTCCTGCAGGCATTTCAGTTTTTCTTCAGGGGTTTTTGCAGCCTGATACCTAGCTTCTGCTGTCAAATATTCATGGCCTGCATTAATTGGCATATCTTCATTAAGAAAAAGAATGCTTTTAAAACCATTTTTTTATCTGAACTGCTTGCTGCCAGTAAAATTCCTCCTAACTGCAGTTGGGAGAAGTAAGAATTTGATGAAAAGGTTTTCACTGTTGCTGTTGATGGCACAATAATTTCAACAGCATGCGGGGTTTAATTTTTTCCCATACCTCTTTTAAACTATTTTATCCATTTTTTTCATTATGGCGGTTGCTGTACACAAATATAAAAAGCCTGACACTGGGGCACTAAAAAGGGCACAAAGAAAGCCTGTTGAAAGAATTCCTTTTACTTTTGATATGATTAGAGGAAGGGTACACAAGTATCCTATGCCAACCCCTGCGGATAATGCGCAATTATATACTCGGATAGCTGCTGCAAGGATTGCAGGAAAAGGGCAATTGGCTGAAAGGCTTCTAGGTGATTTGGCATTAAGGAATCAGGAGAGTATATTGATGATTATTTCTCAGCCTTGGGTGCAATATTATGCCAGGGCGTATAATATACCAATGGCAGATCTTTTCCAGAATGGTTTTATTGGGCTGGCAAGAGCGTTAAAATATTGGAGCCCTGAAAAGGGGACTGTTGGTGCATACTGCAGTAAAGGAATAAAGCAAGATTTGTGGGAAAGAATTGCTGAAGATGCACCAATCCCCCATAGTGTTGACAGCCACAAGAGAAAGAATGATTATGAAGGCGTCCTCAAGTTTGTTGAAGGAAAAAAATTGCCATTGAGTAACGCAGTTATTGAAAACTCTGGGTTAACAAGAAGGCAAAGAAAGGAACTGTGCAGGCTTAAATCAGAAGCGGATGTATCGAAATTAAAAATGCGTGTTGAGAATCTAAGGCATTATTTGACAGGGGCAGCAAAACCCCATGCTTCACTTGATGCTGAAGCGGAAGGCCGTACACTGCACGAAAAGATTCCCGGAAAGACTTATGTGCGCACTGCCCTGCCAAGAGAGAGCCTTAAGCCTAATGCCACCCTATATCTTGCTGAAAGACTCGCCCCAAAGAAAAGAATGATTGTATTGTTGGCAAATCTTCAATTAGTCCACAATGACAAAAGGCTGAAAGGCCTTGCTGAAAGAACAGTAAAAGAATTGGGCCCAAAGGTAGATGAACAAGGAATTTTAAAATGCTTGAGCGGGGATGCAAAGCCAATATTTGCCGAGATTGGGGTTCTTATGGGTTATCCAAAAAAATCAGCGGCACAGGGCTGTCATGTGGCCTATAAAACTGCAATAAAACAATTGGAAAGACTTGCAGGGGCTACTAGTGAAGTTGGCTCAACATTTAGAAGAAGGCTCAAGAGGCAATATTCTGACGTGAGTGCTGCTTCAGTGCAGTATAGATGGGCTTCTCTTTATGAAAAAAAAGCCATGCTTAGGAGGCTCGGGGTTTCAGACACAATTATTCAGCAATTCTCAGATAAACGATTGCAGAAATTGCCCTCTGCAGAGCTTGAAAGAATTGTGCCAAGGTTGATGAAAGCCGGTTTGGAAGAGGGAGTGCCACTCTTAACAACGCATTCATTATATAGTGATGCAAACCGGGCTGTTTCAGTTATTAGGGAAAAATTAGGGAAAGAAAATAAAAAAAGCTGATAAAATAATTGCTTTTTATTGGGCAGTAAAATTAATCCCTTTTATTTTTTTGTCGCTTTGAAGACAACAATTTCTTCAAAGAAAATCCTCTGCTTTCCCACAATTTCAAAATCTAACCCTGACTTCTTTAATTTTTCTTCTGTTTTTTTTATTCCGTTCAAGGAGCTTTGCAGGAAATAGCAGATGCCATTTTTGTTTAAATATTCAGGGAATTCTGCCATAAACCTGTCCAAAACAATTCGGCCATTTTTTCCACCGTCTAATTCTAGGTATTTTATTTTATTGCTTGGCACATACGGCGGATTGAAAACAATACAGTCAAATTTTTCAGATTTTTTTATGTTTGAGAATAAATCGCTTTTTCTTGTTTTCACAGATTTTTCAACAGCAAAGCTTTTGGCCATTACTTCAGTGTTCTTTAATGCTGCCTCATTTATGTCTACAGCCAAAACCTCTGCACCCTGCAGCGCCATATTTACTGACTGAATGCCTGTGCCGCTTCCCAAATCAAGGGTTTTATCCCCTTTTTTCACTTTTACCGAGTTAACAAGCAGCATTGAATCTTCCTGCGGGTCATAAACCCCGTCAAACCTCACTAATTCCTTATCCTTGAAGAAGAATTTCCTTATTTCCATT
>JBBSVU010000005.1:59986-74187 GCA_038046645.1 archaeon
TGTTGGGGTATTTTGCATGGCTGATAGCTTTGAAGCTCTTAAGAAAGTAGATCCAGATGTTTATTCTGCATTAATGTCTGAGATGGAAAGGCAGCAATCAGGAATTGAATTAATACCTTCAGAAAATTATGTTTCTGAAGCTGTCCTTGAAGCTATTGGCAGCGTTTTCACAAATAAATATTCTGAAGGCTACCCAGGAAAGAGATATTATGGCGGAAACCAGTATACTGATGTTGTTGAAATATTAGCAAGGGAAAGGGCAAAGAAATTATTTAAATGCGATCATGCAAATGTTCAGCCATTATCAGGGAGTCCGATGAACCAAGCTGTTTATTTAGCATTTTTAAAGCCAGGCGACACTATTTTAGGAATGGATTTATCCCATGGCGGCCATTTAACTCATGGATCGCCAGTAAGCCATATGGGAAAATTGTTTAATTTTGTAAGATATAAAACACACCCTGAAGAGAATGGAAGGATTGATTTTGATGAATTGATGAAGGTTGCAAAGGAAACAAAACCAAAGATTGTTTTATGCGGTTATACCAGTTATCCAAGGGATTATGATTACAAATACTTTAAGGAAATTGCAGATGCAGTTGGCGCGATAACAATGGCAGACATTGCGCACATTGGCGGTTTGGTAGCTGCAGGCGCAATGAGAAACCCATTTGATTATGGTTTTGATATTGTCACAACAACAACGCATAAAACATTAAGAGGGCCAAGAGGAGGAATAATACTTTGCAAAAAGGAATTTTCCGAAATTATTGACAAATCTGTTTTTCCGGGATTGCAGGGCGGTCCTCATATGAATACAATTGCAGGGATAGCAGTTGCATTAAATGAAGCATTGCAGCCGGAGTTCAAGGATTATGCAAAACAGGTTCTTACAAATTCCAAGGTTCTAGCGAAAACACTTATGGATTCAGGCATAAAACTTGTTACAAACGGGACAGACAATCACATGATGGTTGCAGACATAGTGAAAAGCTTTGGCTATGACGGAAAGGAAGCTGAACAAATATTGGATAAGATTGCAATTACTGTGAATAAACAAGTAATTCCTGATGATGCTAATCCGCCTTTAAGGCCTAGTGGCATAAGGATAGGTACACCAGCAGCAACAACAAGGGGAATGAAAGAAGCAGAGATGGAAAAATTAGGAAAATGGATTTCTGAGGCATTGCAGTCAAAGGATGATGAACAGAAACTTGCAAGGATAAAAGATGATGTAATGAAGATGTGCAAAACATTTAAGGTGCCAGGGATAAAGGTAAGCAGTTACTTAGGCGAAAAAGAAAACTAAGTGTAAAAATCAGATTATTTATTCCTTTAGGCACGAAATAAATTATATAAAATTCCAAAATTTATTTCCATCTTGTGAAATCTGCCTTAATTCTAGCAAGTTGGGCTCTCACATAAGTTTCTGAATCATTTCCAGCCCTGCTAACTTGTGTTGCTATCTCAGTTATACTTCCCAATTGGTCCAAAAATTTCCTGCGCCTAACAAATTTTTCCCCTTTGTATTCTGCCCTATGGGCAAGGTCTGTTTCAGTTGCAGCAGTTATTTGCCCTAAAATCATAATAATTTCATTAAAAATTTCATTTCTATTTTCAGGAAGTTGCTTTAGCAGTGCATCAATGTTTCTTACCCTTTTTGCTTCTTCAACACCTTCAATATTTTTCAACAATTTTTTAAAAGCAGTTGAGACAGGTTCTCTGGCAGTTTCTGCAAGCCTTATAAAATCAGGAAGTGTTTCAGCAAATGCAGCAGGCTGCCTGCTATTTATGCAAGAAACTAAAACTCTTCTGGCAGTTTCTCTTGCCGCATCCTCATTCATTTTTTCTAAGTGATTACCCAAAACAGTATCTACCTTGTCTAAAAAAACACTTAATTCAGGATTTTGAAATTCCCTCATTCTACTCTCAAGTTCACTGCTTAGGTTTGCAGTTCTTGCAGTTTTGCTTGCCGCAACTATTACCTTTCTTGCATCAAGAGTTTGAGTTGTTCTTACCATTACACCAAACAGTGCTTTGTCAACCACAGTTGTAGCTTTTATTGAAGGCTTTCTTTCGCCGTTGCCCCTATCTGCGGTTGCGGGTTTTTTTCTTCGTAATCTGTTGCGTATATTAGATATCCATCTGGGCAGTCTTATTGGCATATATACAGAAAGACCCTGTTTGTT
Organism: archaeon; assembly: GCA_038046645.1. GTDB lineage: Archaea > Iainarchaeota > Iainarchaeia > Iainarchaeales > 0-14-0-20-34-12 > 0-14-0-20-34-12. The sequence goes on from JBBSVU010000005.1 coordinate 62,176, forward strand.
TTAAATAAACTATTGACAATCTTTTTCATATGCCTGCGGCATTGCTTGACGGTTTAACACTTTCAAAAAGCATTGAAGAGACTATTTCAAAAAAGGTTTCTGATTTTAAGCAGAAAAATGGGATTATTCCCTGCCTCGCTGTTATCCTTGCAGGAAATAATGCTGCTTCTGAACTGTATGTGAGAAAGAAGCAGGAAGCATGCAAAAATGTGGGCATTAACTCATTAAAATTTTATTTTGCCGAAAATGTTTCAGAAGAGGAATTGCTGAAAAAGGTTGAAGAGATAAATTCAGATAAAAAAATCCATGCAGCAATTATTCAATTACCTTTGCCAAAGCACATAAACAAAACAAAAATCCTTAATGCATTATGCCCTTACAAAGATGCTGATGGTTTTACCTGCTGGAATTTAGGTAGAACATTGCAGGGAGAAGAGGAATTTTTGCCAGCAACAGTGCAGGGCATTATAACACTGCTCGAACATTATAAAATTGATTTGAAGGGAAAACACGCAGTAATTGTTGGCCATTCATTAATTGTCGGAAGACCTCTTGCAGAAGCATTATTAAATAGAAATGCAACTGTAACAGTTTGCCATAAAGAAACCAAGAATCTTGCGAATCATGCAAAGCTAGCAGATATTTTAATTTCTGCAGTCGGAAAACCGAATTTAATTACTGCAAAAATGGTTAAGAAAGGTGCTGTTGTGATTGATGTTGGCACAACAAAAGTAGGGAATAAACTCTTTGGCGATATTGATTTTAAAAATGTAAAAAAGAAAGCTTCATTCATTACTCCAGTTCCTGGTGGAGTAGGGCCAATGACTGTTTCAAGCCTGCTTGAGAATACTTTAAAATGTGCTGAAAAATTGAGGTAAAAAAATGCCTGTTCCAAATACTGCACTTAGAAGGCCATCAAGACTCCCTGGAACATTATTAAAGCAGGCAAGGTTAAGGCATTCTGCACATTTGCTTAGGAAAGGAATGGCTTTTGCACAGGAACATGGTTTGGATAAAAGAGAACCTCAGGCATTTGCTGAAGCACAACGAAGATTAAAGGAAAAACAAAGGCAGATAAGGAGAGGGACTATGGGATTAAGCCCAGATGAACGATATGACATTAAGCTTGAAACCACACGTTTATATCAGGGCACTCCTTGGGGCAAGGAAGTAAACCGCAGGGCTGCCGCCAAAACAAACAAAAGCCAAGGGCGAAAGCTTTCTTGGAATAACTACAAGTATTCCGTAAAAGGAAGGCTTGCTAAAAATATGTGGATGAAATCAGATAAAGGTAAGGTTGTGGGAAGAAAGGCCCAGGATAAATACCGAAAAACACCAAAAGGGATTATAGCTAAGCAAAGATGGGCCCACTCAGAAAAAGCAAAACGCCAGTACCGGTTTTACAGATCGCGAAAAGCTGTTAAGGAAACACTTGAAGGAAAAAGAGTGCCGAGATTTATTAATTTAAGATATGCACTGCTTCCAGCAATAGGTGAACAGAATTCTCGCAGGTTAGCTTACATGGCCCAATTTTTTAGTAAACCTGCTTTAATGCGCATTTTCAAGACAGTTGCAGATTCAGAAATATTGTGGCCAAAAAGATTGGATGAAAAAGAAAGGCCTTTTATAAAAGCAAGGTTATCAGCAGCAGCCAGGCAAGATGTTCCATTATCTGAGTTTTATCAGATGCTTAACAGTTTTTTGTAAATTATTGAATGATTATTATGCCCAAACCGCCAGCAAGGATTTTGCAATATGCAAGATTAAGGCATGAGACCCATTTGCGCAGAAAGGGCATTGAATTTGCAAGGCAGCATGGTCTGGATAAACAAAATCCAGGGGTTTTTGCAGAAGCCCAGGCAAGGTTAAAAGCAAGTGAAGCAGAAATAAGGAAAATGTCCAAAGCATTAAGCCCTGATGACAGGTATTCTGCTATATTGGAAGCGCAAAAAAAATATAGAAAAACCCCCTGGGGAAGAAAAGTTCTGGATGTTTCAAGAGCAAAATATGAAAAAACCCCGAGAGGAAGAGAAAGGAAAGCAGAATCAATGAAATCAGTTGCAGGCAAAGCAAGACTTAAACGTTATAGGCAATCTGAAAAGGGCAGAAAAGTAACCCGTACAGCAACCTCGCGCTATAGCAAAACTCCAAAAGGCATAGCCCAAAGGCAGCGTTTTCTTAGTTCAGAAAAAGGCATAAGGGTTAAAAAAATGCAGAAGATTAGGTTGAGACTCTATTTTATATTGACCGGCAGGAATATTCCGACAAGAAAAAGCTTGCGGTATATTTTAGCTAATCTAATTGGCGAAGCAAATACAAACAGGGTAATGCCACATACTGAATTTTTTGATAATAATGCACTTATGCGAGTATTTAAAACAATGAACGAATCAAAATTGTTGCACCAGAAAAAATTGGATGAACCGGGAAGATTGTTTATTAAATCAAAGCTGTCTGCTGCTGCAAAAGCCGATATTCCATTAGCTGAGTTTTATCATTTATTAAGCAGTGTGTTATGATGTAATTATCCCTGCTGTTTTTAACATATTTGTATTTTTAGCAGGGTTAGATTTAATTAAAGGAAAATGACTAATGCTTCATTTTGAAGCATAAACGATACATATTTAAATTATTTAAGCCAATATTCTTTTAGGTGATTTTTTTGAATGTGACTTTAAGGGGCAGAACTAAAGAGATTGTGGAAACAATGGTGAATGAAGGTTATGCTAATTCTTTGTCTGAAGCTATTAGGATGACTATTGTTGATTTTGGCCAACATCATTTGGACGAAGTAGGAATGGTTAACAGAAAACTTGACAGAGTAGATGCTGATATAAAATCAGGAAAAAGAAAACTGCTAAATTCTAAAGAAGCGTTAGGTAGTTATGCAAAATACTTAAAGTGATCATCATCTACAAAGATACTTATGATGTGGATTGGTGCAAATACTTTAATGCTTTGGATAATGCCATCAAAGGGCATGTTGCAAAGAAAATACGAAAAATTCTTGAATTCCCAAAGAAAAGGCATTTAGGGCAAAAAGCAAAATTTTTTGTTGATGAGATTGGCCAGCACAGGGTAATTTACCGTGTTTTTGACGAGACCAACGAAGTCAGGTTTTATTTTGTTGGCAATCACAAAGAATATGAAAGATGGCACAAAGCATATTTCTGAAAGTAAATAGATTCTATGAAGTAAGAACCCCACTCCTTTTATTTTCTTGCAAGCATTATTTTTGTTGATGTGTTGACATGCTGAGAAAACTCATTGCGCCAAGAATATTACATGTTGCTCGCTTGAAGCATTTGGCTCATCTGCAGAAAAAACTGGTTGAGGCAGCAAAAAAAGCAGGCTTGCCTAGTGCTAAGCTTAAGAAAGGCAGGCAAAATATGCGGGATTTATTTAGGTTAGGCCGGGCAGGATCAAGGGGATTGACTCTTGATGAAAAAAAGCAGGTTAGAAATGCAAGGGATGGCATGTATGCCAGAACTCCTTGGGGAAAAAAGATAAAAAAAGTGGCAAAACAGAGGTATATGCAAACACCATTAGGTAAGGCTGCTAAGAAAAGGGATTATACTCGCCCAGAAGCAAAGGCAGCGCGAGCAAGATACCGACAGTCTGAAAAAGGTCAGATAACTTTTGCAAAGATTGCTGTCAAGTATCGCAGAAGCGGCAAGCAGGCAAAAACCACTGCGAGATATCGTGGAAGAATAGTGTTGCAGAAGGTTCTTTCCAGGGAGTTGCCTGCAAACCAAAAAAATTTAGGAAAAATTCTGGAAGCAGTCTTTCCAGAAAAAGCAGCCCAAGGAATACTTTCCCATATTGGTTATTTTAATGAACCAGCTCTGCTAAAAATATTCTCTGCGATAAATGAAAGTCAAATACTGCAAAGGCCCAGATTGTTCCAAGCTGATTTGGAATTTATTGAAGGAACTTTGGGCAATTTAGCGCGGAGCGAGAAAAACCAGATGATTGCAGACACTTACCGCCTTATGAATACTGCAATCCAGCGAAGAGCAAAGCAGTTGCACCCATAAGATAGCAATAAAATAAGTTATCTGCTAATTTTTTTATGCCGCAAAAAATAAATCTTGCAGTTTTAGGTTCCACGCGCGGGACAGACATGCAAGCAGTAATTGATGCAATCGAAAAAAAACAGCTGAATGCAGAAATCAAATTAGTAATTTCAAACAAACAAGATGCATTTATTTTGGAAAGAGCAAAAAATCATAATTTGAATGCAGTTTTCCTTGGCCCAAAAGGAAAATCCCGCGAGGAATATGATACAGAATTAATCCAGTTGATTGAGAAATATAAAATTGATTTAATTCTTTTAATTGGCTACATGAAAATTCTTTCTAAAGAGTTTGTTGACAAATACAAAAACAAATGCTTAAACATTCACCCTTCATTATTGCCTGCATTTGCCGGTGGCATGGACAGGAATGTGCATGAAGAGGTTTTGAAAGCTGGAGTAAAAGAAACAGGTTGTACGTTACATTTCATTACTGAGGAAGCCGATAAAGGGCCAATACTTTTGCAGAAAAAAGTTCCTGTTTCTGAGGATGAAACAGTCGATTCCCTGAAGGAAAAGGTTCAAAAAGCAGAACAGGATATTATATTGGAAGGAATAAGGTTATTTAGTGCAGGAAAAGTAAGGATTGAAGAAGATAAAGTAAAAATTTTAGCATAATTGCTTATTGGTTATTATGAATGTGAGAGCAAGATTTAGGGGCAAACCCTTTGGAAAAAGAATGGTTCCTGATAGAATTGCTGCAGGGGTTCACAAAAATATCAGGACAAGAAGTGATTTTCGCGACAACACAGTGCAGGCAAAGGAAACAAGTTCTAAACAAGAAGAACAAGTAAGTAGGGCATATTGGGAAAGGGAAGAGCGAACAAGGGCAGAATCTGCACTTTCTTTTAGATTTAACTTTTCAGAACACTTGCCTGATTTAAGAAAAGCAATTGTGCGTTCATTAAAACTGTCCCCTTCAGATATTGCTGGCAAAAAATTAGTTGTTGTTGCTGGTTTTGGCGGGCATTTTACAAATGCATTGCGTAAATTGGGATTTAATGTTGTTCATACCGATTTAGTGAAAGAATATACTAAGGGGGTTAAGGGAGTAAAAACAATTGCAGCATCCGCACACAAACTGCCAAGAATTTCTAAAGCTTTAGCTTATGTCAGCTTTGAGGGAAGGCCTGCTTTTAGGTATGTTAATGGCCATCTTGCATTTTTGAAAGGAATGGCAGAAACAGAGAAAGGCATACTTGATGTTAGGGCAGATCCCAGGTATGGCACTAGTGAAACAGTATTGTTATTTTCAACATTAGCTAATACCTATGGCTGCATTGCAGAAACTGCAAAACAAGGGCCTTTTGAAGTAGATGCTTTGCGCAACAAAGGCAAAAGCAGAGATAAGTTTAGGGTTGATGCTGCGGTATTATCAAAGATGTTATCTTCAAAAGGTACAATTTATGCAAAAGATGTTGCAAAGAAATTGGGCCTGAAAGAATCTGAAGTTATTAGGAGTTTTAAAAGGATAAATATTTTTATGACAACAGTTAATGAATCAATAAAGATTGCTGAAGAATTATCTATGTTTGACTGAATGTGTTAATAATAAAAACACATAATGAGTTGAATTTATTATGGATAAGAATTCTAATTTAATTATTAAGACAGCACTAATTTCTGTGCATGATAAAGAACAAATAGCAGAATTTGCAAAAGAGCTGCAAAAGCTGAAGATTGAAATAATCGCGAGCTCAGGAACTGCAAAATTGCTGGCAAAAGAGAAAATTAAGGTAAGAGAATTAGATTCTGTTACTGGATTTTCTGAATTGTTGGATGGCAGGGTAAAAACACTTTCGCCTAAAATACATGCTGGCATTCTTGCAGATCGCTCGAATAAGAAACACCTTGCCCAATTAAAGAAGAATAAAATTGGCGCAATTGATTTGGTTGTTGTAAATCTTTATCCTTTCAAGGAAACAATTGAGAAGAAAAATGCCTCAGAAAAAGAGGTTATAGAAAATATTGACATTGGAGGAGTTGCATTAATCCGCGCAGCAGCAAAAAATCATGGAAATTGTGCAATTGTTGTTGATAAAAGGGATTATTCAAAACTTTTAGGGGAACTTAAAAACAACAAAAATAAACTTTCAAAAGAATTTTCTTCTTATTTGATGCAGAAGGCTTTTGCATATACTGCGCAGTATGATTCTTTAATTGCAAATTATTTCTCAAAAGAATTGCTGCCGGAAAAATTAAATTTGACATTCAACAAGATGTTTGATTTGAGGTATGGTGAAAACCCGCATCAAAAGGCAGCATTTTATTCAGAACTCTTGCCTGCTGATGATTCTTTGCCAAAGGTTGAAATCCTGCACGGAAAGGAATTATCCTTCAACAATATTTATGATATGGAATCAGCATTAAGGATTGTGCAAGAATTTGAAATGCCGTGTGCTGTAATTATAAAGCACACAAATCCATGCGGTGTAGCCTGTGCAGAAAAGCTAAGTGAAGCATTCAAAAAAGCATTTGATTCTGATTCTAAAAGTGCGTTTGGCGGGATAATTGCATTAAACTGTGAATGCGACCTTGATACAGCCAAACAAATTGCCTCTTTTTTCAATGAGATTGTAATTGCCCCGGCTTATTCTTCTGAAGCTTTGGAAGAACTGAAGAAAAATAAAAACAGAAGGATTATTGTTCTGAAAAATTTAGATAAAAAAGATTCTTCCAAGAAAAATTTGGATTTGAAAAGGGTAAAATCAGGTTTATTGGTGCAGGAAGCAGATGTTTTGGAAGAAAATCCGAATGATTATAAAATTGTTACAAAGGAAAAGCCTACAAAAGAGCAATTGCAAGACCTTTTATTCGCATGGAAGGTCTGCAAGCATGCAAAAAGCAATGCAATTGTCCTTGCAAAGAATCTTGCAACAATTGGCATTGGCGCAGGCCAGACCTCAAGGATAGAGTCTGTTGAACTAGCAATAAAAAAAGCAGGCAACAAAGCACAAGGAGCAGTTTTGGCAAGCGATGCTTTCTTCCCGTTCAGGGATTCAGTTGATATTGCAAAAAAAGCAGGGATTTCTGCAATAATCCAAACCGGCGGGTCAGTAAAAGATTCTGAGGTAATGCAGGCAGCTGATGAATATAAAATGCCAATGATTCTTACTGATATTAGGCATTTTAAACATTGATTATGGAATATTTTTGGTGAAAAAATGAGGCCATACAAGCCAAGAACAACACAATCAAGAAGATTCCCTTTCTTGCATAAAACTGCACAAAGAAGGCAGCATCTCGAAACAGCATTGGATGCAATAAAACAAAGAGGGCAAGTAACTGCCAAGCTTTTGCATACGGACTTTGGCATTCCTAAGGATAAGGCTCAAAGAGTTTTGAGGGAGTTAGAAGCTTCTGGCCATCATGTTCCAAGTGATTTAAGATTGCGTATTGTCGAAGGGCTTAGGCGAAAAAAGCAATCAGGTATTATTGTTAGGCGAAGGGAAAGAGACCCTGCAATAGAACAGAGAAGGAAAAGCATGCTTGAGCTTATGATTGATTTTGGTTTGGAAAGAAGGCTTTTTACTATTCCTGATTTGGCAAAGGCTCTTGCTTTTCCAGCAGATGTTGTATTTGCTGATATAAATTATTTTAAGGATCATTCCCCTGAGATTAGAAGAAACCCTGAACTAAGGGAATTAGTTGATTTAACCATGCTTAAAACAAAAATTTATGAAGATCCCAAAGTAACAAATGAACAATTAGAAGATGTGCTTGGTTTAAGCAATAATACATTAGCCTCCAGATTGAGTAGATTGAGGCAAGTTGATCCTGAAACAACAAAGTACAGAATAATTCCAAAAACAGAACTCTCAGCAACTTCCATTGATGCTAGAACTGAAACAATGCAAAGATTTGTGAGAGGCGAAATTTCAAGAGAAGATACGTTAAAGCAGACAAGTTTAGGTAATGATGCTTTCATCAAATTGCTTAGCAGGATAAGAAAAAGAATGGGAGTAAGCATTATTTCACAAGAAGAACTAGAGCGGAGGAAAGTAGTTAGGCAGTTAGTGGAAGGCAAAATAACTAGGGAAGATGCATTGGAAAAAACAGGTTTATCTCCTGTTAACTTAAAGAGTAGGGTTTATGAACTAAGGAAAAAACTAGGGAAAAGGTCTAGGGCTGATAGAAAATAGTTCTAATTAAAATTATTTTTTGCTTCTTTCGGAATCATTTTCAAACTGTGATAAAAACCAGGAGTAAAGCATAATCAGCCAAGCAATTAATTTGTTCATTCTCCTTAATTCTGAATTAATTGCCCTTTTTTCAGTAATTATTTTGTCAACAGCCACATCATGCTTTTCAATTGGCAGTTTTTTCACCAATTGCAATTCAAAGCATAATCCGATTATCTTGGCTTTGCATTCCTTTCTTCTCAACAAGCGGTCATAATAGCCATGGCCATAGCCTATCCTGTGGCCATCCAAGTCAAATGCAACAGCCGGCACAATAATCAAGTCAATTTCTTTCAATCCTGCTTTTTTGCATCTTCCTTTCGGTTCCATTAACCCGAATTTCCTTTTTTCCAAATCATTCAAGGATTTTATCTCAAGCAAATGCATTTCTTTTTTCTCATAAGCGCAGCGTGGCAATAGAACTCTTTTCCCTGCATTTAATGCATCCTGAATCATATGCGCAGTATGCACTTCCTTCCTGATGCCATAAAAGAAAGCAATTGTTTTTGCCTTCTTGAAATCCTGCAAAGAAAATAATCTTTGCTTAATCTGCCGGCTTTTTGTTTTATGGGCTTTTTCAGAAAGCGCATTCCTTTTCGCCAGTTTAGTTCTGCGCAGGTGCTTTTTTGTTTGATTCATATTTTTATTAATACAATAAGTATTATAAATATATTAACCTTTTAATATTTGCAAATACATAGAGCAGAAGCACAGATTTTTTTGGAAGGTGAATTAATGAATAAGGTTTATTCTAAATTGTTTTTGGGTTTGTTTTTTGTTTTATTTTCAGCAGGCATTTTTGCAGATTTTGGGCTGATTAATCCAATACTAATGCCATTAGTGTTACCCACTAATGAATTACTATGTTCACATTCAAATATCTTTGATGATTCTGAGTATGATCCTGTGACAGGAACAATTGTTGTTGCAAACTACGATAATTTGCTTGTTCCTACAGCCAAAGAATTAAGCGCTGGACCTTCCTCACAGGCTGTTGCTTGTAATACTGCAAAGGATTGCCCTCCTGCAGGGTATTTGGCAAATAATTCTGACACTAGTTTTAACCTTCCAAAAAAGGTTGCTTGTGCTAAGTTGATTTCGGATATTCAAAAATTTGAGGGTGTTTGTAATCATGTTAACGTTAATGATTGTGAAGCAGACTCAGGATGTTATTGGGAAGGAGGGAGTTGTTTTAGCTATGATCTAACTGATTATGCTAACGTTAAAGGTAAATGCGCTTATTGGGATACTGTTTCATGCCAATGCCAAAGCACATACAAATTAAAGCGTACTCCCTTGAATGATATTGGCACAACAGATTTGGAAAAATTTATCCCATTAAATAATAAGAACATACTTTGGACAGCATATGGCATCAGCGATTATGTGCCAGACTCCCCAACTTATTCAACAATAGGTGATGTCAGGGATTATTTCCATAAGGTTTGGAAAGAAGGCATTGTTCAGGTTAAAGGAAAAGACGGCAAGTGCAATTATCATTCAGTTACAAGTGACTACGCTGGCACTGATTGCAAATACTTAGGAAAAGCCGATACTGATAAAGAATGTAAAGATTTGGCAATCTTAGGGGATAAAGATACTGGTTATTTCCAATTAGAATACTATCTTAATCCCTGGGGCAGTAAGTGTTATACCCCAAATAATTGTTCACAATATGGCAATGTATATTCAACTACCTGTAATGAACTTGGAAAATGCCTTTATTCCACTACTGATGAGGATTATTTGCCTGCAGATGTTTTTTGTGATACTAAAAAAGGAAATGCCGATTGTACCTTAGATTATTTGCCTGCAGACTGGCTGCTTGATCCAGTAACAGCTGAATGTAAATCAATAAATGCAAAGGATATGGAAAATATTTTGGGAAATTTCTGGTTAGGCCCTGGAAAAGGTTCAGATACATTCCCTGATGTAGGGAATTCAATAGGTACAGGTTATCTCTGCGATAATGGAGTTGTCCTGCAAAAGCAGGGCAATGGTTTAAAATCAGTATATGCGGCAGATGAAGAAAACACAGCCAAAGAGCTTGATTTAGCTTTCGTGCTTTTAAGCAATTATAAGCAATTCCCGCTTGAAGATATTTACATTGGGACTACAAAACAGCCTGATGTTTCAGAATGGGCTTTTAGTGAAGATTGCTCAAATAAAGCACAATCATGTTATGATACTGCAAAGAAAATTGAAGTAACCCAGAGAGTGCCAGAAGAATGTTATTACAGAAATGATAACCTAGCAACAGCTTTTGTTGCACAATGCATACCTGAAAGCGGTTTGCAGATAACTACAACAGAAACAGAATTTGACAAGCCAGTAACTTGCAATGACAATAATCCTTGCACTGATGACACTTATGATCCTAAAGATATCAAAAGTAATATGGACGGATGCTTGTTTGTAAATAAACAAAGCGGCTCATTTTGCGGCAAGGACAAAATTTGCATGAATGGATCCTGCATAGATAATGTTTGTGCTACAAACAAGGATTGTGATGACAGCAATCCATGTACGCAAGATACCTGCAATGCCTTTGGTGCAGCAATGACTAAATTCTGCAACTATTCAAATTTAGCGGATGAAACATCCTGTGGTGTTAACAAGATGTGCAATGCAGGCGAATGTGTCGAAATACCTTATGATATTACTGTTACTTTGAAAAATAAAAATACTGGTGCAGTAATAAAAAATAATTCATCTGTCTCATTGGATTGCGGTTATGCAGGTGCGACAAACAATATTGTGCCATCAAAAGCGCAAAATAAGCAGCAGAATGAAAATGCATTCTATTCATTTACAATTCCTGAAACTTGTTATGATAATCCGCCTGCCGTTCCCTACAAATTGAAGATATCTGAAAGTGCATATGGTTTTGAAGATTTAAACCCTGTTGAGATAAGCAGCTGGTTTGATTTAAAATCAGACTATGTCCTTGAATTAATTCCAAAAGTAGAGCCTAAGGACTGCAAGCCTTTTTATATGACTAATGTCCAAGGGATTTGCCAAAAAGATTCTGATTGCCCTTTAGCAAATACTGGTTATTCTCCAGCTGTTTGTATAGACCCAGAATTAGATGGCATCAAGAACTGCATTTATTATCCTAAAGGCTGCTTGCCTGAAAGCTGTTTCAATGAAACTTCAGGATCATCAGGATATTGTGCCCAGTGCGGAGATTTTACCCTTACTGAAACAGTAGTTAAAACATTAACAAGCGGTGCAAGTATTATTGATGGTTCAGATACCTACCAATATTTAGGCGAGGGAAAGTATTCGATAAATGCTGTGGAGCAAATTCCCCTTACTGATAAACAGAAAGTTCTTTTCGGTTCACTTGAACTTTATTATGATGAAAAGACAGATTCATTGAAGGAGATTACTTGTAAATATGAAAAAGACGGCAAGTTAATTGAAGGCTATCCTTCTGAAACATCAGATAAATGCTCTTTTGTAACAGCAGTAGTTTGTGATGAAATAGGTGCTTGCCCTACGTGCGGCCCAACAGAGCAAAATAAGGACTGTTCAAATTGCCCTGCAAATATCTGTGATGATGCCTTGCAGTGCAAATTAGACAATGATTGTGCAGATATGCCTTTCATCGAAGGTTGCAGCATGCCAAAATGCCTGAATACTTTTTGCAGCCTTGCATATTTGGATAATCCTGCCTGCAATAACCCTGATGTAATTCTCCTTGCCTGTAAGTCTGCCAGTGATTGCACTCTTTTGGAAAATGCTTCAGCAGAA
>JBBSVU010000006.1:0-87403 GCA_038046645.1 archaeon
ATGAAAGAATACATAAATGTGCATGTGGCCTTGAAATAGATAGAGACTACAATGCTGCATTGAATATATTAAAATTGGGTCTGGACAAGGCCTTTATGCCTTTGGAGCTTCCTGTTAAGGAAGCGATGAATTAGGAAGCCACAGCCTTTAGGCTGTGGAGGATGTCACAAGTTATCACAAACTATTTAGATATTTTATAAGCACATTGAGAAAAGGTTATTTTTGGTAAAAGTGATGAACGCCATTCAATGGTTTGAAAATCAAAAGATTGTAGAAATGTTTCCCAGTCTTTTTTGGATTTAAAATAAAAGGGGGTAGGCACTTTGGCTAAAAAATTTCCAATGCGGTCTGCAATCTTTAAAACCTGTAACTCAAATTTGTTTTCATAATAATGGTCTTTAATTAAAACGGATTTTTTAGCTACGCGAAAAGCTTCTTTCATTAAAATTTCTGAATTTTGGGCATGGTGCAGCACATCAATTAAGAATACGGAATCAAATGAGTTATCTGGAAACGGCAAGTTTTGGCCATCAAACAAATGAACATCAATCTTAGCGCTTTTTGCCCTATAAATATCTACGCCAACCAATTCAATGTTTAATTGTTCTTGAATTTTTTTAGACAAACGGCCGTTTCCGCATCCAACATCCAACCCGGTACGTTCTTCACCCAACAGTTTCTGAAATTCTTGAACAATACTTTGGTCTCGTTTGCCAGATAAAAGATTCTCAAAAAAATTTGAAAACATGAAAATCATTTAGAATTAAAGAAACAAAATAAATAAAAAGCGATTTAATAAAAAGGCAGATATTAGTTAATTTATACGTTTGGTCAGAATCTATTTCAATCTCAGGGCATCAAGGTTTTGTGGCACATTTGTCCTGATTCCAAACTTGCCTTGGGTTATCTGGGCCAAAGACATTGATTTTATCTTATTGCCATGATCGATTATAAGGCGCCTTGGCTTTGGTTTTAACCTTTTTAAATATTCAATAAGCTGTATCCTATCTGAATGCCCCGAGAAACCATCAACTGTTTCAATACGCATGTTTATTTTCAAAGACCTGGTTTTCCCATTTTCAACAGTTATTGGGATTTCATTTGTGCCTTTTTGTATCTTTCTCCCTAAAGAGCCCTCTGATTGATACCCAACAAAGATTAAAGTATTCCTTGGATCTTCAGCCATCTTCTTGAAATATTCCAAAGAAGGGCCGCCGGTTAACATGCCGCTGCTTGCAATAAAAATATTCCCTTTGCTTTGCAATAATTTATCCCTATCCTCACTTTTGACTACTTCAAATATTGGTGAAGAAAACGGTGAATCGTTCTGGAGTATTCTTCTTCTAACCTGTTCCCTCAAATACTCAGGATATGCTGTGTGAATCGCAGATGCTTCAGCAGTCATCCCATCAATATAACACTTAGTATCAAGTTTTCTTATTTTATAAAAATTTTCCAAGCACAGCATTATTTCTTGGCCCCTTCCAACTGCGAATACTGGAATTAAAACATTACCTCCTGCTTCAATCGTCTCGTTTATTATTTCAACAAGCCTTTGCTCAGCCATATTCCTGTTTGGCTGAATATCTGCTTTTCCGCCATAAGTACTCTCCAGTATCAATGTTTCAATCCTTGGATAATTCAAATCAATATTGTCAAACAGCCTTACAAACCCATATTTTATATCACCAGAATAAACCAAGTTATGTGCTCCGTCCCCAATATGCAAATGAACAGAAGCCGAACCTAGTATATGTGCAGCATTTGTCAAAGTCAAGCGGATATCCGGTGCAATATCTGTTACTTCCCTATATCCGCGGGGTATGCAATACTTTAACATTTCTTTAACATCTTTTTCAGAATAAGGGCAGTCTTTCTGCTCTTTTGCAAAAACATCAATATAATCAAACTGCAATAAGGTCATTAAATCCCTTGTTGCGTCAGTCGAGTAAACCGGACCTCGATATCCCACCCTAAACAAATAAGGTAAAAAACCAGCATGATCCATGTGCGCATGGCTGATTATTACTGCATCCAGCTCACTTAATGGAAAATGCAGGATATCTAGCATAGGATATGCATTTTTCTTTTGGCCTGCAACATTTAAGCCACAATCAATCAATATTCTTGTTTCAGGGGTTTCAAGAAGGAAACAGCTTCTCCCTACTTCTTGAAAGCCTCCTAATGCTACAATACGCACCCATTCGCTGGAATTTTCATTAGGATCCTTATAAATTCGTTCTGCAATCCCCTTCAATATTTGTTTCCTTTCATTGCTATTCTTGCTCAAATGATGCCTTATGCCTCGGAGAATTTCAGAATTTGATGTTGGTGCTCGTATGATATTAGGCACCCATCCGGTCTCACTAATAATTTTCTTGGAGGTTTCCCCGCCTTTTCCAATTACCAATCCCGGCTTAATTGCTTCAATAACTGCTTCTGAAAAAGCAGGATTAAAAGAAATATCCTTTATTTGCGCATCTTCTGGCACCAATTTCATTATTTTTTCTTTTGCTGTTGAAGGATCTTCCAAAAGAGTTTTATCAGTCCTTATATTTATTTTCTTTTTTAATGTATGCGCAACATTTGAAACAAATTCCTCATTATTGAAAAATGCTTCTGGCGAAGTAGTATAAATTGCAATTTCTGGCCCCTCAACCTCTATTTTGCTTATGCCAGCATTCTTAGGCAAAATCTCATTTATCTTCTCCTTAATTTCTTCTATTTTCATTATTATTTCCTCTCCAACTAAAATCGATGGTGCTCCAGGTATTACTTACTAAAGCAACCTTTAAAAAAATTATAAAAAACCCCGTTGACTATCTCTGATTAACTATGTTTAAATTGGATAAAAGCCATAGGTTCTAATAAAAAACTTAGTTTGATTTTATTTGGTTAATTATTTTGGTAACATCTTCTTCACTAAGCTCTTCTATCTTTTTTTTCCTGAGAACCATAACACTTATTGATTTTCCGCCTGTGTATATATCTCTTTTTTTGCTTGACATCACTGCTTTTATTGCTAATTCAACAAGCTCTTTTTCTGCTAGATTTGATTTATATCCTTGGTCAAAAACAGACATTGCAAACATAGTTCCTGAACCTGAAACCGCATACTGTTTCCTTTCTAATACCCCACCTTCTGGAGTAATTTCATAAAGTTCGGGTTTATCCAAATAACCTGCTAACAAAAATTGAACTATATATGGATAAAATCTGTTGGAATTAAGCACTGTAGAGAGCAATGAAGCCATTGCCTTAGGCGTCATTTCTGTTTCACGTTCAATCTCATACATGCTAGCATGTGATTTTAAGAATCGAATAATAGTTAGTGAGTCCCCTACAACCCCGGCATTAGTCAATGCAGTATAGTCAGTTATCTTGTAAAGCTTTTGTGCTTCCTGGTCATAACTCATATTGCCCAGTGTTGCCTGCATATCTGCAGCCAAAA
This sequence comes from archaeon, assembly GCA_038046645.1. GTDB lineage: Archaea > Iainarchaeota > Iainarchaeia > Iainarchaeales > 0-14-0-20-34-12 > 0-14-0-20-34-12. Next base: position 3,452 of record JBBSVU010000006.1, read on the forward strand.
CAATGCAATCCTTTCCGATTGCTGCCACGGTTGTTGTACCAGTCTTGAGCTTATCATCTTTATTTATGTGCAAAAAATCACCAAAAAATAGGATATATATGAAAGCTAAGGAAGCAGAATGTTTAAAAAACTAGGCTTCGCTTCTCAGCACGCCGAATGGCGCGTTTGTGGAATACTATTTTTACCTGAAGATGAATAAACATGATGGTTATTCATCCGTATCCTGCTCTTCGTCTTCCTTGCCTTTCTTATCTGTTTTCAGGAATTCCTCTTGGAAGGTAACCTTTTCAATATTGGTTATTTTCATTAATTTCCTGGCGAATAACCGCTTTACCTTGATTGCATGCACTGATTGCATGCCTTTGTCCGCAGGAATTTTAACAGTTGCTTCCTTATCTTTAATTGAAAGCGCTGATTTATCCAAGAAATCAAAATATTTTGAGAATAAAAGCTCTGCTTTTGCTTTAGATTCTGCCACATTTTCAAGAACCTTAACATCAAACATAACATTTTTGCCTGCTAAAGGATGATTGAAATCAACCCTTACCCTGCCACCTGAAATTGACTGAACCCTACCTGAAAGATTATTAAGCTCAACAACCAAGCCCGGAAATGGATTAATGTTTCTATTCCTAAATTCTTGCAGCGCCACTACTTTAATAAATTCAGGATTTCTTTCTCCAAATGCCTTATCTGCGGTTAAATTTATTTCTTTTTGTTCCCCTGCTTTCATCTTAAGTATCTCTTCTTCCAGAGCAGGAAGAATTTCCTTATCCCCAACTATGAAAACTAAGGGGGAATATTTTATTTTATCATTAAATATGCCTGCTTCCTTTGCTTTTGATTCACTAGAGGTATCAAAGATAACACCAGTTTCTTTCTCAGTTCCTACAAAATCTACTTTTATAATATCTCCAGTATTTGCCATAATATCACTCATTAACCATTTTATTGAAATTCGTTAATCAAACAGAATAATATTTCTTGCACAAATAGGTTTTTATAAGTAATCCAAATGATTTGCCGATCCTAAGTTATTAAACAATATGTCAAAAACCACCCAATAAATTGGGTGGCATGATTTGGACAAACAAAACAGCACAGCGGTTTTTGACAGCTGTCAATTCCGGTATGCAACCACCCATTAAAAATAGGTGGAATTGACATTATTTAAAGATTGCCACTTTGCCGTAATTGTTAGCACAATTCGGCAACAAAACAAACATATTTATTAGTATTATCTTATTATGAATCATACTCATTAAAGTAAAAATAGGGGGATAATATGGCTAAGGATACAATAAAATCAAAAAAAGACAACAGGCAGATAATAAACCTGATTTTGGCAATTATAATGCTTACCTCAATTGTGGGGTTTGCTTTTTTGATGAGCCCAAAACAGCAAACAGATGACAATAAGCCCCCAATAACAGAACAACCACAAACAATCACATTTACGGCAGATAAAGTAAATGCAACAGTAAAAAATACGCTTTCAGTTGTCAAATTAAGCGGATACACTAAAGAGACGAATATAAATGAGCTTGACAAGAAACTTTTTTCAGTAAAAGGCATCTCTAATGTATTATCTTCAAGCTTCAGCAAAGACCCAAACAACAATATGCTAATTTATGTTGCCGAGATAACAACAAAAATGCCTGATGAAAATATTTCTGAATTTGTTTACCAAATACAAAAATCAGTTGGCTTGCTTAACATATATGCAGCGAAGAAAGCATTGTTGAAGATACCAAAAACAGTAAAGATGAAAAACGCTGATTTAAACATTGAAAAAGAATTTGAATTTGAACAGCCATTTACTGAAGCACTTGTTGAGCTAGCAACAATCCCTGATGATAAAATAGAAATAAGCCTTGTTATAACGTCTTCAGGCAGTAAAATCATCTCCAGGACAGCATATGAAACAAACAATATCTCACTCTTGCCAGAACAATATTCAACAGAAGCCATGCTTAAAATAAATGAACTGAATTATTCCTTAGTTTTTTCAGGGCCTATTGATTATAATGGATTTGATGTGAATATTCTTGAAACTGCATTAATGAATGAATTGCCGGGCATAAATTTTGCCAGAATTGAGCTTGATGCCTTTGAACCAGTAGCATATTTAGGCATATTAAAAACCGCTTTAGTTGGAAATCTTGATCAAAATGTAATTAAGGAAGCACTACAGAATAACCTAGGATCTTTAGCCATAATAAACAATCTTGAATTCAGCGAGGATGAAAATAAATTTATTGTAAAGCTAAGTGTAAACGGCCAAGAAAACTATTCTTTTGTTATTTCACTTGTGTCAGATTATTTGAAAGATTTAGGCCTTAATGATCAAGACTTTGGGTTCAAACCAATAACTGTAGACATTATGGGAGAAGCAAGATTTGGCACTAAAGAATTATATGATACTACATTATCCCTTGAAAAAATCTTGAAAAACAATGGAATTATCATAATTGCTAGGCAAAAAGCAACAGTTTCATTAAATGAACCTTTAACTGCAAATGGCCAAACACACAATTATGATGAAAACTTTGTCGGATTATTAATTCCAAAACATGTTGAAAATGAAGTATATAAAATAAAAGTTAATTTTGCGGTTCAGAGAGGAAAAGTAACTGTAATACAGGCAGTTGAAAATAAGGATTTGATTGATGTGTTAAAAGAAAAACCAATTGTAATCCAAACAGAATGAAAAACAAAATTAAGATGCAAGCAAAAAGTTAGCAACCCATATTATTTGAGGGCCAATATTGCTTTTGCAATATCCCCTTCATTTTCTTCCAAAGCCTTTTTTGCTTTTTCTTTAGGCACATTCGCCTGTTCAGCAACCATAACAATATCCGCATCAGGAATCTGGGATTCTTCCTTTGGTTCCCCAATAACATTATATATTTTCTGGCCCTGCATGGCTATGCAAGTAACTGCAGGATTTTCCAGAATAAGTTTTTTGTCATCCATCTCAAATATAACCCGTTTAGCCTTCAGATCCTCAGTTTTTATCCCTAATTGCCTCATGAGTTGTTTCATTTGTGCTGGGTTCATCCCACCCATTCCCGGAAACATAATAAATCACTAAAATAACCAATACTCTTTAAAGCTTCAAGCTACACACTGTTTTTTAACCTATTTTTTAGTATGCATATTATATGGTTCAAAAGATAATATCAGGAATTGGGGAATTATCACTCATCCCTAATATTAATTTGGAGCAGCTACCACAAAGAAAAAAAGCTGTCCAGCATTATTTTTCAGACGGCGGCATATTAAAATTAGATATTTCAAAAGAAGCCATCAGTTTAGCCTATCCGACAAAGTCAAGATTGCAGCAGATGATAAAGGAAAAACAATCAGCAAAATCTGACCTTGAAAAAAAGAAAACGGTTTGGAAAAATAAATACAATGAAGCCAAGCAGTATTATGCCATCCAGAACATAAAAAAATTCTCATCCCCAATTTATTGGAAACATGTGGTGAAATGCGTTCAAGATAAGAATTACAAAACAAAGGCGGATAAGATAAAATTGCCTGTTCACCTTGTTTCAGACCAACGATGGCAACCGATGGTGAAAACTTTTTTGGAGAATGAAGATTACCGCAATCAGCTAACCGAAACCGTAGAGAATTCTTTAGTGTATAAAGATAAAAAGGAGGTTGCAGGCTATGCAAAAAAACTGCAGGAATTCAGGGAAGAACACTCATTAAGGAATGTAAAAAATATTGATGAAAAAATTATTAAATTGGAAAAAAGCATTGAATCATTGCAAGAATTAATGAAATGGGCGAATAAATAATGGCTAGGATATTGGGCATTGATTTTGGGTCAAGCACTACTGATTTTATAGTTTTAGATAATAAAAAAATTGTTTATGAAAACCAAATGGTTTCAAAACCAATAGAATATATTTTACCGGAGCTCGAACAAAAAGATTTCAAGAAAATTGATGAAATACATGTTACTGGCCATGGTGCTGCGCCATTCCCAAAATATTTCAATGGATTTAAAGTAAGCAAGATTGATGAAATAGAAGCAATAGCACTTGGAACAAAGTTTTTCTTCAATAAAAATGATTTTTTAGCTGCATCTTTAGGGTCTGGCACCTGTTTTGTTTCGTATAAAAAAGGCAGGATAAAACATGTTGGTGGCACACCAATCGGAGGCATGACGTTAGTTGGATTATCCAAGTTATTATTTGGTCTTGATGACTTTAAAACAATAGAAAAGCTCGCAACTAAAGGAAATTTAGGATCAGTTGATCTAGAATTAAAGGATATCTACCCCCAAGGCTTAGGCGCATTAAAAAAAGACGCAACAGCAAGCCATTTTGGCAAAATAAAGAATCCAAAAAAAGAAGATATTGCCTTGGGCCTCTTTAATCTTGTCGCGCAGGGGGTTGGCATAAATGCTTATTTTGCAGCCAAAGCCGCAAAGCATACAGAGGTAATTCTTAGCGGAAAATTATCTGAATCAGCGATAATCAAAAAATTAATTGAGAATAAAATATGTTCTTCCGTGCCTGAAATAAAATTCAATTTTACAAGGAAGGCATCTTTTGTAACAGCCTGCGGGGCAGCAATTTCAAAAGATTAAACATAAAGCAAATTTTTATTTTATCTTTGCAAATGCGCTTTTTTGGTTTTTCTTTTCTTTGAACAGTGAGCCATTCTTTTCTTTCTTTTAATACAATTAAAATTCTTATGAATTTTAATGTACACTAAAATCCTTTGGATTTTAGTTGTAACCTACTTTTTCTTTCTCTTTTCTTTCGGCAACCCATATTTTCTTTTCTCTTTTTCTTTTGACAGCCTATATTTTCTTTTTCTCTTCCTAAGAGAAAAAGAAAAGACGGAGTTCAGGGGAAATCTACTCTTCCAAAGCATTTAAATGCTAGAAAAAAGCAAGGTGTTTGGGGGGGTAATATATGGTAAAACCTGTCGTAAAATATTCTATAGGAGTAATAAATGTAGCAGTATGGGAAAATGAAGGCAAGGAAGGGACTAAATTCAATACAGTTACAATTAATAGAAGGTATAAAGATAAGGATGAAACCTGGAAAAGCAGCAATTCATTAAGGGTAAATGACATACCAAAAGCAATTATGGTTTTAAACAAAGCCTATGAAACACTTGCAGTGAAGCAACACCTAGGAACTGAGTTTGAACAAACAGAAGAAAACAATGTTTAATAACTAAAGCAGGGATAAGTACTCTAAACAATAATCTATTGATAATAATGTCAAACCAGATAAATCAGGAACAGCTCCTAACTAAAGTTCTAGAAATAAATGGGTTTAAAGAATTAAACCCAGTGCAAAAAGAAGCTTTTGAAAAGGGTGCGTTCAGCAAAAACATTATTATTTCTTCTCCAACGAGCAGTGGTAAAACCCTTGTTGCAGAAATTTCCGCATTAAATGTGATTCTTAATAAGGGCAAAAAGATTATGTATACCTGCCCGTTGAAAGCCCTTGCTTTTGAGCATTTTTCCGAATTCAAATCAAAATATTCAAGAAAATTTAAAATAAAAGCTGCGCTAAGCACTGGTGACTTAGATTCTTCAAGCAAATATTTGAACAATTATGATGCAATATTTACCACTTATGAAAAGATAGATTCATTGATACGGCATGAGTCTTCTTGGTTAAACCAAGTAGGATTGCTTGTAGTAGATGAGATACATGAAATAGGGACAAATAGAGGCGCTACCTTAGAAATAGTGATATCTAAATTAAAGATACTCAATCCAGAACTACAAATAATTGCACTTTCAGCAACCATGCCTAACCTAAATGAAATATCATCCTGGTTAAATGCTAATTATGTTAAAAGCGATTTTAGGCCTGTAAACTTGAAAGAAGGAATTCTCTTTGAAAATTCAATTGAATTTAAAGATGGTTCTTTGGAAGAAATAGGCATTATTGATGAATCACTTGAAAATATAATTGAAAATACTTTAACAAAAAAAGAAAAACAATGCTTGGTTTCAGTAAATTCAAGAAAAAGCGCTGTTTCTTATGCAAAAAAACTTTCAACAATTACTGAAAAGGCACTCAATAAAAAAAATCAAAAAGCTCTTGAAAAATGTTCTGAAAAAATATTGAGTATTTTAGAGCCGCCCACCGAACAATGTAAATTAATTGCTGACTTAGTAAAAAGTGGCGTGGCATTCCACCATGCCGGCATAATGAGAAAACAATTAAAAGAAATAGAAGCTTGTTTTAAAGAAAAAAACATCAAAGTTATTGTTGCTACCCCGACATTAAACTTAGGGGTTAATATTCCCGCGTATCGGGTAATAATCCCTTCAACATACCGTTATTCTGAGCAAGGAATGGTCCCTATTTCAGTAAGGGAATACCATCAGATAATAGGCAGGGCTGGAAGGCCAAAGTATGATAGTGAAGGGCAAGGAATATTAATTGCAAAAAATGAAAATGATAAGCAAAGGCTTATTGAAAATTATTTGTTCGGTTCAGATGAAGAAGTGCTATCCCAATTAGGATTCATGCCCGTGCTAAGAATGCATATCCTCGGGTTAATTTCAACAAATTTTATAAATGATTTTGAAACAACAAGGAATTTTTTTGCAAAAACACTGTATGCCAAGCAGTATGAAGACTTATCCTCATTAGAAAACAAATTAAAATCAATTATTGAAGAATTAAATGAATTGAAATTTATTGAAATAATTGATAATAAATTCAAAATAACCCTGCTTGGAAAAAGGGTCTCAGAACTTTATTTAGATCCATTATCCGCAAAAAACATAATTGACTGCATCCCAAAAATAAACAATGAAAGTTCTGCTATGTTTACGATTTCAAATACTGGTGAGTTTTCACCATGGTTTTTAGTAGGCAAGATAAGAGAATCTGAAATACTTATAAAAATGTTTGAAAATAAACAGTTACTGCCAATATCTGTTGAAGAACAGCAAATGTGGGATATTAACTTATTACAAAAATATTATTCCTCACTTTTAATTTTGGATTGGATAAATGAAAAAGCTGAGCAAGACCTGCTTGAACAGTATAACATACAACCAGGCATTTTGCACAGCAAACTGCTTATTTGTGATTGGATAGCTTACGCAATACAAGAATTGGCCAAAATACTTAACATGGATGAAAAGGCAGCTTATTTTTCACAAATTAGAAAAAGATTAAAATATGGCATAAAATCAGAATTAGTTGAATTAGTTGAATTGAAAAATATTGGAAGGATTAGAGCAAGAAGATTATTTAAAGCAGGAATAAAAAGCATTTCTGATTTGAAAAAAACAGACATAAAAGATGTTGAACGGGTTGTTGGAAAACAGTGCGCTGAATCTGTTTTTGAACAGCTGCACCTAAGTAAGCAGTCATAACGTCTAGGAACCCACGCCTAAAGGCGTGACAGAGTATCGAATAAGTATTAATAAAAAAATAGTTTAATAGTTTGAAGGCATATATTATTAAAAGTTCGATACTCTGTTGGGCTTGTGGATAATGCTATTAATGTTCAAGAAAACAATGCCATTGCCTAAAGGCAATGGCTTCCACAAGCCAGACGTTATGAGTGACATTGCCATCGCTCTCCAATATGAATTTTCACTCCCATCATTGCCTGCTGATTATTCATTTATTCTTAGTTTTGGGGTATTTGCAATATTCTTTAATTCTGCAAATTTCACATTTTGGGTTTATAGGCAAGCAAATATTTTGGCCAAATTTCACGAAAAGATTATTTATATATTTCCAATATTTATTAGGGACTTTTTGCATTAATTTTTGCTCTGTTTCTTCTGGCTTTTTTGTCTTTACTAACCCCAACCTGTTTGAGATTCTGTGAACATGGGTGTCAACTGCAATTCCATCCAAATCAAATGCATAAATTCTGACACATTGGGCTGTTTTTCTACCAACCCCAGGGAGGAATAATAAGTCAGCAAGAGTAGAAGGGACTTTTCCATGCCAATTATCTAATAAAATGCGGCTTAATTGTTTAATTCTAGCAGCTTTAACTTTATAAAATCCAACTTTCTTTATCAATTTTTTTATGTTTTTTAAATCAGCCCCTGCCAATTTTTCCGCTGTTGGATATTTCTCAAACAAAGAATCTGCGGCCTTTTTTGTTGTTTCATCCCTTGTCCTTGCACTTAGAACAGTCGAAACCAGAACCTTAAAATCAGAATTATATTTGAGTATTGGTTTGCTGAATTTATGTTTTTGTAATTCTTCAAAAATCCTTAAAAATTGCATTAAATCACTTTTTCGGGCAGAGAATGGTTTTTGTGAATTCTTCAGGCACTGCCTCTTTGCAGACTGTTTGGATATCTTTCTTTGTTTTTAGTGTGGCTAAGGCCAAAAAATCCTCAAACTGCCTAAATCCAAAAGTGTCAGCAAATATATTCTGCTCAGCCATCACTAAGGGGTCTTCTCTAGCTATAAGTTGTTTCCCTTTGAAATACGCCCTTGCACGAGCTAATTGTTTGTCGGTAATACTGCCGTTCTTCAAATTATTGAATTCTTGCTCTATTAGATGGATTGCTTTCAAATAATTTTTAGGGTTTGTTGCTAGATATACACAAAAAAAAGCGTGATTTTTATCCCCATCTACAAAGCTGTGCACATCATAGCAAAGCCCCCTTTTTTCCCTTAATTCTTGAAAAAGCACTGAACTTAATCCTTCACCTAACATCGCACTTAATAAGTTAAAAACAGCTAATTGATTATTATCCTTTGATGAAAATGGAAAACCCATGCAAACATGGGTCTGCTCCAAATCCTTAAGCAACATGCTTTCCCTTGGTTTCCAGCTAGAAAGATTAAACTTTTTCATCCCTGCTGGTTGCTTGCGTTTTTTTAAATCTGGAAGCCTTCTTTCCACTGAATCCAGTATCCTCCTTGCGGGAATCGACGTATTTATGCTAAAGCAAAAATTATTAGGGGAATAACATTCTTTAAAATATCTTTCAATATCCTTCTTTTTAATTGAAGAAACACTCTTTTCAGTTCCAGCTGTTTCAAAACCTAATGGGTGTTTGTGGTATAAATCAGATAAAAAATTCTGAAAAACAAATCTTGTGGGATTATCCTTTATTTCAGTAATCTCACTTAAGATTATTTTCCTCTCTGTCTCAATCTCTTTTTTATCAAAAACACTATTAAAAAGACAGTCAAATAGGATATCTAAGTTTTTTTCAAAAAAATCAGGCAATCCTTTTACATAGTAAGCCGTAGCTTCTTTTTTTGTATACGCATTAGTTATGCTACCTGTCTTTTCAATATTGAAAGAAATCTCTTTACGGGTATGTTTTCTTGTTTTAGTAAAAAGCAGATGCTCAATGAAGTGGGCAACTCCAGCATATCTTTCTTCTTCCAATGCAGACCCAAAAGGTATATTTGCTAATGTCACTGTGCTGTATTTTGAAGAATCATAAAGTAGCTTAGCCCCAGATTCTAGCTGAAACACATTCATAAAAACAACTATAGATAATTATGTTTTTTTGTTCCTGTTTCTGCCAAAATTAGCATATTTTCTATACTTTATTTCAGTCCAAGGTTTTGGCTGTTTTGATCGCATTTTTAATTCTTCAGCCAATAACTTTTTCCTCATATCTTCAGTTACTTGCCCAAATAACAAACCTTTGAAATCAAAGTCGTCTTTAAATGAGGGATCTTCTCTAGTCATATAACAGTCTATGCACCAGACTCTTTAAAAAGGTTATTAAAAACAACAGAATTATGCCGCAGGAAAAAGTTATTGGTAATGACCAAAAAAACCCGGTTATGCAAAACAACAAGGAAGAGTTAATTAAAAAGTTTTCAAATGAGTTAATTGTTGCTGGGTACTCCCCAAAAACAGTGGTTATGTATTGCGGATATGTTTCTGAATTTTTTAACACACTAAAAAAGCCAATAACTGAATCAACGCATGATGATATAATTGCTTTTTTAGTAAATAAGAAATCTAAGAACGTAACTAATACTACTTTAGCACTAATCTATTCTGCGTTGAATTTTTTCTTCAAAAATTTCCTAAAAATAAAAATTTTAGAAGAGATAAAAAGGCCCAAAATAGGGAAAAAGATACCGATAGTTCTCACAAAAAATGAAGTAATCGCATTAATTTCGGCTGCAACAAAAAAAACGGATTCGTTAATTTTAAGCTTTTTATATTCCAGCGGCTGTAGGGTAAGTGAATGCACAAAATTAAAGGTAAATGACCTTGATATGGATAATTATACTGCAACTGTTTTTGGGGGCAAAGGAAATAAAGACCGCATCGTGATATTATCAAAAAAATGGGTTGAAGACATAAAACAGTACTTAAAAACAAGAAAATTACTAAGTGAATTTGTTTTTTGCAATTCATCTGGCAACAAAATATCTGAAGATGTGGTTCAGCGGATAGTAAAAAAATGCGCTAAAAAGGCAAACATAACTAAAGACACAACCCCGCACACTTTGCGCCACTCTTATGCAACCCATCTTTTGGAAAGTGGGGAAAGCATAAGAAAAATACAAGTTTTGTTGGGCCACTCAAATTTATCGACAACCCAAATATATACTAGGGTAAGTACTGATGAGTTAAAAAAAGTAAAAAGCCCCCTTGATTCTTTATGATGGGGGCGCACTTCCACTATTTTTTTAGCTGTTTTTTAGTTTAAAAACAAGAAAAAAGGCAAACATTTAAATAAACAAAATACATTATCTTATAAAAATAATTCTAAAAAATTAATAAATTAAAGGGCGGAATAAGCGGGTGATTTAAATGACATTAAGGCTTTCAGAGCTATTTGGGAAGGAAATTTTCACTTCCAAATCGGAACATAAAGGCAAGATCTTTGATCTTGTCATTAATTTAGAGAAGGGTAGAATTGAAACAATAACTACTGAATCATTAAAGGTAAAATCAAAACAAGAAGCCAGAAAAATAATAACTGAAAAAAGCATTCCATATAGAAAGGTAATGTCAGTAAAGGATATTGTTTTGGTGAGAGGGGATTCAGAAGTTGTTGAAGCTGAAGAAGAGCCTGTTGCTCAAAAAACAATTCAACCTGGTGCGAGTTATAGATTAAGGCATAGAAGATAAAGAATACAACGAAAGCACAGTAATTACTTGATTTTAAGTGTTTTAAGTAATAGTTTTTAAAGTTGTATGTATCATCTCTATACATAAGTAGCGAATAAATATGTTATAATTTAATTGTGGAAGTGTGGGGGTAGTATGTCTACTGTAAAAGGATATTTTGTCCAATATAAATTTATTTTTCCGGATTCAATTAAACATTCATCCTACACATACCAAAAGCTATTTAGGGCTATTTATGGATACACCCAAGTGGTTTTCAAATCATCTGGCAAGCGTTATCGTTATCATAGGCAGGGAGTTTTATCTGAAGTTCCCTATATTCGATCAGGGAAAAACTGCGTAATTATCCCCCAAGCTGCGCTTCAAAAACTAACTACTTTTTTTAGGACTGGAATAAACCCAACCCATAAATGGCATGTTAAAGGAAATTGGAAGGCGGTTTATTATGTTGGGGAAAAAGAACTTAATCCAACTACGGTTAAAGATTCATTAGAGAAACAACTTGATCGTCTGTATTTATCTGAAGGTAAATCTGTTTTTAATGAGTTAAAAAGGTGTGAGGTGGGGGAGGTTAGTGAATCATATGCCAAGCATCTACTTTCCGAAGCTGAGAAAATAATAAAACAACCGTGGTTTGTTGTGGTTTATTCTTCTTCCCAAAATTTAAAAGATTTTAAGACTCTTTATTCAAAAATATTAACTAAATACCCCTAACTTATCAATTACTCTCTGAAATAAGCTTTATTTTCTTTTTTTGTGGTTCTTTAGCCCTCAACTCATCTCTTATTTCATCAACCAACTCAAATAAAAACTCATTTTTCTTCCATTTTCTTATTCCCCCAACACTACTAGCCTCAAAAAAACCAACATCAACCATTGTTTTTATGTATGGGTATAAACTTCTTTCATTTAAATATTCAATACCCACAACCACCTTTATCCTCCTTCTTATTTCTTCCATTGAAATCCACTCATCAAACCCAACTACTTTAGAAAGATGGTCGGCTTGAGTATCCTTCTTAAATCGAACAAAATCCCATACAGCGTATATTTTTTTTACCTTCTTATCCACAAATTCATCTTTAAATACTTCATTCATTTCTTTTTCTTTCGGTTCTGTTGCCCACACAACTATTGAATCTATGCGTTTTAGTAAAGATCGTATTATTAGTTTAATTACCATATTTACCTTATTGATAGTAATTACTTAAAAATATTACGGTAATTACCTTATTGCCCCCAAACGCCACATATCTCTAAAGTAAGTGCTTTTTTATGCATTTTTATTTACCCACGCAACCCGCCTTAGTTTGATTTAATATTAAAAAACAAAGTAATTGATTTTTCATTAATGAAAAATCATCCCCTTGTTAGAAATCTAGTCTATTTTTTGAAAGTAATGATCCGTTTTTTATGTTTTTATCCCTTATCTTTAGGTTAGGACGTACCTAAAATCAGAGTAATTGTTAATTTTAATATACTTTATTAAAAAAATCTACCATGGCCCATAAAATTAGAAAGTAATGGTATAGCGGAGGAAGGATTTGAACCTTCGACCTTCGGGTTTCCAACATTAAAGTTATGAGCCCGACGGGCACTCCTGGCTGCCCTACCCCGCTATTTTTCAGTAAATATAAGGACAAAAACGGTAGTATTCTATTTTAATCGTTCTAAATTTACGTGTTTTACTAATCCTTGTTGCTTTTTATCCTTTTATTTAATAAAAAAGGAAAATACTCCTTTTTAAAGTTTAATTATTAATTCTAAAATACATCCAAGTTTATGTGTTTTTATGACATCTTTTTGAACTCTTTTACTATATTTTCTGCCTCATTTATCCTTTTTTTTGTTTTTTTTATTCTAACATTACTATCTAATGAATTCATCTCTTTACCACAATCCGGGCAAATAAAGTTATATTGCGATGCTATTTCAAAAACTGCCTCAGAACAGCCCTTTTCACAAGAAAAAAAGCAATAATCCTGCATTTTTTCAATTTCCTTAGTTAATTTAGTTATTTCTTCTTGTTTATCCTTAATTAAATACTCTAAAATCTTTTTATTATTTATTTTCCAAGTATATGAATACCATCCAGTATTCTTATTCTTCTTTCTTGCGTATTCAACAATTCCTTTATAATGCAGCCTATTTAAAGCAGTTCTTATCTCTGTGACTTTTAGCTTTAATTTTTTTGCTACATCCTCATCCGAAAAACCATCTGATAAATAATATTTAGCTATTAATGGCATTGCTAATTGGCCACCATTATTGGTCAAAAAATCTTGAACAAAATCATACTTAAAAATAGATTTTTTTACCATATACTATCTCCTATAATAAAAGGTATATAAACAAATCTCTTATTAGTTCATTTAATTTGTTTTTATTATATCTTTATTTGAATTACTTGGATTGATCTTTATTTTAGCATTTTTAAAATTAGCGTACATTGTTTTATCCTTCATAATTTTATTCAAAAATATTGCCAAGGCAGCAATTTCTGAATGGGGTTGGTTCCCTATGCTGATATTATACTCACTTATTTCATAAACTTCTTTTGGAACTTTTTGAGACCCTATTATGACCATAATTTTATTTTTCCTCTTTATTGATTTGATTTTTTTATAAATCTCTTTCCCATACATCGTTAAATGAATTAGGCAGTATCCTTCTTTTTTATAACTTTTTAAAGACTGCTTCCAATTATCAGTAAACTCAACCTTAAAATTGCCTCCCCATAAGGAGTTTATTTTAGAAATGGTATCTTCTAATTCTTTATCATAAAATCCATCAATTATTATTTTTGAGGCATTTAGCGCCCTAGACACCAAACAAACATGGGTTGTTACTCTTAAATCTCTTACGACCCGATGCCCATATCTAAATACAATAACTTCCTTTACCATATCTAAGAGACCAGTAGAAATGTATTTAACTGTTTTTTATTATGTGTTAGGTATGCTAGATATTAATCAAATTAGGCAAGCTCCGGATTTTGTTATTAAAAACATCGAACGAAGGAAAAATACGGAGAAAATACAATTATTGAAAGAATTAATAATTAAAGATGAAAAATGGAGAAAAGCAATTGCCGGCCTTAATGACTTAAACCATGTGCGTAATAATATTTCTAAAGAAATCAATGAGCTTAAGTTGAATGGGAAAGATATTTCAACGAAACTTGGGGAAGCAAAAAAACTTCCATTAGCAATAAAAGAAGCAGAAACCCTAGAAAATAATTTAAAGGACGAAGTGGATTCCCTGCTTTTAAAAATTCCGAATTTGTTGCATGAGTCAGTTCCTTATGGGGGGTCTGATGCTGATAATGTGGTAATTAAAACAAATGGAAAAATAAAGAAACCTACTTTTGAATTAATTCACCACGGGGATTTGGCGGTCAATCTGGATTTGGCAGAATTCAAAAGAGCAACAAAAATCTCTGGTGTTGGGTTTTTTTATTTGAAAAATCAATTAGTGCTTTTAGATTTAGCATTGCAGCGATATGCTTTAGACATTTTAATTAAAAAGGGGTTTAGCCCAATCCAGCCACCTTTTTTAATCAGAAAAGAGCCATATCGGGGGGTTACCGACTTAGATTTCTTTGAAAATCAATTATACAAAACAGACGAGGATTTATTTTTGATTGCAACTGCAGAACATCCAATCGCCGCAATGTATATGAATGAAACCTTAAACGAGGATGATTTGCCTATAAAATATGCTGGTCTTTCCCCTTGCTTTAGGAAGGAAATAGGCAAACACAATATTGATGAAAAGGGGTTCTTTAGGGTGCATCAATTCAATAAAGTAGAGCAGTTCATTTTTTGTACTGAAGAGCAGTCTTGGGACCTTTTCGAAGGATTAGCTGAAAATTCTGAGAATTTGCTTACTGCTTTGGAAATACCCTACCAAAAAGTAAATGTGTGTACCGGGGATATAGGTGAAATTGCTACCAAAAAATATGATATAAACGGATGGTCCCCAAGAGAGCAAAAATATATTGAATTAATGTCATGCTCACACTGTTCTGATTACCAAGCAAGACGGTTAAAAATAAAGTATTTGAAAGGGAATGAGAAGAAATTTGTGACCACTCTGAATAACACAATGGTTGCGACAACAAGATTGTTGAGAATACTTTTAGAGACTTATCAAACTAAAGAGGGCACATTTAAGGTCCCTAAGGTTTTGCAACCTTATTTGAATTGTAAGGAAATCACCAACCATAACTAGCGTTTTTAAATACTATCCTAAAAGGTTATTTGTACAAAATGGGCCCGTAGCTCAGTTGGCAGAGCACTGGACTTTTAATCCAGGTGTCAGGGGTTCAAATCCCCTCGGGCTCGTTCTGCCTTTATTTTCTAAAAAAAAGAAGTTTTGTAATATAAAAAAGATTTAGGGAATGAATGGAATAGTTTAATATATTTTAGAAAGCAATTAGGGACAGTAGCTCAGCCTGGGAGAGCACACGGCTGAAGACCGTGGTGTCGCGAGTTCAAATCTCGCCTGTCCCATATTTATTCTTAAATTAAGAGGTAAATTCAAGGTTATACTTCTTTATATTCTTCTTCAATTTTTTTAATTATAATTCCCTTTTCAGCAATTTCTAAAGGATGCAGGTCTTCAGAATGTTTTGTTGCCCTCATTTTTCGTATATGCAATGTTCTGTTGCTTTGGGTGCCTATTCCCATATAATGAAGCACAACAACCCCATCTGCAACATATTCTTCTACCCCATATTTGCCGTATTTATTCTCCCCTTCATTTGTTTCAGATATTATAATTGAAGTAGTGCCGCTTCTCATTAACATATAACTTATTTTCAAAACCGCCTTTCGTATTTCTTCCTCAGCCCCCAAGTTAAATCCTAATGCTGCAATTGAATCAATTACGACCCTTTTTGCCCCAATCCTTTTTATATTCCTAATAATCTCCAAAAGCAATTTATCCACATCAAGACCTGAAGAAGGTAGAGAATATTCCTCTTCAGAAGGCATGCCCAATCTAGCTAATGAACCATCAATAATTGCTATTTTGTTTGCCCTTTCCAATTCTCTTAAATCCCATTTAAACCTTAAACAGTCTTCTCTTATAAGTTCAGGCCTCTCATCTAAACTAATATAAATCCCAGGTTCATTGAATTTTGTCGCCCCATTATAAATGAATTGCATTGAAAATATTGTTTTCCCAGTTCCACAACCGCCACTTACTAAGAAGCACCTTCCTTTAGGTAACCCCCCTTCTACAAGGTCATCAAATCCAACAATGCCTGTTTTTATCCTATCCATATTGCCAGTCCCCTCTCATATTATACTTTTCTTCTATTAAATTCTTTCTGCCTGCTTAACTATTGGTATTCTATTTATGTCTGATAAAATCTGTTTTAGTTGGTCGCTTTTTGGCATATCTAGTTCTAATTCTATTTTAACGAGGTTTCCACTCTCATAATTTGCTTTTGTCGTTTTTACTAAAGATTTGTTGCGCTCAATTATTTTTAGTATGTCTGGGAGAAGATGAGGATAATCTACTGCAGTTAATGCAATCTTAGTGGAATATGTCTTTTCTTTCAAGCCCCCGAGCAAAAAGGGAGCTAATTTACTAATATCGCTTTTTATCCCTGTACAGTCTTTTCTATGTATTGTTGCTTTTCTTTTTGTTGTTTTATATGAAACAACAATATCCCCCGGCAGTGGGTTACAACATTTTGCCAGCCTTATTTTTTCATATGGGTTTAAGATTTTCATTTTATCTTCTTTTTGTTTTATCCCACCTAAAGACATGCCTAATTTTTTCCTGATTTTCATCCTTGCTCTATCCGTTTTTACAAAGTTTATCCATTGTTTTTTTATTTCATCCTTTTCCCCCTTTAATATTTCTACTGCATCCCCATTTACTAGCTCATAATCCAAGCCAACAGGTTTTTTATTTACTAGCACTTTTTTGCATTTGCTCCCTAAATCAGTGTGTATTTCAAAAGCAAAATCTAAAGCAGTACTGCCTGCCGGCAAAAGTACAACATCATTCTTTGGGGTAACAACAAATATTTTATTAGTCCCAAATTCAATCTTTAATGATTCAAGCATGTTGCTTTTTGCCTTCCAATTCATTATTTGTTTTGCTAAAATAAGTTTTTTGTCAAAGAAAGGGTCTCTCCAGAATTTTTTATACTGCCAGTGTGCGGCAAGCCCATCTTCAGCATCTTGGTGCATATCATAAGTCCTTATTTGTATTTCTACTTTATTTTTTCCCCAGCCTATTACTGTGTGAATGGACCGATACCTATTTGATTTTGGGTGTGCAATATAATCATCAAAATGTGGAAATTGGTTATATGCCCCATGAATTATCCCTAATATTGTGTAGCACTCCTCTACGCTATTGCATATCACCCTTATGCCTAGTAAATCTGCCAAGTCAGAGACCTTTTTCCCTTGTGATTGTGTTTTTTTGAAGATGCTATAAAAGCTTTTAGGCCTTCCATAAATAGTTGCTTCAATACCCTGCTGTTTTAATTTTTCATTCAAATCTACAATTATTTCCTTTATTACCTTCTCTCTTTTTTCCCGCGTTTCCACAATTTCTTTTTTAATTGAGTAATATGCTTCGGGATTTAATATTTTGAAGCTTAAATCCCTAAGCTCCCAAGATATTTCATATAACCCTAATTTATGCGCAATTGGGGCGTATACCTCTTCAGTCAGTTTTGCTAATTCATAAGTTTTTTGCTTTGGCATGTTTTGGGTATTCCTTAGATTATCTAAAGCCCCCGCGATTTCAACAAAAATAGTCCTGATGTCATTTGCAAGTATTAATATAATTAATCGTAGTTTGTCATTATTTAGTTTCCCAAAGTTTCTCCCGATTACTTCGCTTATCTTTGCAGCTTCTTCAGAGATATTTGCTGCGTCTTTACCAACTAAATTTTCTAATGTTTTTTTCTGGTCAAGGTTGTTGTCCAAGAAATCATGAGTTAATCCTGCACATATTGTCGTAAAATCCATATGTTGCTCGGCTAAACTAGTTGATACATTCAATAAATGTGAAATAAATGGCTTTCCAGATTCACGTTTCTTTTCAGCATATTGTTTGTTTATAAAATCAAACGTCTTTTTAAGTAGTTCTGCATCGTATTCTGAATTGTATTTCCCCAGCTCTAGCTTTAGGTCTTCAAATGATGCATCAACATATCTCATAAATAACTTAAATCACCTCTCTTTAAATCCTTTTTCGCCTTCATAATTAAATACTTTTTGTTGGTTATTCTTTTATGGAAAGAATTCTTTTTATTAATTTTAAGACTTATGAACAATCCACAGGCAAAAATGCCTTGAAATTAGCAAAAATTGCCGAGTCAGCCGCAAAAAAACACAATAAAAAAATAGTCCTTGTAGTGCAGCCTTTTGATTTGCAAGAAATTGCAAAGTCAGTTAGATTAGAAATTTTTGCACAACACATTGACCCTGTTGTTTATGGGGCAAATACCGGCAGCATTCTGCCTGAAGCTGTGAAGCAAGCTGGCGCTATTGGCACTATTTTAAACCATGCTGAAAAAAAGGTGGATGATTTCTTTTTGGAAAAAGCGATTGCTAGGGCAAAAGAGGTTAACTTAAAGGTAATGTGCTGCGCTGAGAATATTGAAAGGGCAAAGAAAATAGCCTCATTTAAGGCTAAGCCAGATTTGATTGCAATTGAGCCGCCTGAATTAATTGGTGGAACAATTTCAGTTTCAGAAGCAAAGCCTGAAATAATTGAGGATGCGGTAAAAGAGATTCATAAAATAGCAAATATTGATGTAGTAACTGGGGCAGGCATAAATACTGTAAAAGATGTAGCCAAAGCAATTGAGCTTGGTTGTGTCGGGGTATTTGTTGCATCATCCATAGTAAAATCAAATAACCCTGAGAAAGCAATTGAGGAATTGCTTTCCGGATTATGACATGATTTTTCGCCCGCACGGTTAAAATATCGACATTTGTTAAATTATCTGAAAAATATTAGCATACTGTATTTATACTTTTTTATATTGAATATATCAGTTATATCATTTGGTGAGTGGTTGTTATGGATTTGTCTGATTTTAAGGTAAAAGATCTTATTTCGAAAGAATATCTTGCTTTGAATGTTGAAGATACACTTAGTGCTTATGTGGGTAAAATAGAATCCTGGAAACACGCAGAGGGATTAGTTTTTGATGATACTAATTCATTTAAAGGGATAATTTCTTTCAAAGGTTTGCTTAGGAAAAAAATAGACCCTTCCCAAGTTAAACTCAAAAAATTAATTGTTCAATTTCCAAAAATAAATGAAGAAGATAATATCATAAAGGTTGCTGAGTTGATGTATTATTCTGGTGCAAGGCTGCTTCCAGTCTTTTCAGGAAGTTCTTTTGCTGGCGTTATTTATGCGCAAGATATTATAAAGCAACTAGGAAAAGTTGATGATTTTAGGAAGATACGGGCTGAAGAGCTTGCAACCCAAAAACCACAATGCTTGAAAGAGTCTGACTCTTTTGAAAAAGCCTTACTTTTAATGGATAATACAAGAGTTAGAAAAATTCCAATAGTTAATAAAGAAGGAAGATTAACTGGCCTGTTGCTTATGGAAGATGCCCTAAAAAGGTACTATTCAAACATTTCAGCGCCAATGCAAATTTACGGGGCCAGCCCGCAAAGTCATTTTCCTGAAAAAACAGACCTTCTGAAGGTTTCAATAACTAGGGATATCAGCACAGATTATGCTGAAATTACCGAAAATGAAACATTGCCCCAAATTTTAAGTTCATTCCAGATTGATAAGGGGGTAATAATTACCAAGAACGGAATTCCGAGTGGGATAATTACTGCTAAAAATTTGTTGCAATTATTCTTAAGATTGAAGAAAGAAGAGAGAAATATTAGAATTAGCGATATGCCTGCTTTGGATGAAATAGATAAAGCAAAAGCAATTAATACAATAAATAAAACATATGATAAAATTGACCGTATTTTAGGGAATAAACCAATGGTTTATTTTTATTTTAAGCATTATGCAAAGGAAGGGATGAGAAAAAAACATGTTGTGCATATCAGAACTGCAGTTGGCAGCAAGAAGATCATAGTTGAGAAAAATGATTGGAAATTTCTTAATTGCCTACAGGATGTTTGTTCAGCATTTGAGACAGCAGTAATAAGGCAGTTCAAGAAAAAAGATTACCGGAAATAAATTGCATTGAAATGGGCATCTAAAGATCGAAGATGTTAAGCGAGGCAAATTTAGCCTATTAAATTGCTTAATTCCGTACTCCGATAGCACCCAAAGCATAGACTACCGTTGCTTTCTTCCGAACCTGGCGGGGTTCTTCTATGTAAAGGGCCTATTGGAACAGAATATCATTGCAATATAACAGATTTGCATTGCAAAACAAATCCTTTCTTTAGCATTCAGCCCCAGCGTATAGCGGATTTCTGGTTACAAGGAACCGCTAACTCCCCAGCCTAGCCCAAATATTTTTCGTTAATTGTTTTTATAAAGCAGATTGTTGTCGGCAAACTGTTTTAATTAATTGCTGATAATGTATATTTATGGATATTTTTGAGCAATCTTTGATTAGTCATGGCAAATGGAAAGGCAAGATTTCTACTTCAGCAAAGGTCAAATTAAAAAACAAAAAATTGCTCTCTTTAGCATATACCCCCGGGGTAGCAGAACCCTGCAAAAAGATTGCACTGAACAAGAATAGTCTTTATAACTATACAATAAAATCAAATTCTGTTGCAGTAATTAGTGACGGATCAGCTATTTTGGGTTTGGGGAATCTTGGAGCCGAAGCAGCTATCCCGGTTATGGAAGGCAAAGCCTTGATATTCAAAGAGTTTGCAAATATTGATGCATTTCCTATTGTGATTAAAAATCAAAACCCTGAAAAAATTGTTGAAATAATTGAAAATATCTCCCCTGTGTTTGGTGCAATAAACCTTGAGGATATTGCAGCGCCAAAATGTTTTTACATAGAAGAAAACTTGCAAAATTTGGGCATACCTGTTTTTCATGATGACCAGCATGCTACAGCTGTTGTGGTTCTTGCAGGCTTGTTTAATTCCTTAAAATTAGCAAAAAAGGAATTTTCTGATTGCAAAATAGTAATTAATGGCATAGGGGCTGCAGGTACTGCTATTACTAGATTACTTTTGAGTTATGGCAAGCCTAAGGAGATTTTATTGTGTGATAAATATGGCCTTTTAGACCCACTAGATGTAAGAATTAGCGAAGAACAAAAACAATTAGCTAGAGAAATAGGTCAGTCCAGAAAAGGTTCACTTGCGGATTCTTTAGAAAATGCTGATATTTTTATTGGGGTGTCAGCACCAAATATCATCTCTAAAGATATGGTTAAATCAATGAGTAAAAAGCCAATAATTTTTGCTTTGGCTAATCCAATCTCGGAGATTTCACCGAAAGAAGCTAAAAAGGCTGGTGCCTTTATTGTTGCAACCGGAAGAAGTGATTTTCCAAACCAAGTTAATAATGCATTGGTGTTCCCGGGATTTTTTAAGGGTTTGCTTGATTCAAGGGCAAAAAAAGCTACGTTGAAGATGAAATTAGCAGCAGCTTTTGCCCTTGCTAATATTGAAAAACCAAGTACTGAGAAAATATTACCGAATATTTTTAACAAAAAAATAGTTCCTTCAATTGCGAAGGCAGTCATAAATGCAAGCAAGTGATTTTTATGCAGTTTAAAGAAGATTTGGGAAATGCATTAGTTGAGTTATATAAGATAACCTCGAACGTTTTGCCCTCAGATGTTATTTCTGCATTAAAAAAAGCACAGGAAACAGAAAAAGGCAATTCTAAACTTTTCATAGACTTTATTTTACAAAATATTGAAATAGCAAAGCAGGAATCTAGGCCTATTTGCCAAGATACTGGTTTCCCTTTCTTTATTGTTTATTGCCCTAAAGGCGAATCAACTAAAGAGCTTGCGGAAATAATCCATTCATCATCCGAAAAAGCAACTGCTAATTTCCTTAGGCCTAATTCAGTTAATCCTATTTCAGAAAAGAATATTGGAAATATTCCAGAAATACATTTTAGGGAATGGGATAAAAACTATTTGCAGTTTGATTTGATGTTGAAGGGGGCTGGCAGTGAAAATGTTTCTTTTCAATACTCTTTGCCTGATATTTCTTTGAATGCACATCGGGATTTTGAGGGGGTTTTCAAATGCGCCTTGGATGCAGTTTTTAGAGCGCAGGGCAATGGCTGCCCCCCGGGCATTTTAGGGCTTTGTATTGGCGGTTCTAAAAATAATTCAATGCTTGAGGCAAAAAAACAGCTTTTCAGAAAGATTGATGATGTCAATTCAGATAAAAGGCTGGCTTTGCTTGAAAAAAACATTCTTTCTAAATCAAATAAATTAAAAATAGGGCCAGCAGGTTTAGGTGGCAAAAATACTTTGTTGGCTGTCAAAGCAACTGTTTTGCCAAGGCATCCTGCATCCTACTTTGTTTCTTTTTCCTATTCCTGTTGGGCTTTAAGAAGGCATTCGCTTAGATTCAAGGAAGGGGTGATTAAGTTTGATTAAACTTAAGCTGCCGATCACTCCTAAAAAATTAAATGATTTAAATGTTGGTGACTATGTGGAGATATCCGGCAGAATATTTACTGCAAGAGACAAAGCTAGTAGATGGTTATCATCAGAAAAAATCCCTGAAAAATTAAGTTCAAAGATAAAAAATTCCGTGATTTACCATTGTGGCCCAATCATGGCAGGAAAAAAATCCTTTGTTGCACTATCAGCAGGGCCAACAACCAGCGAAAGAATGTTCCCTTATTTAACTGATTTAAATAAAAAATATAGGGTTAAGGCAGTTATTGGAAAAGGGGGTTTTAGGAATACAAATATTTTCAAGAAAAATAAAATGGTATATTTGCATTCTTTAAGTGGGTGTGGAGCATTGCTCGCAAAGAAAATTATAAAAGTGCATTCAGTATTCGGGCTGAAAGAATTTGGGATGCCTGAAGCAATATGGGAAATTGAAGTAAAAGATTTTCCAGTTTTAGTAACAATAGATAGCAAAGGGAATAATCTCCACGATAAGATTTATGCTGAATCTGGAAAAATTGCTAAAAAATTGGAAAACAGTTAGAAAAATAGGTGAAATATTCCCCACCTATTCTCCAAAACTGCAGATTTTTAGGTGATTATTTATCTTCCTCTAAATCCTCGATTCCATTTTCAGTTATCTGGTAAATGGCTTCTCCGTCTGGCAAGAATGGGGAATCAACAAGCTTTGCCACTCTTTTTGATGCCTTGCTCTTTCTGAGATATAATCGAGTTTTAGAAGCATGCCCTACTACATGTCCACCTATTGGGGCAGTAGGATCTCCGAATAGTATATCAGGCCTGCTCATTACCTGATTTGTTACAAGAACTGCAATATTATGGGCCTCAGCTAACTTCATCAGTTGCCTCATATGTTTGTTTAATTTCTGTTGTCTTTCAGCTAAAAGGCCTCTTCCAATATATTCAGATCTAAACTGTGCGGTTAACGAATCCACAATTAACAGTTTGATATTTTTCTCCTTAATTATTTGGTCTGCTTTTTCAGTAAGAATCATTTGATGATCAGCATTATATGCCTTTGCAACAAAAATATTTTTTAGTGTTTTTTCCGGTTCCAAACCTTTTGCCTTTGCAATACTTACAATTCTTTCTGGCCTAAATGATGATTCAGAATCAATGTACAAAGTATTTCCCCCCAATCCTCCTTTATCTTTTGCTAATTGGACCATTACTGCTAACTGGAAACACCATTGGGTTTTGCTTGAAGACATCTCACCATATACCTCAGTAATGCTTTGGGTTTCTACCCCCCCTCCAAGCAAAGTATCTAATTCATTGCTCCCTGTGCTTATCTTCCCAATTATTTCCCTTCTTTTAAGTATCTTTTCCGCGCTTTCAAAACCCATATCAAGGGCATCCCTGGCGGCTTTAATTATCTTTTCAGCGGTTTTTTCCCCTAATTCTGCCACTTCCATCAATTCCCTTGGGGAAGCCACAGCAATATTCTCCAATGATTTATAATTAGCTTTATATAGTTTCTCGGCTGCTTGCGGTCCAACACCAGGCAAGTCAGTAATTTCCTTTATTTCTGCCATTTTTTCACCATACTATGCTTGTGCGATTTTTTATTTATAAATGCTTTGGAAGAGTAGATTTCCCCTGAACTCCGTCTTTTCTTTTTCTCTTAGGAAGAGAAAAAGAAAATATAGGCTGTCAAAAGAAAAAGAGAAAAGAAAATATGGGTTGCCGAAAGAAAAGAGAAAGAAAAAGTAGGTTACAACTAATATCAAAGGACAAAAATAAAGAAACAAAAGTCGTCCTTTGATGGCTATAAAAAGACATTATAAAAGTTTCTAGATTAATGTCTTTTTATATAAAATCCAAGGGATTTTAGTGTACATTAAAATTCATAAGAATTTTAATTGTATTAAGAGAAAGAAAACTTTGGTTGCCAAGAAAAAGAAAAGAGAATGTAAGTTGCTATTAAAAATAACTGATTTATACTTGGCCTTTGTTATGGTAGGTTAAAACTTCTTACCCCTACTCCTAATTTATCTTCAAATGTATTCTTTCTCACATTGCCTTCTAGTTCAATCTTTTTTCCTAAAATGTTGTTTGAAATTTCCTCAATAAGGTCATCGCTATTTTTTGTTTCTAATTCACTTTTAATTTTATCCGCTTCCTTCCCAATTATTGCCTCAGCGTTTTCCCTGAAAAATGTTGTGTCAATGCTGCCTGTGCCGTCATCTACTGTTAATGAAATTATCGCGGTGGGCATCCCCTTTTGTTTGCATTCATCACATTCCCCTGTTTCCCTGTTCACTTTCTTGCTGCACTGCGGGCAGCTGTCATAAACAAGCCTTCCGCGGTTTACTGAAAGGATTGTGCCAGAAATTTTTATTCTTGAATCAGTTTCAGTTATCTCTGATATTTTTTTTTCAACAGCCGATTTTATGCCCCCAAGCTCTTCTAATTCAGGAATTTTTTCTTCTGTTTTTGGGGTTTTTAAAACTCTGGCAGAATACCCTAAATGCAATTCAATATCCTTTAATCCTTGTTTGGTATAAGCCCCCTCAATTTTAATTAAATCGCCTGCTTTTAATTTTAAAATCTCATCAACCATATCATTCCATGCAGTAGCCCTTATTGCCTTTGTCCCGTCATTTAGCATGAAATTTATTACCCCCTTTTTTATTCCATCTTTTTCAAAATAGTTTACAGGAAAAATATTTATTACCCGGGCTATCACATCAACATTCTGCAACCCCTCTTTTATTTCATTTAATTTCATCAGATTATTTGATTCACTTAATATGATAGTTTCATTTGTATTCTTATCAATCTGCGAGGAAAAGCCAATATTCAAAGAAGGTTTTTCATTGAACATCGAAATATAGCAATTTTTAAGCAGCAGGATGTGATTCTTCTGCACATCTTCAAGCTCTTTTACGTGGTTATGCCAGGCGGTTGCCCTGCATTCCCCGGTTTCATCTTCCACAAGCATATTGCACAACAGCCCTTTTTTCCCGTTTTTCTCAAACTTTTTTGGTGCATAAATGTGTTTTACCCGCACTAAAATTGTAACTGTTTGCATGCCCTCTTTTAACTCATTTATTTTCGACCTTACAACATTAGCTTCCAAATCAATTCCATAATCCTTTGCAACCATAAATGCTGCGCCTTCCTTGCTTAAAAGCCCAGCCATTTTTTTTTGCTTTCTGTCTATTTTATCAAGGATTTCTTCATTGCTCTTGCCTGTCTCCTTTATTATCCTTTCAAGAATGCTTTCAAAATTTGCCGCTTGCATAGTATTCAATTATCCCTTACAAACAATTTTAACCTTATGCGAACCAGCATTATTTTATGGTTCATGAGATTAAACCGAAGATTTTTACCTTAAAATCAAACAATGAAGGATCCAATGTTTATTTAATAAAAGACAAATTAAATGTGCTTATTGATTCCTCCTTATCCAAGAATTTTGATTTGATTATTGGTCTCTTGCGCAAGTTGGATTTAGCGCCGGTTGATATTGATTTGATTCTGCACACCCACGGGCACGCAGACCACATAGGTTGCTCAGCCTTTTTCGAGAAAGCAAAGAGAGCCATGCATCCATTCGATGCTTTCCAAGTGAATGAAAAGAAAGATGATTTTTCCTATGCCTATTTTTTCAATCAGAAAGAATATCCTGAAATAGGCAAATTTCTTTCAGATTCAGAAATAATTGATTGTGGCAGCATTAAACTAAATGTAATTTTTACGCCAGGGCATACAAAAGGCTCGGTTTGTTTTTTTGAACCAAAAAACAAAATACTTTTTTCTGGTGATACCTTGTTTTATGGGGCATATGGAAGGACAGACCTGACTTCAAGTGATGAAGCAGACATGAAATCATCTCTTGAAAAACTTTCAAATATTGATTTTGAGGTTTTGCTTCCAGGGCACGGAAGGTTTTTGACTGGAAAAAAAGCGCAGAAATCAAATATTGAAAATTTGCTGGCTTTGTTTTAGTTCGAAGAGAAATAGCGCACAGCATGGTTTAAATACCTGTTTTGCCCCTATTTTATCTTATGATTAAAGACCATTTTGGGAAAACCTATCAGAAGATTGTGGCTGAATTGGATAAAAAAAAGGGTTTGGCATTTTTGGTCATAGACCCGCCAAATCAGGAACCGAAGTTAGCAGGAAAGCTGGCGCAGATTGCAGAATCCAATAATTTCGGCGCAATTGCCATTGGGGGGTCAGTTGGGGCGGAAGGAAAACTGCTTGAAGAAACCCTGCAGGAGATAAAGGATAACTGCAAGCTTCCTAGAGTTTTATTCCCTGGCAATATCTCAACATTGTCGGCAAATGCTGATGCTATTTATTTTATGAGCATGTTAAATTCAACAGATCCTTATTATATTACCGGGGCACAAATAGCTTCCTCCTCATCTATTAAAAGAATTAAATTAGAAGCAATCCCTACTTCCTATATTATTGTTGAGCCAGGAAGGGCAGTTGGGTGGATGGGCAAAGCCAAATTAATACCCAGGGATGTTCCGTATCTAGCAGCAATAACTGCGTTAGCAGGGCAATATATGGGGGCTCATTGGGCAATCCTTGAATCAGGGGGAGGAGCACCAGAACCAGCTCCGCTTGAGATGATTTCATTCACAAAGAAAATGATTGATATTCCGTTAATTGTTGCTGGTGGTGTCAGAACTCCTGATTGGGCCTATAAAGTAATCAAGGCTGGGGCAGATATCATTCACATTGGCGCTGCAATAGAGGCAACAAATGGAGATTTGAAAAAAGCAGATTCCAGGATTTCAGAATTCAGCAAAGCAGTTGAAAAAGCAGCAAGGGAAAAATAATTCTTTTTCTTATCCCTATTTTTGCAATAACCTAAATTATTTTCTTATCTTTTTCTCTTTTTCTAGAATCTCAAAAACAGTCCTTGCAATCGCTTCCTTAGTATCATAGCTTGGTTTCCAGCCTAATGCCTTTATTTTTTCTATGCTATACCATCTCCCCCTTGTTAACCTGTCAAGATGCTCTGGGCTTACAATTGATTTTTTGCCAAATAGTTTTCCAATAACTAAGTAAAAATATGCCAAAATTTTTCCAATAACAGTAGGAACGCTTTTCTGGTTTTTGTTCATTCCCAAGGATTTTCTTATTTCAAGTATTACCTCTTTCAATGTAAGCGGGCTTTCTTCTGCAATATTCAATGTTTCCCCAGCTGCTTTTTTGTGTTCAACCACAAATATGAGTGCATTAACCAAATCAGTAATATAGATCATCTGCCATTTATTCTCCCCATTCCCTATTAGTGGGAAATCCTTTCTAATTAGCTGAATTATTTTTTCCCAATATTCATTTTGCCCGAGAATAATTGTCGGCCTTAGAATATTTATAGTAATTAACTCTTGATATTCATTCAGAATACGCTCTGCTAATAATTTAGTTTTTTCATAATGTGTTTTGGGGTTTAATTTAGATTCTTCTGTTTTTATTTCTTCACAATCGCCATAAACCCCTACCGAACTCATTAAAATAAATCTTGAAACTTTGTTTTCAACAGCTGCTTTAATCAGATTTTCAGTTCCAGTAATATTTACTTTATTTAGCAGCGGTGAATGTTCATCCAAAACAGCAGCCAAATGCAGGACAATATCAATTGAGCCGCACGCAGCTCTGCACTGCCCCACATCTAAAATGTCTTCCCCTTTTTTGGAATCAAATTCCCGGATCCAATGCCCCCTTTTTCTAAGAACCTCAACAATTCTCTGCCCAACAAAACCTGAAGAGCCGGTTACTAAAATACGCATGATTATCCACAGTGTTTTATGATGTTAAAAAAAAATAATATATTGTACTGAGTTAAGTATAATTTATTAATAAATGTTTTTGTTGACAATCTTTTTTCCAATAACTATGAAATTTCACCAAATGCTCTATTTTTAACCTTTTTTTTGGTTTGATTAGTTATGATAGGCATAGATGGAGCACACGGTGAGTCCGGAGGGCAGATTTTAAGGACAACTTTGGCATTATCCGCACTTTTGCAAAAAGAAATAGAAATAAAAGATATTAGAAAAGGCCGTGAGAAACCAGGCTTGAGGCCACAGCATTTAGCTGCAGTAAAAACAATGGCTAATGTTTGCAATGCCAGGATTTCTGGCCTGTTTGAAAATAGCACTGCTTTAACTTTTAATCCTACAAAAATCCAGTCAGCACAATTGAATATTAATATTTCAACCGCAGGTTCAGCTGCATTGCTTTTGCAGCAATTATTTCCAGTTGCATTGTTGGAGGAATTTACCTTTAGAATTGTTGCTGGCACCGATGTTCCATTTTCTCCATCACTTAATTATTTGAATGCTGTTTTTTGCCCTATCATCAAAAAATTGGGTGCGAATTTTTCACTTGAACAAATGGCTCATGGCTATTATCCCATAGGAAATGGCCGTGTTGTTTTTAGTTCAAAAAAAGCAAAGCTTCCATTAAAACCAATAAACATCAGCAAATTAGGCAATCTTGAGTGCTTTAAACTATTTTCACATTCTTCAGGGCTGCCAATGGAGGTAGTGGATAATCAATTATGTGCAGCAAAAAATATTCTCTCAAAGAATTTTGAGGGTATTGATATTTTTGACAAGATTGATTTTTCATCCAGAAAGGATACGATAGGCTCAGGGATAGACATCTTTGCATGTTTTTCCTCTGGTGCGGTTTTAGGCACAAATTCTTTAGGTAAAAAAGGCATTCCGGCAACAAACGTTGGGAATGAGGCAGCAGAAAAAATCGTTTCAGAATTAAAAGCTGAAAAACCTTGCGATTCCCATTTGGCTGACCAGCTTATTATATATATGGCTCTTGCAAAAGGCATTTCAAAGATAGAGTGCACAAAATTGACAAACCATGCTCTGACAAATATCTGGGTCATAGAGCAATTTTTGCCAGTAAAATTCCAAGTAACTGGGAATCTTAATGAAGCAGCAGAGATTTCAGTTGAAGGCATTGGATTTACCCTCCAAGATAACCCAAGTCTTTAGAATTAAAATAAGTAGTTATTCAGAATTCCTTGCTGCTTATTCTTTACGGTATTTCTTTTTTGCATTATTTAATGCAATGTGCACTGCCTGAGTACTTAAAGGCATTTCAGGGTCTAATACCTTACCAACTTCCCACAAATAAGGGAACCTTCCCTTTTCCCTAATTGTCCTTCTTACAAGTTTTGTATAGGCAGCAACAGCCCTTCTTTCTGAGGGTGCTAGATTGGCAGGCATTTCCTGCGTAAAAAATTCAGAATATCTATTTTGACTAACAATGCTTGACCTCCCATCTGAAGGTATGCTTGTAGTTTCTGCAACCTCCCTATATCTTTGTAATGTACTTCTTTCTCTTTTACTTTTTCTGAAAGTATTCAATATAAAAAAATTAGTGTGCATTCCAATAAAGGAATGTACTTTCATTCCTTTCGTTGGATCATACTCATCCAATTTTTCAAATAGCATTGCAGTTATTGCAGCAAACATCTCACTATTATTGCAATTATACCTTTTCATAATGCTGTAGATTAAGCCTTTATTTTCTTTTATTTTATTGGCTTTTTCCCTAGGGCTGAAAAGATTTGTTTTTACTGCTTTATGCTCAATCCTTTTTGCTTTTCCCTTTTGCCTTAATTTTTCATAAATAGAGACTACATCATTTTTAGTTATGGTTCCATCGCCATGTTCTTTTATATACTGTGGAATGTCATTTATTCGAATTTTTCTGGCAGGATCCGTTAAAATTTTCTTAACCATTGCTAAATCCCTTTCGCTAGGTAAAGGCCCTTGGCGATGTGTCTCTAGAAAAGCTAATTTTCCTAATCTTCTAATTTCTGGTTCAGTCCTTAATCCAGAATTTATTAAAATGGCACGCACAGTTCTTCCAGCGACTTTAATTCCTTCATCACCCATTTTTCTGGTGATCTCCTCAACATTCAATTTTCTAGTCTTCCCTAAAGGGCTTTCCACTTCTGAAGCAGCCAATTCTTTTATCTTTTCTATTGTTTCTGTAGGAACCTTCTGGTCTGAAAGTGCAATTCTTTTTGCCCTATCCCATTGTTCTTTTGATAGTCTTGAATACTTTCGAACAGTAGTTGTATCAACCCCAATACGCTCTGCTATCTCTATTTGTGTTAATGGCCTTTTTCTTGGTCTTTTTGCAAGTTTTCTTATTGTTGCTGTAACTTTTTTATTAGGAACCTTGGCGTTTGGGAATCTTCCTTTTGCTAGCATAATCTTATTACTTATAAAATAGTTATTAAATTGTATGGAATGGTTATCCTGATTTTGTCTTCAATTAAATTTAAAGCAATTCATTTTCAAGCAAATCAACAATCATATTCTTTACAATTTCATTGCACCTTTTCTTTGGCTTTAAAATCCTGCAGCATGCTACTTTATTCCTTGCAATAAATTTCTGGTGCAGTTTATTGCTGATTGCATAAGCTTCAGCTTTGCTCAAATCCTTGTTTTTCAGGTTGGAAATTAAGATTGCTCCGATTAATGCCCCACATACACACCCCGAATTCAAACCAGAGCCAAAAAACTGTGCCAAATTTTCAAATTCTTTTTTGTTTTCCAAACCTAGCTTCTCTGTGCATATTTTAAGGACACATTCACAACAATTCTTTTTGCCATACATTTCATTTACTAATTTCTCAATTTCTTTTTCATCAATCTTCATAAGAACCCCTATTTTGTTATCTTTTTAATTAATTTTCCTTCACAATTCTTATCTGCAACTTTCCACAATTTTTCGAAATGTTCTGCATATGTTTCCGCTAACTGTTTATTCCTTATCATAATTACGCTGATTGGCATCTGCCAAATCACAATGGCAATTTTATCTCCATAAATAAAAGTGTTAGTGGGGTTTAGGTATTCGGATTCAAGAAATCTATATTTTGTGGATGGGTTATCAAAAATCAGAATGCCTTTCTTCTTGAGGGAAATTACCCTTTCCTTTATGCCATTTTCCCTGAGCTTTCTGAAGTATTGTGGCATAAAAATTGGCAAAGTTTCATCATATTTTGTGTCATCAAGCCCGAATAAGCAAACATCTTTTTTTGTGCGGATAATATCCGTCAAAAATACCTTCAAACCTTCTTTTCCCTTAAACACTTCTACTTTTGTCTCCAGGTTATCTTCTTGTGACCAAGAAATAAGATCGGGCAAGCAATTCTGAAGCTCTTCTTTAGTTTTTGCTATTTCATTATTTTTTTCTTCAAGATACTCTAAAAGCTTGTTAGGGTGATGTGCTTGGAACACCTTCTTTTTACCTTTATGCACATAGCTTATTAGTCCTCTTTTTAGTAATGTTTCAAGTTTGTCGTAAACATGTGGTCTATAAATGCCTGTTTTTTGTGAAAGTTCATATGCTGAAGCTTCTCCACCCCTCAACAATGACACATATATTTGAATTTCATTATCAGATAGCCCCATTTTCTTTAATACTTCTAATTTCATAAAAATTACTTGTGTAAATGTCTTTAAAATATTTTCGTCCTAGTTCTGGACGACAGAAACATATTAACAAAAGAAATTATTGTTAATATATGTTCGTGGAAATAATTTGGCATTTGATTCAGTTTGATATCATTTGGTTTGTTGATTTGCTTTTAGCCAATCTGCACTGGGCTTTTGCATTCTTTGCCTTGGGTTTTATCTTCTTTAATGGCAAAAACCCCTGGAAGAAATTTATTGTATTGGCAACAGTCCCGCTTATTTGGGAGGACTTTAGCGCTTTAACAGGGATTGTTTTATTTATTACAGAGTTCTTGGCAATTTACTATGTTATACAGATAGCAACCTTAAGATTTGCTGAGGATTATCCGCAAATATCCAATAAATTGCACTGGGTGGAAGAATTTTTCACAATGGCTTTAGTTCTTTTGTTTAATTTTGGAGGTTTGTTATGGCAATAACAAGAATATTTTTTGCATTTTCAATAGCATTCCTTCTGCATATGTTTGCAGGCCTTTTTTTAGGGCCTGGGATTGGGAATTTACAGGAAGGTTTTTTCACTCCTTTTGGTTTTTTATTAACTGCGGGAGTAGCGTTTGTTGAAATGACTTTTCTGGCCCAATAATTGGAATCAAATCACTGACGCTCCATGGGCTGAAGCCCATGGAGCGTCACATCTGTTTTGTGCGGAGCATCAAATCTTTGCCGCTTTTTTTGATGTCCAATATTTTCAGCTTAGCTTTTACTGTTTCATCAATAAAATCAATTCCATTTTTTACTTTTT
The DNA here is from genome assembly GCA_038046645.1 of archaeon. Lineage (GTDB taxonomy): Archaea > Iainarchaeota > Iainarchaeia > Iainarchaeales > 0-14-0-20-34-12 > 0-14-0-20-34-12. The sequence continues at coordinate 36,369 of JBBSVU010000006.1, forward strand.
TTTGGGAAATAAAAAATAAAATTTCATCATTTAATCTTTCTTTCAAAAAACTTGAATTAATCTTCTGTCCCCCCTCTACAAGAATGCTGGTAATTCCTCTCTTGCCAATTTCTCTTAGAACCTCTTTCAGATTCAAGAAGCCGTTTTTTTGCGTCACCTTAATAATTTCAATCTTTTTGTTTGGATTTTTCCCCAGCATCTCTTTTTCTTTGTTTTTTCCCCTATTTTTCGAGCAGAAAATTATTGTTTTAGCATTGCTTTTAAACAATTTCGCATTTTTTGGAGTTTTCAATTCAGGGTCAAGAATAATTTTTATTGGATCTCTCCCAGTTTTCAATCTGCAATTTAATTTTGGATTATCCTTCAAAACAGTATTTATGCCAACAAGCAAAGCATTACACTTATTTCTTAATTCATGCACTTTTTTTTGGCTTTCTTTGCCTGTGATTTTTCTCCCTTTGCCGTCCCCCCAAGTAATCTTTCCATTTTTTGTAATCGCAATCTTCAGAAGCACATAAGGTTTCTTTGTTTTCATCCATATTATGTATTCTTTATTCAATTCTTCTGCTTCTTTCCTGCACAACCCAACTTTAATCTTAATTCCTGCATTTTCCAATTCTTTAATTCCTCTGCCCGCAACAATTGGATTGACATCAAGCATTGCAACATTAACTTTTTTGATTCCGGCTTTAATTATTGCCTTTGTGCAAGGTCCGGTTTTTCCATAATGGCAGCAAGGCTCTAATGTAACAAACATTTCTACATTTTCAGTTGATTTCCTGCCCTTTCTTTTCCAAGCATCTGCAATTGCATTAATCTCAGCATGCTCTTTTCCAAATTCTTTATGCCAGCCTTTACCAATGATTTTCCCGTTCTTTGCAATTACGCAGCCTACTGATGGGTTTGGGTGTGTAAAACCAGTGCCTTCCTTAGCAAGTTTAATCGCCAATTGCATGAAATACTTTTTTCCCATTAGCCTACTTAATAAAAAGCTTTTTTTAAACTGAATTCTGCATTATGTTTTTGAAAGTATTGAATATATGGTTCCTTGCCCTAGAAATAGCTTTTTAAACCTTATATTGAATAATTTCTTCCTATATAGATTCTATTTTTGTTAGAGTCTCCGGCCTTAGGGCCGCAGAAAATATCCCCTGTAAAGGGTTGAGGTGAATAGATGGCAGTATATGACGTTCCTGCAAGGGAATTAATTGAAGCAGTTGCTCTAGATTTGGAAAGTAAATTTAACATAGTGCAACCAGCATTTGTTGAATACGTAAAATCAGGCTCGCACAAGGAAAGGGCACCTGACCAAAAAAATTGGTTTTACGTAAGAATGGCCTCTTTATTATATAGGGTTTATAAAGAAGGTTCTGTTGGTGTTAGTTCATTAAGAACTTATTATGGTGGAAAAAAAAGGAGAGGGGTTAAGCCGCCAATATTCAGGAAAGCCTCAGGCAAGGTTATTAGGTTAGGTTTGCAGAATTTAGAGAAATCAGGCTTAATACAAAAAGGCGCAAAAGGTAGGGTTATTTCGCCAAAAGGGGTTTCATATTTAAACAAAAAATCAAATGAAGTAAAGAAAGTAGTGGCTGATAAAGTAAAGTTTGCGGCAGAAAAGAGATTGCAGGAATTGCAGGAAGCAGAAAAAAGAAGATTGTTGGCTGAAAAACAACAAAAAGAGAAACAAGCGGCAATGCAAAAGCCCCAAAGAAAAGACGCTAATGCCCCAAAACAAGCCAAGCCAGAATTTGAGAAAAAGCAAGAGGAGCATAAGAAAGAGAAATAAGGGAGATTTTTCTTTCTTGGTGATTGCATATGGATGCTGAATTAGAAGAGTTAAAACAGCAAAGGGCATTCCAATTGAAGCAAGCCGAGCAGCAGGCCCAGGCAGAAGCACAATTGAAGCAATTGCTTGACATCATTATGACCCAAAAAGCAAAAGAGAGAATAATGAATGTTCGCTTGGTAAATAAGGAGCTTTATTTAAAAGCAGCCCAGTATATACTATTAATGTACCGCGCCGGGAAGCTGCAAGGAAAGCTCGAGGAAGAAGGATTAATCCAATTGTTAAAATCATTATCCCAAAAAAGGGAAATAAAGATCGTGAGGAAATAATTATGGCAGCTAGAAAAGATCAAGAATTCAAGGATTTTCTTGTTTCCAAAAGGAATAGCATAAAACCAGGGATAAGTAGTGCCCCGGTTTGGGTTTTCCAGAAGGCAAACAAGAGAATTTGGAATCCTGTACAAAAAAGGCACTGGAAGGATGTTGATTTTGGAAAGAAATTTGAACACAACAAGGTTTCAGAGCATAAGAAATAAATGGTGAAAATATGGATTTGCAGGAATTAAAGATTAGCTTTAGGGATGTTTTTGAATTGCCTAAAAGCAAAAGGGCTAATAAATTAGTGAATAAACTTAAAAATTTGTATAAAACAAAGAAAATGCCGGTAAAACTTTCAAATAAATTGAACGAATTTATTTGGGAAAGGGGCAGGGAAAAGGTTCCACGTTTGCTAGACCTTATTGTTGCAAAGGAAAAGGATGCAATATATATGTTCTTAGCAACAGAGAGAAAGGAAGCAGAAAAAATGCTTGCTGAGAAGAAGAAAAAATCAGAAAAAGAGAAAGTAAAGAAGGAAGAAAAATCCAAGGTCTCAAAGGAAGAGAAGAAAGAACTAGAAGTACAGGAGAAAAAGACTGAAGAAAAGCAGGCATTAGAACAAGATTTCGCAAAGACAGCTATGAAGTAATTGTTAGTGTTTTTTCATGCATATTGATAAAGGATACATCAGAGCAAGCCCCTATGTCGGGATTTTTATGCGGGCTTCTGATGACTTTATCCTTGTGCCTGATTCTATTTCTGATAAAGAATTTTCACAGGTTGCAAGTGTTTTTACAAACACTAAAATCATTAAATGCTCAATGGCTGGTTCTCAGTTAATAGGCATACTAAGTATTTCACTGAAGAATAAAATAGCAGTTTCGGATATTGTTACTGAGAAAGAAATTGCGCATTTAAGGCATTACGGATTGCAAGTCCATGTAATAAAAGGGGTAAGTGCCATTGGAAACCTTGTTTGTTTGAATGAATTTGGCGGGTTGTGCAGCAAGGCATTAACCGAATCCCAAGTTAAAGAACTCGCAACCTTTTTTGAAATACCCTTTCTGAGAATGACAATTGCAAAGTCTGACCTTGTTGGGGCATCATGTGTTGCAACAAGCAAAGGATTTATTGTTAATCCTGGAATTAATGAGGAAGAATTCAAAAAAATAAAATCAATTTTTAAAATAAATGGCCAATTAACCTCTTCAAATTATGGTGACCGTTTTGTTGGCAATGGCATTATTGCTAACAACAATGGTGTTTTGGTCGGTGACCATACCACAACACATGAGCTAATAAGGATAGATGAAGCTTTCAGGGAATGAGCTTTTAGGCAAAACATACATAATTATTATTTGTTAACATGATATATGATTACAAATAAGGTGATTTTATGGCAGAAGCAAATAAGGAAGTGAAGCTTTCTTTAGACCAAGTATTTAATTTATATCAAACCCAAAGAAATCAGTTGGAAGGGATTGCCCAGCAGATGAATACTCTTAACAATTATGTTATTGATGTAAACAATGCAGAGCAGTCAATGAAGGAATTGCAGGAAAATACAGCAAATGAGATATTATTTTCAATAGGTTCTGGAGTTCATATTGCTGCGGAGCTCAAGGATTTGAAAAAAGTAAAAGTAAATTTGGGAGTAGATATCTTTGAAGATATGTCCTTAGATAACACAAAAACATTTCTAGAGAAGAAAAAGGCAGATTTGGTTAAAGTAATGGAGCGTTTAAAGCAACAGGAGCAGGAGCTTCTGAAAAGTATTGCTGGCTTGGAACAGGTATTGAATGCCGCACAGCATAAAATGGTTGAAGCGCAAAAAGCCCAGCAAGCCCAAGGAAATGTAAAGAAACCATTGCCAATCATCTCGTAATTGGCAATCTTTTTTCTATTTGTCAAAAATTCTTCTTTTTGACTTACAACGTTAGGCTTGCGCAAGCTGCAGATTTCCGATATTTTTAGGGAAATTTAGTGGATTTATTAATCCAAATATTTTTAGGCATTCCCTTGCTTAATTCTTGAATACTATGTTTGATATTTTAAAGAATAAAATAAAGGGATTTACTGACAAGCTAAAGCAAAAAATTGGTGCTGAGCCGCAGGCCGAAAAAGTACAAGCAGAAGAAAAACAGGCTGATGCAGAAATTATTGAAAAATCCCCTTTGCCTGAAGAAACCTTCGCTGAAGAACCAATTGAAGAAAAACCAGCAGAATTGGAAGAACCCGAAAGTTTAGAAAAACCTGCTGCAGAACCGGCTAAAGAAACTCAAAAAATTACTGAAGTTCAAAAGAATGGCAGCATTGATTTAGAGAAATTAAAAGTAGATGATAAAAGAGAAATTAAGGCATCGGTTTCAGCCACTTCCCAACTAAAAAGCTTTTTTAGTTCCCATATTGTTATTTCAGAAAAAGATATTGACGAGTTATTGTATGATTTTGAATTAGCATTGCTCGAATCCGATGTTGACCAGGATACTGCAACATTCCTTTGTGAAAAAATAAAAAAAGAGCTTGTTGGCAAGAAGATTCCAAAAGGAAAAGAATTTGACAATTTCATCAAGCAGGAAATAAAGAATGTATTTGCAGAATCAATTTGTGTTGAACACCAGAATATTTTATCTTTGATAAAAAATAAAACAGAAAAGCCGTTTGTGATTCTTTTTTTAGGCCCTAACGGAGCTGGGAAAAGCACCAGCATGGCAAAATTAACAAACCTGCTTCAGAAAAACAATCTTTCAGTTATTTGGTCTGCTTCTGATACTTTCAGGGCAGCAGCAATTGAACAGCTTGAAAAGCATGCCGAGCGTCTGAATGTTAGATTAGTGAAACATAAATATGGATCAGATCCTGCAGCTGTTGCATTTGATGCGGTCAGTTCCGCAAAGGCAAAGAAGATTGACCTTGTTTTGATTGATTCTGCTGGAAGGCAAGATACTAACCAGAACCTTATGGAAGAACTCAAAAAAATCGTGAGAGTAATTAAACCAGATTTGAAAATCTTTGTTGGGGAAGCCCTCTCCGGAAGATCCCTCTTGGAGCAAGCAAAAGTATTTGATAAGGAATTATCAATAGATGGCTTTATCCTGACAAAGATAGATACTGACACAAAGGGCGGAACATCTATTTCTTTATTGCATACCCTGAAAAAACCAATTTTCTATATTGGAATTGGTCAGGGATATGATGATCTGTTAGAATTCAGCAATGAGTTTATTGTTGATAGAATTGTATAAATTCCATTATTTTTTAGCTAAAACATAAAAGTAATAAAGCAAAAATAGAAAAATAAAGGGAAAAATCCCTTTACTTTATTAAAATTTTACTTATTTTACACTAAGGTTTTTGGCTCAACGAAAGGCAAACCAAATGCGTCCGCAACTCCCTTGTGGGTAATCTTTCCCTTGTATATATTCAATCCTCTCATGAAACCATCATCATCCTTCAATGCCTTCAATCCCTTGTTTGCAAGCTTTATTGCATAAGGCAAGGTAGCTGTTGTTAATGCAATTGTGCTAGTCCTTGGATATGCCCCAGGCATATTAGCAACACAATAATGTGTTACCCCCCCTACCTTATATACTGGGTCTGCATGCGTTGTTGCATGGCTTGTTTCTACACATCCACCCTGGTCAATCGCAACATCCACAATAACTGAACCGTCCTGCATTGTCAGTACCATGTCTTTAGAAATTACTTTCGGGGCTTTTGCTCCTTCAACTAAAACTGCGCCAACAACTAAATCAGCATCTAAAATTTCTTTCGCAACCTTTGCTTTGTCTGATTTTTCAAATCTTGCTTTAGGGTATTTTTTCTTCAATTCTGCTATTCTTTTATCACTTAATTCAAAAAGAACTACATCTCCCCTTAACCCATATGCATTCATTAGGGCATTCTCACCTACAACCCCTCCTCCAATAATAACTGTTTTTGAAGGTTTGGTATTTTCTACTGGTGACAACAACATCCCTCTCCCTTGGAACGGTTTTGCCAGATAATAAGCACCCATTATTACTGCCATTTGCCCAGCTACCTCACTCATCGGCTTTAAGAGTGGCAATTTTCCGTCTTTTTCAACAGTTTCATATGCTACACAACATATCTTTCTTTTTAACATTTCATCAGTCAATTGTTTTCCCGAGGCAAAGTGGAAATAGGTAAACAATATTTGGTCTTCTCTGAAATGGTCATATTCCTGAGGCAATGGTTCTTTTACTTTTATTACCATATCTGATTTTGTGCATACCTCTTTTGGTGTTGCCAATAGTTGAGCACCAGCAGCAGTATATTCCTCATCCTTAAATCCAGAACCTAAGCCTGCTCCCTTCTCTACAAAAACAGTATGGCCGGCTTTTGTTAATTCTTTTGCTCCGCTAGGAGCCAAACCAACCCTGTTTTCGTTGTTTTTTATTTCTTTAATAGTTCCAACTATCAAATTCTCGCCCCCCATCATAGATGGCAAACAAACTCTGAGATTAAAGTATTAAATAGCTTTGCTTTTTCAAGCTGCAGATTCCCTGCAATTGTCGATTATCAACTGCAGGGTTGTTTTTATGCAGTAAAAAGCGTTCAATTATTTGATAAATATTATGTTTTACAAAAGTAACTATGCTTGGCGAAAAACTAAGACAGGCCTTGGACATACTTCAACATTCTGCTTTAGACCGAGATACAATTAAAGCAGTAACAAAAGAAATGCAAAGAGCCTTAATCTCAAGTGACGTTCCCCTTGATTTAGTTTTAGACTTAAGCAAAAAGATTGAAGAATTCTCAAATGAAAAGCCGCAAGCAAATATTACTATTAGGGAACATTTGATAAGAAAAATTTATGATAGTTTGGCAGAATTGCTTGGCGGAGATTTTGAATTACCACAAACAAAAAAAATTCTCCTTGTTGGACTTTTTGGGACTGGTAAAACGACAACCACCGCTAGATTGGCAAAGTGGTATGCAAAAAGAGGCAAGTCTGTTTTAGTTGTTTGTGCAGATACTTTTAGGCCAGCAAGTTATGAACAATTGCAGCAGCTTTCCGAGAAAGCACAAGTAGCGTTTTATGGTGAAAAAAATGAAAAATTGCCTTATAAAATTGTCCAAAATGCTTTGCAGAAATTCAAGGATAAAGACATTATAATTGTTGATTCAGCAGGAAGAAGTGCTCTTGATAGGGAAATGGTTGATGAGGTAAAAGACATCCACATGGTATTTGCTGCAGATCAGAACTGGCTTGTTCTTTCAGCAGATATCGGGCAGGTTGCGAACAAACAAGCAAAAGCATTCCATGATGCTATCGGAGTTAACGGAATTATAATTACCAAGATGGATGGTTCAGCAAAAGGAGGAGGTGCATTAGCAGCATGTCACCAGACAAAAGCGCCTGTTTATTTCATTGGAGTAGGGGAAAAGCTTGAGGATTTGGAACAGTTTAATGCTACGCGTTATTTGAGCAGGATACTTGGATATGGCGATTTGCAATCCTTAATTGAAAAAACAGCAGAGCTTTCATCTGATGAAGAATTGTCGCCAGAGGATTTGTTAAAAGGCGATTTTACATTAAAAACATTTTACAAACAATTAGAAATGGCCCGTAAGATTGGGCCTTTTGCCAAAGTAGCGGAAATGCTTGGCATGAAACAGCATCTACAGGCCGAACAGCTAAAAGTAGGGGAAGAGAAACTTAAATCCTATAAAGTAATCATGGACAGCATGACTCCGCAAGAGTTAAATGACCCTGATATTTTAAGCAAGCAAAGAATCCACAGGATTGCAAAAGGTTCAGGAAAATCAGAATCAGATGTCCGTGACCTTATCAAGCAGTACAACCAAATGGCAAAGATGTTCAAGCAGTTCAGCAAGCTGAATGAAAAGGATTTGCAAAATATGGATCAATCAAAGATGCAGCGCATGATGAAAAAAATGCAGCTTGGCGGAAAGAAAAAGAGATTGCTCATACGGTAAAAAAATAAATCTAAGTATTGTTGATGGCTTATGTTATTTTTGGAAATCAGATTGGCAATATTATTTTTAGTCTGCGTTCTGGCAACAATTACTGACCTAAAAAAAGGCTTAATCTATGATAAAATTACCCTGCCCGCCGTAGGTTTAGGGATCATCCTTAATATCCTTGATTTTAACATTTATAATTTTGCAATCCCCTTTTTTGTTTTCATCTTCTTTTTGATTTTATATTACTTAGGCAAGCTTGGGGGCGGGGATGTTAAATTATTCCTAGCAGTTTCTTTATTGCTCCCATTTTACAACGACCAAATCTTTATCATTCCGGCATTATTTTTTTCTGCGTTGTTTTCAGTTATTTTCCTTTCGGTTTTTTACACAGTGAAATATATAAAATCAGGGATTGATTTGCAGAAAAACAAAAAGGGCATTCTGCAAGCATCAGTGCTTGCAATGTTGATTTTAGTTTACGGCTTTTTTATGTTATCTACAGCCACACTTTCACTGAATTCTGTTTTGTTCATTACAATTCCATTGCTTTTTGCCATGCCTTTTTTGGCTTTCCAGAGCGGAATAAAGGAAAAATTCTTTTTGAAATATGTTTCTCTTTCTGATCTTGAGGAAGATGAGGTAATTGCAAAGGAATTCTTTGAAAATAAGGAGATGTTCCAGGCAAAAGGGATAATTACTGAAGAGGATAAAATAAAATTAAAACAACTAGATATAGACAAAGTCCCTGTTTACCGGGAATTGCCGCCATTTGCCCCCTTCTTTCTAGTTGGAACAATTTTGGCATTATTATTCCCAAATTTTTTAAGCCTGCTTTTTATTTCCTGAAACGTTAATTATAAATTCTGCAGATGTGCTATACATATACCACACAGTAAATTTGGATTTATATTCTTTGGAGGGATTTTTTATGGCAAAGAGTCATGGCATTAACAGAGGTTTATGGGTTACCTTGGGAGTTGTTGCTGCTGTTGCCGGCGGGTTTGCTGGTTCGCAGGTTAATACAATGGGCCAAGCATATGATTTGGCAAGAAGGGAATTTTCTGAAGCAGAAGTTAGGAAATATACTAAAGAGATTGATAGGTTAACTTGGGCTGTTGCTGGTGAAAAAATAAATTTGGGCATAGATACAGTTGTAGGAAAAGATACTGCCTGGAGAGAAAAAAAGATAGATTCAATGGCCAAGCGTGTTGAAGGAATGAAATTTGATAAATACCGTATTGGAACCGGAAGGCTTTCTTTTTTGGAGCATTTTAAAGTAATAAAAGGCGCACCAAAATTCTTTAAACCAACTCTCCCAAAAACGGCTAAACGAATGAAGCAGGCTGGAATGGGTGCAGGTGCAGGGGCTGGATTTATTGCTTTAGGTGCTGCAGCAGCTGCAATCAGGAGAAGAAGAAGCCATCACCACGCAAGAAGATAATTATAATTATAGCAAACGACATTAATTTTTGAACAAATATTATCGTTTACTAGATAGCAAATGACATTGAGTTGGTCAATTATTTTTGTCATTTGCTATATCTTCTTATCCCCCTGAGTTTATTCCTTGCGCAGAAAAATCCTCCTGCCTTAAACCTATGCAAGGCATGAAAAAATAAGAGAAATTCAGATTAAAAAGAAATTATTTTATTGGTTTAAGCAGATTATAATCTACAGGAATCTTCTTGATTAAGCTATAATTTATTGGGATCTTTTTGAATTTTCCAACACTTGAATATAATACAAACAGCCCAAATTTATCCCCTGCCTCTAATGTCCTTAAATCATAGCTTCCTTTAGTACTTTGTGCCATCCCAAACATAGTATTGCTTTCACAACCTTGGGCCCAAACATCCGCCAACCCTATGGCATGGCCTAATTCATGTGTTAATATCCCTTGAAAATCTATTTTGTTCTGGTTCTGCAAGTAATCGCCCCAGTCAAAATCCTTTGCATTGAATTCTATGTTTGCGCCAATTATCTTGTCTCCATAATAGTAATATTTTGCTTGTGCTGGTATGTATTTTCCCAATTTTGAATCCTTATTGAAATAAATGAAAGTATTGTCACCAGAGGTTTCTATGCTTGAATTAGGGTCAATTCCTACGATCCCAAATATGTTCGTGTTATACATTTCCCAAGCATTTATTGTATTTTTTGTTGCATTTTCTACTGCCAAACTGCTTAATCCGGAATAATTTGTCGGGTTTACCAAAATATTCAGCGGTTCTTTTACCTTTGGCCCAATGAATCCATAGCATTTCTGTTCTGGCTCAGGTGATGATGATGCCAATGGCAGAAAATTCGGATTTTGAGGAATAGTTTTTTCTGTGAGATTGTTCTTTTTTGCATACTCCTGGCTGATTGCATATGAAAATCCAGCCAGTAAAACTATCAGAATTATTATGCTAAATAATCGCATTACATTTACCTTATTGCTCATAATAATCTTCTGAAAAGAACTGTTTAAAAAGGCGGAATTTATTGGGTTTTCCCTTATTTCTGCTATGCTTAATTAACTGCTTTTCTTAAGGCTTTCTTAAAACCGCACTCCTTGCAAACAACCCTTTCAAAGCCTTTTTCAATAACAATCTCGGCATTTTTCCCTTTCTTCAAGAATGCACCGCATTTCTTGCAGAATTTTTCCTTGAATTCCTTTGGAATCTTTACCCTATTCCGTGTTCCGATCTTCCTTACCAATTCAACATATCTCTTGCTTCTTTCAGGGTGCTTTTCAAACTCTGTTTCAGCTAACTCAAATAATCGGTAAATCCTTTCCAAAGAAATCTTTTCCACAAAACCCTTATTTGCCATAAAAATCATTTTCTTTTTGTTATCCTTAGAAACATTCATGCAGGCATACTGAAACTGGATTAACTGTTATTTTAAACTGAATTATTAATTCATGCGATAGAAAGGGTTAAAAAGATATTACTCTATTATTAACAATATTAAAATTATAGTGTATACTAAAATTCATAAGTATATTATTTTGGTAATGAGGCAAAAACATATGCTGGAAAATAAAAATGGGAAATTTTTCCCAAGAAAACTGTTTTCGCCTTTGTTGTCGCTGGCAAGGGATAAAAAAGTTTCTTTGATTTTAGGCGCAAGACAGACAGGAAAAACCACCCTTCTAAAGCAGCTTTACTTAGAATTTTCTAAGGCTAACAAATGCCTTTTTTTAGATTTGGATGTTTTGTCAAATTATGAAAAAGTCAGCACCTTTGAAAAGTTGTTGAACACCATTAAAGTTAATGAGTATGCTGAAGATCAGAAGGATTTCTTTTTTCTGTTTCTTGATGAATTCCAAAAATATCCTTCAATGACAAAGATTATGAAAAATGTTTATGATAACTTAGACAATGTTAAGATCTATGCGTCAGGTTCTTCTTCTGTGACTATAAAAGATCAGGTGCAGGAATCATTAGCTGGGAGAAAGAGGATTATCGAGCTTTTTCCGCTTGATTTTGAAGAATTTTTATGGTTCAAGCAAAGGCATAAGCTTGCTAAAAACCTTTTAAATATAAGCAAATTGAAGGGGAGGGATTTGCATTCTTCACTGAAGGAGTATTATGCCTTGTTGGAGGAATTTCTCATTTTTGGCGGTTACCCTGAGGTTGCCTTGAAAAGCACTAAGGAAGAAAAAATCGAGGTGCTCTCAAGCATTTTTGATCTTTATGTTAAAAAAGACCTGGTTGAGTACTTAAATATGGAAAAAATTCTTGAAACAAAGAAGTTGATTGAATTTTTAGCAGTGAATAACGGGCAAAAAATAAAATATGAGGCTCTATCTGCAATTACTTCTTTAACGTTTAATGAAATAAAAAGGCAGATTGAAATATTAAGCGAAACTTATGTTATTGAAGTTTTGAGACCATTTTACACCAATAAGAATAAAGAGATAGTAAAGATCCCCAAGATTTATTTTGTAGACCCTGGCGTAAGAAATTTTTTCATAAATAATTTCAATGGATTAGCATTAAGGAATGACTATGGTTTCCTGTTTGAAGGGTTTGTGATATCCGAACTTTTGAAGAAGGGAACAAGAAACCTGAAATTCTGGCAAGATAAGAACGGAAATGAAGTTGATATCATTATTGAAGGTACTGGTTTAATTCCAATTGAAGTAAAATTCAAGCAAAACCTAAAGTCAGAAGATTTTAGGGGCATTGAAGCGTTCTTGAAGGAATACACTAAAGTGAAAAAGAGTTATTTAATCAACCTGAATTTCCAAAAAACCCAAAGAAAAATCAAATTCATTTTGCCATACTGCCTAAATCTGCGGTGAGTTTCTGGCAAAATAAATTTTTTCTAAGTTATCAACGAATAATTCAGTTTATGCTCCTTTGTGATTGTTAAAATCTCGCAAGAATCAATAATATCGGAGAACTTCTCCCTTAGTTCATCCATTATTTTCCTTAGCTCTTCCCTTCCTTTTACCTCAAAATCAAAATGGACATCAGCCAACCCAATCTCCTGTATTAAATAAATTACATTTGGATGGTTCTCCCCATAACCTACAAAATCCTGCAGCCTTTTTGCAGTAATATTCCTCAATGAAAATATTGCCTTGAAATAATAAAGCCCGATCTTCTCCAAATTTAATCTAATCCAATGGTGGATTAACCCTATCTTTTCAAGCCTTTTAATCCTATAGCTTACTGCTTCCGGGGTAATTCCTGCCTCTTTTGCCAATTCCTGCAATGTTGCCCTTGAATTTTTTGATAATTTCAATCCAATTTCAATATCAATTTTATCCAATTCTGCTTTCTCTGCAGGCACAAAAATATTCCTTGAACTTTCTTTAGGTATTTTCTCCTCAATGAGGTATTTTCTGTTGAAATAACTCAATCTTGTCCTGAAATAAAAAGTTCTAGCTTTAATCTTTTCCCCAAATTTGTATGTAAATTGCTGCAAAAAATCAAAATAATCTGCAATTGTCTTCCATCTAGTATTTATTAATAAATCCCAATGGCCTTCAGTTGAAACAACCCAGCTAACGTTATTGCTTTCTTTAAAATAATTTATTATTTGATTTTCATCTTCTTTTGTTGCTCCCTTGAATTTGAATAAGATTGCATAGTCTGTGTAACCCAATGCCCCAATATTCCATGTTGTAATAAACTCTTCAATTATCCCTCTTTCTAACATCCTTTCAATCCTGAATTTCACTACTTGTTTGCTTAACCCTACTTTTTTTGCTATTTCTGAATATGATTTCCTTGAATTTCTATCTAATTCAAATAAAATCTTGCGGTCCTTCAAATCTAGTTCATATGCCATATATATAACTATCCTAAATAGTTATATTTAATTATTTTGTTTTGACAAAAAATTGACTACTAATGTATTTCTTTTACAAAAGCAATATGTTCTATATGGGTGAGTATTTTTTCAGGTTTTTGTCAGAGCTGCTTTCATTTAATTTTACTTGGATTATTGATGCTGCTTTGCTTAACCTGCAATGGGTTTTTGTTTTCGCTTTGTTTGCTTTTTTCCTTATTGGGGAAAAGAATTTGCTGAAAAATACTTTTTTTGTTTTCTTTTACTTGTTTGCGTTCACTTCCATAATCCTTTTTATTGGCTGGAGCTTTGGTGCATTGTACCTCTTCTGCAATTTTATACTCCAGTGCTTTATAAGAATTTTCATTCCGAACAGCAAGTATTTTTACCAAATTCTAGCTTCCAGCATTTACTGTTTGATTGGATTTTTAAGCCTGGGCGGTTTTTTATGATAAAACAATTCCTAAAAGCAGTGAACATTTCAATTTCCCTGCTCATATTATTTTTCATATTGGGCCTTTTTGGGTTTCAATTAGTCTCTCCCCAAACATTTTCCTTGTCAGGCCTGGCAGTTTTTATTACCGTGGCTTACTGTGAGGTTTTGTTTGGGATTTGATTAAAAACAAAATTTATAGTAATTAAAATTTTAGTATGAGCTTGCTTTTGTTATCAGTTATTCCCATTTATAAAGGATTTCTACAGAGCTCCTTCAAACTATTAAACTATTTTTTTATTAATACTTATTCGATACTCTATCACACCTTTAGGTGTGGGTTCCCATACGCTTTGACTAGCTATAACTGTCTTTTCAAACTACCAACTTATGACTATTACTGCAGGGCCTTCAAATACTTCTGTTCCAATAGTAATTCTTATGCTGCCTGTCGTATCTTCAGGATTACTGCTTTGAGTTAACATTACTTCAATGGGCTTTGTTATCCAAGAAATGTTTCCTGTTGGGTTTGCTGTGAATTCCAAGGTTCCTTCTAATTGATTGTATAGGCCAGTTTTAGCTGTTTTCCAATGAACTTTCTTTCCATCCTTTACTGAAGACAGATTTCCATTACCTTTGAGCCATACATTGTAATATATATCTGTCATTGTAACAAATTTTCCACCGCCACTGATATCGATTGTTTTTCCTCCACTAGTAAGGTCTGTGGCAGAAAAACTAAACGTGCGAATGGCTGTCCAATCAGATTTGTTGTTCAATATAGCTGTCGTGAGCAGGGTAGTAGTGTTGTTCAAGTTTATTGTTGTTATTGTCAAAACAACTAAGAGTGCAAGCGTTAGCACAATTACTGCGGCAAGATGTACCTTTCTTTCATCCCAAAACATAACTTTTTCTTCCATATGTTAATTATTAAAGTTTTCAAGTATTTAAAACCAATGCTTTAGTTCGTTGATAACTTTAAACCAAAACCTTCTTCTTTTAGGATTTCTAATTCTGCTTCTCATTTTGAATGCAGCCGACGGGATTCGAACCCGTGTCAAGACCTATCCTCATTTTTTAAATATCCAAAATTCTTTTCTTTGGATAATACCTAGACTTTCTTTTCTTTCTAAGAAAAGAAAGGCTTGGTTTTGGAAGGGTCTGATGCTAACCACTACACAACGGCTGCTTTTAGAGCATATACAACATTCCTTAATGCTATTTTTATTACTTTCCATTCTTTCGAGTACTGAGTATTATCCACGCAGGGATAAACCAATGAACAATATATTTTTATTTACTCAATACCTGTTCCATATAGTTATTGGGAGTAATAAGGGGATTATAGATGAAAGGCGCTTTTATAGTATTTGAAGGATTAGATGGCTCGGGAAAAGGCACAATGCTTGCTAGGGCTGCGGATTATTTATTTAATGAATATAAGTCATTTGACCGCTTGATGATAACAAGGGAACCAACCTATTCTGGCACAGGAAAACAGATAAGGAAAATGCTGCAGCAAAGCGATTCGCCAATGAGCGATGCAAAGAGATTATTGCAATTATATTTAGATGATAGAAAAGACCATTTGGAATTTTTAAGGCCTTTAATAAACAAAAATTGTGTCATACTTTGCGACCGTTATAAATATTCAACTTTAGCATACCAGCAAACACAGGGAATTCCATTAGATAGCATTGTAAAATTACATGAAAAAATGTTGGTTCCTGACATTGTTTTCTTTTTGGATGTTTCTCCAGCAGTTGCATTGCAGAGGATTAAAGAAAGCAGGTCTTCAACAGAAAAATTCGAAAAGGAATTCTTCTTTGAGGAATTAAGAAGTAATTATTTAAAACTTCCAAGCCTTTTACCAAATGAAAACATAAAAATAATTGATGCAAACAGGTCAAAGGATGAAGTTTTTGAGCAGATAAAGTCTCATTTGGATATTTTCTTTAAAAGCAAAATGTCTGAGTAGCAGCATGTTTCCTAAAAACAAATAAAGGACAAAAGGTGATTTTGTGAATATTTCAGAAGCAATTAATTTCTCTATTTTTTCCTGGATAAGGAAGAAGGAATTTTTTAGCAAAGCATTGCCTTTTTGGGTTTCATTCATTGTTTTTTATGCACTTCTTATTGCATTTGTCCTATACTTCTTTGCGGATTTATTCTCCGCCTTGGCATCCAACACCTTTGAACAGTACCTTCTTACTTTATTTAAGCCAGCCTATCTTTCAGAATTCCTAGGCAAGATGTTCCTGGCAATATTCCTTATCCTGATTATAGTTGTTTTATTCTGCGTTGCCATTAATTATTTTTATTTCAAGCTTTTGCAATATGCATTAACCCAAAAAGGGGTAAAATCGCAGAATCTAACCATAAATCTTTTCATAAGGCTTTTTATCCTTCAAATCCTTGCCTTTTTTGCCTTATTATTTTACCCTCAAGACAAAAAGCTTTTAGCTATACAATGGCTTAGCCTTATTCTTTTCGTTTTTGCCATACTTTTTAGTTCATTAACCCCCGTTGTTGCAATATTTGGCCTTTGCATATTGCCGTATGCCCTTCTTGTAATCCATAATGCCATACGGTATTCACAAACAGTAACCTGCATGCTTGTTGGTAATTCATCCTATTCAGAATCATTGAAAAATTCTTGGAATCTTACTGAGAATAGGTTCTGGGAAATACTTTTTACCCAATTTGTTGTCCTTATCGTGATGGCTTTGCTTTTGGCAGGGCTAAGCTTTGTGTTATCTGCAATTGTGAACATTATCTTAGTATTAGCGGTTCAAAATGAGGTTATCCGCTATATTATTTCTGATTCCTTCTCCAATATTGTATTTGCACCAGTAGGCTATTTTGTCCAGGCTTTTCTTTTAGCTTTCATATATTCAAACCTTATTTCGGGAAAAGGCAACCTTTGCTGTGCTGGGGAAAAATCTGAAAAAGAACCCAGTGAAGAAATCGCTAAAACAGAGGAACATAAAGAAAAGAAAGCTGTTCCTAAGGCTGAAGCAAAAAAGGCTAATTTAACAAAAAATTCAAAACTCAAAACTAAAAAATAGAGTGCGGCCACCGGGAATCGAACCCGGCTCCCAACCTTGGCAAGGTTGAATCATCAGCCAATAGACCATGGCCGCATTTTTTACTAACTAAATAAATTCCTTGAAATAGTATTAAAAACTAATTCTTTTGCTCTTCAGTTCCTTCTTTAGGTTGTGTTTTATCACTGGATCAGTAGTTGTTTCAAGCAATTGCCTTACATCGTCAGGGCTAACCTCAACAGTCCTGAATACCAATTCTCCGTTTTGCCCTGTTACTAACATATCGATTTTGACCTTCTTGTTTGCCATACATTAAAAGTATGCCTTTGTTTAATAAAATGCTTTTGAATGGCTTGAACTGATATTCAGTTGTGCCTTATTGCAAAAAATTATCTAGGATTACCCTTTTTATTAACAATTAGACATTTACTTATTATGCGTTATTTTACAATAGTTTTGATTTTGATTGTATTTACCCTGCTAGCAGCAACAGCAAGCGCTAAATATTCTTCAAAAGACTGTTTTTTCAAAGAACATAAATTAAAAATAATCAAACCGCTTTCCTTGGCAAAGGACAACCTTTTAGTTAATGCTATCAATAAAAAAATTACCCCAATTAATATTTCATTATGCAATTTATCCAATTTTATCGAAAGAAAAACACCGCCAGAAGTTATTGCAACATACTCAGCTGTTTTGCTAAAAGGAAAGCCAACAATTAAGGTAGATATTGAGTATTCAAAAAAAATTTCCAAAAAAGAAAATTCACAGAATAAAATCTATCGCCTTTATATTGATCCAGTAACTGCCAATATTACTCTAATAAAATACCAGTCAAGGTTAGTTAGAAAGGCGTATTCAAGGTATGCTGCAAATTATTTCCTTTCTGACCGCGATTTGAACCTTTTAAAATATTTAATCATGCCAAAAACCGCTATTTTTGCGAAATATTTTAACGAATCTAAATCTACAGATGAAGCATCACCAGAGCAAGCAATGCCACAAGATGATTATTTTGAATTCCCGCAAGATGCTAACATATTACAGGGAGATGGGATACACCCAAGTGCCTCAGGGACAAAGGTAATCGCAAACAATAATGTTGCAATTCAATTCAACAAAATAGCCATAATAGGCGATTCACAGATATCCTTGCTTTTTGACATTTATATCGGTGAGGAAAAACTGAATATTATGCCATTGATTATTTCAGGCAGCATCTTTTCATTTGAAGGCAAATTCTATGGCTTGAAGGTGAATGTGGATAAAAGCTATCAGGTGCAAGGCATTCCACTTAAGCAAATTGTCAAATTAATTAAAAATTCAAACTATATTTCCATTGAAATTTCCTCGCTTATTTCTGAGAAGGTTACATCCTGTGCAATTTTACAACAAATGTTTAGAAAAAAATGATGCAATGTCCTGCAGCTTAATATGCCCAAATATGCCTTTAAATAACCAGGAAAAAATAACAACAGAAAACATTAATTTCTTTTTTTCACAAACATTTGATGCAGCATTGAAAGAATCAGTTCAAGCGGCCTTTGCAGAGTGTTATCCTAAGGTAAAGAATTATCTCCAAATTATGCCATATTCAAAATTAAATGTTAAAGCATATTCCAAGCAAGATTGCCCTGACTGCACTTATTATGTCACAAATATCGGTGGAATTGATTTAACCTTGTATGAACAACAAGAATGCGGTGAAACATTTGCCCATGAGCTTACCCATTATTTTAATTATGCCAGCTCTCTTTCCCCTAATATTCTTGAAGAAGGCAGAGCAGTATTTATTTCAAAAGACATTGTTTCTGAAAATCAGGGGATGCAATCAAGCAAGGGCATAGATTGCTTGGCTGATTCATGGAAATATTCAGGGGAAAAGCCATTATCTGAAAAGATTGGGGAAGAGACCGTTTGTGTTAATAATGCTACATCCAATTGCGGCAAAAAAACACTTTGGCAGATCGTAAATACCCCAGTATCTTTACTGACAAAAACATTTTCTAATGGTTACACCTTGAAGGTACAGGATTATTCATCCAATAAATTATCTTTTGACCTTTTTGATGAAGCAAATCAATTTTTGGAAAATGTAACATTAAAGCCATTGGAGTTTTTTGAAGGAAATAATTTCTTAGTCCATTTCGGCAAAATTATTACCCCATCTCCAATAAATCAGCAAATAGTACTGTTATTGATGCTTGATGATTATAATTTACAGTGCTTTGTTGAAAATAAGCAGCAGTGCAATGTAAAAGCATCAAGCTGGCCGGAGAATAAATTTGCAAAGCTTGAAGAAGCGACATATTCAATCAATTCTTTGAATACTGGATATTGTTTCTTCAAAGCCCTTAATTCTTTAAGTGCGGGCATTGTTAAAGCGTTATCTGAAAAAATGGCGTCTTCAAGAAATGACTTCAAGGTATTCTGCACTGAAGATTTTCTTAAAACAAAGATTCAGCCATCAGATTTAAACATATTAAAGCAAAAATACGGCCTTGAAACTTATATTGACCAATGCAAATTTTCAGCAATCCCGGCAGCACTTTTAGGCTGCCCAATGAACCTTGGATGTTACAGCTATTATGACCCTGTACAAGGTTGGGTTAATATTGAATAATTCAGGGGAAATCTACTCTTCCAAAGCTAATTTAAATGATAAAAAGCAACAATAACTATGAATCTTTCTTTGATGTCTATTGAATATTTAACTAATTCATTGTTAGATCCAAAAGTAATCACAAGAGAAGTAAAAGTCACTAAAAGAGATGCTTACTTTGATTTTATTGTTTATAGGAATGCAAGACGTTCGAGAATTCCGTTTGAACTTAATTCATCCATTGCATATCTTTGTGGAGTTATTTTAGGGGACGGTAGCATATCACTAATTCATAGGAAAAAAGTAAATACCGTTCTACCTTATACCTTTCTAAAAATATTCAACCAATCATTACCATTCTTACTTCAAATTAATCGCCTTTTTAAAGAAAATTTTGGGACTGAAGGCAAACTATATAAAAAAAATTATTGTAACTGTTATGTTCTTCAAGTTTCTAATAAAATAGTTTGGTTATATTTTGTTAAACTACTTGGTTTGCCTATTGGTAAAAAAAGCAACATTAGTATTCCCCGATCTTTATTAAATAAGAATATTTTCAAATATTTTGTTGCAGGTCTAATGGATACTGATGGTTATTTTTCAGAAAACTCCTTTGGAATAATGCTTTCTGGATCTAATTTGATTTTTTTGGAGTCAATAAAAAAATATTGCAAGTGCTTTTATGGCATTAATTTTAGAAAAACTAATATAAATACTTTAGAAGTTAATGGTAAATTATTTCAAAGAGCGCAGATAACTACTTCTGCGAATTCCATGAATACGTTTAAAGGAATAATTCCCCTATGTCATGAAAAATGGGATGGGCCCGGTGAGGATCGAACTCACGAGTTCCACCGTACCCAGTGATTAAACTTGTAAGGGTTACGCACCCCCCATTTCTGGAAGATTTGGCGTCCTAACCACTAGACCACGAGCCCATATCATTTTCTTCTTTATTCCAAAGAAGAATGATAGTCCATTATATTATACGAATAGCAATATTTAAATATAAAAGTCTTCTATTACTAATAATATTTATATGATTGGTGGTGTAAAAATGCAAGGCTTAATGAATGTAAGGGTTGCTGGTCAGCAAATTCAGCTGATTAAGCTAATGGGCGCGTTCGTGATATTTGCTGCAATACTGATGTTTTTCATGGCTGCAGCCGAGATGTTTGAATATTGGGGCAATATCAAAACAATTGACAGCTGTTTAGGCATTGCAAAAGGGGATGTAGACTTCTTCAAGGAATGCAAAACAATGGCTTTTGAAGCCTTTGGCGTTTTTGTAAAGCCAGACCAGTCTGCCTTAAATGGCAAGCAGCTTTATATTGTTTTGATTAAACCTGTAGCATCCTTATTCATCTGGATTGCAATTTTAATCCTGGGATTCATAATATATGGTTTGCCATCAAAGGTAATGGTTCCAGTAAAAAAAGACTTTAAAGTAAAAAAATAGAAAAATAAATTAAAGGGAAGTATTCCTTCCCTCTTTTTCAAATTTTAATTTTTAGTTGTCGCTTTTACTCTGCAGCAATAATTCTTGTTTTATTGCCTTCTTTTACATTGCCTTTCTTAATCCCGACAAGGAAATCCACATTGGATTCTTCGCAAGTATCCAATAATCTCTTTGTTATGATTCCATCGAAGACAACAGCCTTAATCCCCTTTTCTTTAGTAATGCTTTTTACCAAATCGCGGACATTTACTGTTTCTATTTCTTCATGTGCTGCATTTAGCAATTTTGCTGTCAGGCTTCCTTTTATTGAAGCCAGGATTGTTGGGAATTTGTCTGGCATTGGAGCTTCAACAGCAGCTGCTGTTTCAACAACCGGTTCGGCTGCTTGCTCTGTTAACCCTTCTGCTGGTCTTTCAAAGCTCTCAGGCCTTTCAATCCTTTCAGGTCTTGGTTCATATGATGGCCTGTATTCCGCTTGCTCATATCTTTCCCTTGGATTTTGGGCAGCAGCGAATTTCTTTCTTAAGGCCATTTCTATTTCCTTCCTTGTTAATTCCTCTACTTCTTTGCCATCAGGTGCCCTAGCTATATAATCTATTTTTGCGGAACCCATCAATTTTCTGATTATTAAATCTCCGCCCCTGTCCCCATCTATGAATGCTATCACTTGTTTCTTCTTTGCTAGTTCAGCAATGCTTGGTGGAATATTTCCGCCCTGCATCCCAACAACATTTTTGATGTTGTGCTTTAGCATGTTCAAGACATCAGCCCTTCCTTCAACCAAAATTATTGAATCGCTTTCTTCAATTGAAGGGCCAGCAGGCAGCTTATCTTTGCCATAACTTGTTACTTGGCTTTTCTTTACTTCTTCCTTTACCCTATCTGCTATTTCAGTAGAGTCAGGCATTTCTTCATGCAATAATTTTTGCAATAAAGCAACAGCCCTTTGTGTAATAAATTCTCTCTTCTTTGACCTCATATCCTGTATGCTCACTGCCTTGAATACTGATTTGTAAGGCCCTACCTTATCAACAGTTTCAATTGCTGCTGCAAGTATGCATGTTTCAACCATGTCCATTGAACTTGGTATGATTAAATCACCAAAAGTATTGCCTTCCTGCAATCTTTGGTTTATTTCAATCCTTCCAATCTTGCCAGAGTTTTGCAATTCCCTAAGGTCTAAATCCTCGCCAACAAGGCCTTCACTCTGACCAAATACTGCTCCAACAATATCGTGCTTTTCTACTATGCCCTCAATCCTGAAGTTTACCAAAACTTCATATTTGGCAGTATTAATATATGTTTTTGCCATAAATTCACCTTTTTTGTATATTATTCAAACTTTACTTCAGATAAAAAATTAATTTTACAAAAGTAAAATTTATTCTAGAGAATTAGAGTTTAATTTTAAGGAATTTAACATATCCGCAGTACAATCAAGGCCAATGGCCTTGTTCTTGCTTGTTTTTCCTTTTAAAATCCTTACTTCACAATTACAAAGCTTCCGCAATTCCTTAACAAGCTCAAGATTTGCCTTGCCCTCTTCAGGCCTTGATTTCAGATGAATTTTAAATAAATCCTTATCAGAATCAAAGCAAATCCCAAAGCCTTTGCTGTTAGGAATCACTTTAGCGTTAATTATCATAGATATTAAGAATGATCAATTAAACTCTAAATCTTCCAATAAACATTACAGTGCTAGACACTGATTTATATATGTTTATAATTACTCCCTATTACATTCAATTAAAAAAGGTATTCTAATGGCCTATTACGACAAAGGAGCTAATGCAGAAAGGGAATTGCTTTATTTATTTGCAGAAAGAGGCTTTTCCGTGGTTAGATCTGCAGGATCTGGCAAAATAGACCTTCCAACGCCAGATATAGTTGCAATGAGCCCCCGAAATCAGTATGCTATAGAATGCAAGGCACAAGCTGGTGCCTATTTGAATATAAAGAATGAGCAGATGTTTGAGCTTATAAAATGGGCAAAGAATGCCTGCATTGACTTGTGTATTGCATGGAAGATTACAAGCAAGGGTTGGCGTTTCCTAAAGCCTGAACAATTCAAGCAGAACAAGAAAGGTTTTTTGATCTCAAAAGATGATGCTTTGGAAAACGGCCTTTCGCTGGAAGATTTTATCAGGCAGAACTAACTTTGCAATTTCTCAGATGTGCTTAATCAGCCCTAATTTTTATGTGCTTGGTCTTCCCCCTTTACTTATAAAAATTGATTGATTCCCCTATTTTATATGCCAAACCTGAGGAGATTTTTTTCAGGGAAAAAGCCAAAATCTTTGCCGTCCGGCGTTTCAAAAAAAGACAGGCAGAGATATAAAAGCCTGAAAGGCAGAAGGATTCCAAAAAGACCTTCTGTGGGGGGGGCAAAATTGGAAAAAGGTCTTTCCCTGGCAACAAGAACAAAATTATTGGCCCCGAAGATTGAAGAATTTCTGCGAGGAAAAACCAAAGGTAGGAATCTTCTTTATGCTGATACTCTTAGCTGGTCTCTTCGACGCGTTCTATTTACTATTTTTGAAACAGTTGGTGAAGGTTTGCCAAGGGAAGTTTTTGACAGATCATTACCTGAAATATTCGCTCAAGCCGTTAGGCAGAAAGGAATAAGGTCAATTGCTGAAGTAGGTGCAGGAGAAACAGGAATTTTGACCGAAGCAAATGATTTGCTTGGGAAATCTAGAGTAAAAAGATATTCTGTTGGTGGAATGTCTGATCGTGAAAAATCTGCTTGCCGAAGATTGGGCATTGAAGTTATTCCAGAATATGCGGGGGATTTATCTAGAAGACATAAAGGAAAATGTGATCTCATAGTCGCAAGCAATGTATTCAGTTTTGGTGGTTCAGATGCCGGAGTTGGTAGTAATTCAATGAATAGGGCTTTTCTACAAAATACTAAAGCAGTTGTTGATTTGATTAAAACTTTAAGCAATAACCCAAATGCAAGGATTGTTTTGACAGAAGCAGAAGATTGTTTATTATTAGCTAGAAAAGAAATTGAGAGATATGCTAGAGTTGAAAGATGGCAACAAACAGATATGCCCAATGCACGTTATATTAGGGATCCTTTTTTCATAGAATTAAATGCAAGAAAAGCAGGCGGTCCTGCCCTTGCAAGAAAAATGAAAGAAGCACCAAATATTGTTGTGCTTGCCCCACCACGTAAAATTCAATGAATTTTAAATGGAAAGAAAAAATAAACCCAAGAGTTTACTAATTTCAGCAAGTTAAAATAAAAGCTATTTGTTACTAGTTTTTTATATGAACAAAATAAAATGTATTTGTGGAAAAGCAGCCAATCAAAAAGATTTCAATATCCAAGGTTTTCAAGTAAAAGGCTGGCAGTGCCCAAGTTGCAAAAGGATTGAATATTCAGATGATATAAATAAAGTTTTGGTTATTCAAAAAGCGTAGAAAATTATTGAATGTACTTTCTTAGCATCTATTTCTTTTTTAGCAATAGTTTCTTTTCTCTTGCAGACCTATTTTCTCTTTTCTTTTTTAAAGAAAAGAGAAAACGGTAACGAGCCCGCTGGGATTCGAACCCAGGACACCCAGATTAAGAGTTTCACCTCATGTTATAATCAAATAACAGAACTGGTGCTCTGCCAACTGAGCTACGGGCCCATTGCACAAAATACCTTTTCTGGGTAGTGTTTAAAAATAGAACTTTAGTGCTTTGATTCCTTGTTCATTGCCTTTTCCTTTTCTTCCTCATCAAGCAAAGATTTCACTTTTTTCAGGCGTTCTATGGCTTCCTTAATTAAGACCCTTCTTCTTACGCTGTTTTCAGCCAAAGACCTTCTTTCCAATTCAACAATAATCTGCTCTAATTCAAGAAACATCATAGAAATCAATATCAGTATAATAAAACAGAACTTTTAAATAATCACTCTTTTGAATCTAATGCAATAACAATCTCCTGCTTAATCTTGCAGTTTTGGCACCAACAGCTTCTTTTCTTTTTTTAAACTCGCTCACTTCTTTTGGTTTAAAATAGGATACATCGGTTCTGGCGTGTGCGGATAAATTATAGTCACCCTTTAAAACAATAATTCCTATTGAAGGAAAATTTTTTCTTAATCTCTCCATCGCTTCTGCACAACACCGCTCTTTATATAATCCTGCTAAAAGAACCCTTGTTGGGGCAATTCCTAATTCAGCACAGCGAGCTTCCATATTTTTTGGCTCTTCTGTGCCGTGCAGCAAATGAAATCTTCCTTTTTCAATTCCCATTCTTTTGAAAAAGCGGTCCATTCTTTTTTCTTGGTACTCATTAATAACTTCCCAAAAAACAGGCAAATTATGTTCTCCTGCAAACCTTAAAAGTTTTTCAATTTTCTTTAAATGGTTAAGGTCTTTAGCTTCGAGCGGGTGGTTAATTACCTCTGGTTCTGGTTTTTGTGAAGGGCTATGCACTATGTAAACAACAGGGCCTTTGTAATTTGCAGTTGTCATACTTGAATAAGCAGCATAAAATTAAAAAGAACCTTGATTTTCTGAAGTTCAAATTCAGTTGGATGAACTAAGTAAAATATGTTACATCAAGGTAGCAACAAATAACAGTGTAATGCCGATAAGCGCCATTATTACTGTGACTATTATTGAATCCATAGTCATTGCCTGGCTGTTTGTAAAAAACATGTATAAAGCACCTAAGCAGAATATTAATCCAAGTGCTATTAATCCCAAGGAAATAAATTTATTTCTTGACCCTACTCCCTTAACCTTCATCTCTTCCATGTCTTTTTCAATTGTATTAATCCTTAAGCCTAATTCATTTAACGCATTTTTTGTCCTGTCTGTCAAATCTGTTACTGCTCGTATATTTTCGCCCATCTGCTGCTGGAATGTCTTGCTCTGCCCTGTAATATTCTTTTCATAATCTTCCAAGTCTTTCATTACCTCAGAACTCACTTTCTTTTTCATATCCTTGCTTACAACTTCAGATTGATCCTGCAAATATTTTATTATTTTTGGCTTTTCATTATCCATATCTGTTGAAACAATTTTGCTGATTTCATTTCTCAATAATGCAAAGGTGTCTGCCTGCCCTAATAAAAGAAGCCTTTTTGCCTTTTCAGGCTCTACCCCCAAAGATTGCAATGTTTGTATTATTTTTTCTTCAGATTCCCCTTCCTTTACCATATCTTGGATTATTTGGATAATGCTTGACTCCTTTTGTTCTTTTGCAGCCATTATTCAATCACCGTTTCTATTTTCAATTCCTTTATAGTATCTAGTACCTTTACTTTAAATATTATCTGTGCAGTTCCTTTTCCTATTGCTGTGAATTCAAATTCTTCAGTAACGCATTTCCCTTCTTCTTTAGTGATTAACCTATCTAACGAGCCGTCATTATCAATATTTGAGTCATCAGCTTCCAGCAGTTTTTCATCAATGTTTATTTCAATCTCCCCTTCTTCCATTTCATCCGAGCATATTTCTAAGTATATTTTAAAATTCATCCCTGATTTAACCATCTTAGGGTAATTAGCGCTTAGGTTTAAAGGGATGCCAGCCTCCATTTTTATTATGGCAGTGCTTACAGGCACATGCCAAGGGGCAGAAGCAGTTATTTTGGCAATATTTTTAGGCATATCAATTTCTTTCTTTTCTAACGGCTTTAACTCTTCAATAAAGCCTATTTTATTTCCTTTTTCGTCTAAAATATCAATGTTTTTTATCAAATGTGAGGTGGTGTTGCTGATGAATAATTTTTCCCCTGCTGAAGTAACTTCCCTGTCTAGTTTTAGCCCGCTATTAAAAAAAAGCAGAAGCAGAAAAATTGCTATGAATATGGCATAAATTATCCCGAAAAAAAAGATCACTCTTTTTTTATTCTCAAGCATACTATGCTAATAGATATTCTTTTAATAAAGTTAACCGTGCAAATGAGAAATCTAAATTTTTTAAAAATATTTTTAGCAGTCAGCAGCATTTGCCAACTGTTTTAATGTATATTCTCCTTTCAATATCTGGCCATTTATTGCCCAAGTAGGATAGTCTGAAATATTTGCTTTTTCACATTCATTAGAAAGTTCTATGCCAGTAATACATTCGATATAATTAATGTGTACAAAAGCGCTTCCAAATGCTTCTTTCTGGCTTACCGTATGTTTACTCCAATTTGCGCCATATAATTTCGCATTCTTACTGCCTAAACACACTGCAATATCCGTATTTGCAATCTCTATTGTTTCAGGTGATTCTTCAAGTATATCTTCCTGAAATTCAGTTTGTGTTTTGTTGCTGCCAGCATCAAGCCATATTGCTGCCAATCCCCGTAATCCACTGCCGGCTAGGGGATTTGCCTTATTGGATAGGCTCATAAATCCAAAAGCCACAATCAGCAAAACAAAAATCCAGAAGGCTTTGCTTAATACAAATCTCTCAAACATGGTTTACTCATTATATTAATTTGAGATTGCCAGTGATTTTATCTATATCTATCTCAGGCACAGGGCCTATGGCAAAGCAGGTCTTTGTCCCTGCAATAATTTGGGTTCTTCCAGCATCAGTAATTAGTGCTGGCATTCCCTGAAACCTTTTCTTAACAGCTTCAAACATCTCAAGCAATTCCTTTTCGCTTCCAACCTTTAAAACAACCTTTTCTTGGCCAGAATTTTTCCAAGCATCAACCCATTCAGGCTCTTTATTCAATGCCTTTTCATATGCCCCCAAAGATGCATGCGAAGATTGCGCAGCTAATTTCCCTTTACCCATCTTCAAATCTGCCCTTATTACAATTACCTGCTTGAAGTTCATTATTAAATCAAATACAAACAATAATAAAAATAGATTGATTTATTAGGACAAGTAACAAAAGAGGCAGAAAGAGCAGTTGTAATAATGTAGCCGCATGAAGAATAACAAGCCCAATCCCTAATTCAGAACCTTCCATTACTTTAAAAAATTCTTTTATTGCTGTTTTTATTATGGTTACAAGGCGAAGATTAGGTATTAAACATAACTCATTGCTCACATGGCGTTCGATTGATAAGGAAAGATTAGTTCACAGGCCTAACGTAAAGATATGCTCTAAGCAGATTAGTGTTTCTTTTTTGGAATGGCTGAAGCATTTAGAATCTCCTTACACTTTTCTCAGCAGATTAAAAGCAGAAAAGAAAGGCGAGAAATATTTAAGGCCAAAATCTGAAAAGCAAAGGAAAGAGGATTTGGTCCAATTGGAAAAATTTTGGTATGTTACCAAAGGAAGGGTATTGCTAGGGAAATTGTTTGCGGACAAGGATTTGACTGAAGCAGGGATTGCTAAGGAGATGTCTAGGCAGGGCTTTAAGATGAGCCGTGAATTTGTCAGGCAAATAAAGGTTGCATGGCAGCTTGAAAGGGATACTCGGTTTACCCGTGCCACAAGAACCCGTAAAAAAGTGCTTGATCTTATTAAAGAACATCCTACTTGGTCTTTTAAAAAAATTGGTGCAGAGGCAGGAATTGGCACTGAGTATGCTTCTCATATTGTCCAGTCAGCCGGAGTAAAGAAACCCCCTGCAGGAAGGGTTTCCCCAGAAGAGCGTGCTGCCAGAGAAAACTTTTTGTACTCTGCTGGCATTGAGTTTTCTGGGCCTGTTCGCACGCCTTCAATTAAGATGAAGGCGCATGCAATTCACATGTATACTAAGTATCGTGATAATGATGGCAACAATTTTGTTGTTCGGCATTATAACCCTTTTTTGAAGTTGACTTCTGGCAAGGTTGATACATCTATTAGGATTTTGGATAAATATGGTGTGGACTGGAGAGATGATGATAAGGGTTTATGGCGATTGATTAGTAACAGTACTTCTACGCTTAGGGCTAGATTGGGATTGTTTGAATTGCTTGGAGTCTCTCCTGAATTACATTATTTGCTAATCTGTAACTTTCGTAATGGAATTAGGCATTTTAACCAGGAGGGTTTTGCTTCAATGCGCGAAGCCGTTGTTTCCCATAATATTCCTGTGCTGAAAAATTTTGTTAGAGGAACTTGTAATAAAATGCTGAATAGAAGTGCAAGACCCCCTAATGCAGATTTTTTTGAAGCTGCTGAAAACGCCTTTGTTACTGTAATGAGCGAATGCAAGCATCCTGAAAAACACCCTGCGGCTTTTCTTACATTAGTTTCTCATGCTATAGGTGATGCCTTAAATAAAGAGGCAATACATTTTGCTAGGACAAGCTCAATAGAAGATTTTACTGATATTCCTTCTGATGGAACAAGGCCAAGGAGAAAATTATAAAGCAATTCCCTTAAAATTTTTATAAAAAATTTAGTGAAAAGTGAGGACGGAATAGGGAAATTTTTTTTCACTGAGAACTCACTTCCATAAGCTTTAAAAACATCTTTTCCAGATTTTCTTATATGGAATTTGTTTTTTCAAAAAAAGAAATTTCTTTCAACAGAGAACTGTCTTTTCTTGACAGGTTTGTGTTGAAGTTCACCAAATTACTTGAAAAGCATAAAATTGACTATGTGATTATTTCAGGTTATATTGCAATTTTGTTTGTAGGGAAAAGTTAAAATAAAATTTACCTTAATAATCTATTTTTGTAGACTAAACAAATAGTATCCCACTTGCCTTATACCCCCGTTTTTATTTATTATGTATTCTATTCTATTTTTATTTATTCTGCATTTTATTTAACATATGCCTGTATTAAAAAAACCCGCACCAAGGCCAAGAAGGCCTTTTGCTGAAATAACCGAATCAAGAAAAGGCCCTCTGAATGTAGCGCTTGCTGATTTTTATGACGAACATGGCAGATGGGTAAAAAGAAAATCAAAGGTAACGGTAGGGGGCAGATTAGTAGAGAGGCGCAAGCACACTGTTGATAAGGAAGGGCCTAAATATATACAAGATGTTTATTCTGACAAAGGTAAGCTTATTGGTTCTATCATAACCCAAAGAGAACCTGCTTTTGATTTAAATAGAGGGGAAGACAGGTTTCATCTTGAGGTTAAGGATAAAAGGCGTGGTCAGATTAGAACAATAGATGCAATACACAAAGGAAAATTTGAAGATGTAAATATTGCCCATTTAAATGAATGGCTTTCAGCCGAAATATTAGATATGCCTATATTTGATAGGCCTATTTTTGATAAGCCTGATTTTGCAAGAAATCTTGCAACTGCATTAACTAGGGCTCCATATTTTTTCTTTGAAAACTTTTCAGATGCAAGAATGGAAGAATTTGCAAGGTATGTTGCTGAACATAAATACGAATTTATGTCCGGCATAAGCAAAAATCCCGACGGTTTTTGGAATTCTTTGCATAAACATAAATATGCTTTTGCAAAAAACCTTGAGCGTTTCTTGTTGGAAGGCCATATAGAAAGGGATAACGCCCTGATGATTGCATTTAAATTAAGTGGCGTAAATCTGGCTGGTGAAGGAAGGTTAGCGCCTGCAATAAGGCGCAGTATGCGGCAAGAGGAAATTGATAAACAAGCAAGAGCCAATGCTGAACAAAGAAGATTATTGCAAGAAGCAGAAAGGGCTGTTGTAATAAAACCGCCATCCAAGCAACCAAAAAAGTAACCTTATTTTTATTTGCAAACTTTCACAGGAAATCTACTCTCTCCATTTGTTTATAAACCCCAAATTCTCTTTTATTTCAGAATGAATCCTTTAAGAATAATTTCTGAAGCTGTTGAAAACATAAAGCAGAATGAGGCAAAGAGAGTAGATGCAGTAAAAGAAATTCTTGCAAAAAAATATTCGAAAATTGATTTTGATACAGGTTCAAAAAATTGCTTGCTTGAAGATAAATTGGTTTTTCCAATTGCTGAACATACTTTGAATTCAAGGATTGCGGCGGTTGATTCAGGCTTTGTTGGAAAAAACCTTTATTCTTTTGACCTGCTTTTCATAAGGACAGCAGGTGTACTTTTTACTTATAAAAACAACATTCTTGAGAGGGCAGCATATTACCCAGAAATGTTTTCCTTCCCAAAGCCAATTTTCATCAATGGAGCTTTACAATTAGATGAAAGCTCGGTTTCAAGAAGCCTTTACCGCCTATTTGAAGAAATTGGCTTAGCCAAAGAAATAATTGAAAAGGAAAAGCCGGAATACTGTTTAATCGACGGTTCAATTATTCCACAGCATGCAGACAAGCCAAGAAAGGATTCTAAGGTAACAAATTCATATTCAAAGGTTATTTCCCTATTTGAAAGTTTATACAAAGCAGCAGAAGATAATGGCACAATTTTAATCGGATGTATTGAAGATTCAAGAGGTTCAAGATTCAGGGAAATAATCCAGCAGAATTTTGTTTCTGAACTGAATAAACCAAGGTTAGATGATTGCTATGATTCTGTTTTGTTGGATTCCTTGCTAAAAGAAAAGGAAAGAACCTCTGCATTCCATTATACAAACAATATCGAAATGCACCCTATACTTTCAGATTTTAATGAAAAATATTCAAAAGCCGTGAATGTTTGTTACTTAAAACCTTCAAAATATGATCGTGCATTAAGGATTGAATTTTTGTCAAATGAAAGGAATGAAAAACTAACTGAATTTGTGGATAAAATTTCACCCGTAATCTGCCAATTGTCATCACTGCACAGGGAATATGCATTTCCCTCCCCTTTAATAGAAGCAGATTTAAGGGCAGGTTTAAATCCAGACGAAATAGAATTTGTTTTCAACAAAATAGCTGACAAATTAGGCAATAATTTTAGGCTAATGCGCAGGGATTCAAGGCCGTTTTAAACAAGCATTATTGAAGTTATCCTTAACCTATTTATTCTATTTGTTCACTATTTTAATATGCCTAGCCCAAAACCCTCAAGAAAAGTTATGTTTAAGAAAAACATTCTAATGCTAGTTGGGGTTAGTTCCCTCTTAGCCAATTACCTAGGTAAAATATGCTTTCTTAGGGAATTGTATTGAGCTTGCTGTTCCTGCTACCAAACGCCCGTTACCTGTCTTTGGGTCAATTACTACAAAAAAGCATTTTGCTATCTCAGCACATAAATTAGGGGTGGCACTTTCTTTTGCTAGGTTGCTTAGTTCTGCTTTAGCTTTCAATATCTTATCTCTGTATTCTTTGAACTGCTTGCGTAATTCTTCATAATTGGGAATGTTCTTTCTGCGTGTTGCATAATAATCTAATACTTGTTTAGTTCCTCCTTCAGATAAATCCTCAACAGGCAACACAGCGCAAGTCATTACCTGTTCTGGATTTGTTTTTACTAATTTATAAGATTCAATGGTTGGAATGCCCATATTTCGCAATATTTTAAAATTTTCATTTTCAAGGTGAAGCCATATTGTTCCATGCCTATGGCTTACAAAATAATTTTCATCAAAATATCTTTTTCTTATTGCAGCAGGCACATTATCAGGCAATTCCCCAACTCCAATAATCCCTAAATTCATCTTTCCTTCTAACTCAGAAAGCTGCCTTCTGACCCAATTATCAGGATATCTGCAGGCTTTAAGTGCAAACCATTTTCTTTCACCAGTTTTATGGTCATCAAATTGCCCTGCCCTAAAAACAAGTATCTTGCCACCAACCCCTAAAAGCCTTGGGTCTTGCTTGCTTATTGCAACAGTTTTGATGCCTCTTGGAAAAATATATCTAAATCTTTCCATAACAAGTGTTTGCATGCTATTTCTGCTGACTTCTGTTACTTTCAGTTCAGCACTTCTTTCAATCATATCCTTTCTTCTTAAGAGTTTTGACAATTTTCTTAATCCTTTGTGAAATCTGTTCTTTAGTCCCAGCAAACTTGGCTTAATCATATTCTACTCATATTGCAACCTTCTTAATTATTTTTGGTTTGCAGGTAATACACAAAAAGTGTCCACTAGAAAGAATAGTTCAGGGGAAATCTACTCTTTGCAATGCTTTATAAACAACCTTTTGGCTTAAGTAATTCATGGTTATAAATAATTCACAGACTGTTGGCACAGTAATTTCAGCAATAAATTCCCCAAACCCTAGTTCTGCAGATTTTGTTGTTACCTCTGGCTTAATACACAGAGGGCAATTTGTTGAAATAGAAAATCCATCAGGCAATTTTATTGCCTTGGTAATGGACGTATATAAAACAAACAAATATTTTGAAAGGGCTGACTCAGTAAAAGAATTTGAATCAAAAGGCCAAGCATTATTTGAACAGTTTCCTGTACACGAATGGGAATACCTTGTCGCAAATACAAAACCTTTAGGTGTGTACTCTGGCGACAATTTCTACAGGCCAAGCTTTCCTCCATCCCCAGGATCAAAGGTAAGGATTGCTGATTCTGAAAAATTAAAAAAATTCTTCCATTTTGATGAATCTGGCTTGCATTTAGGCAATGTTGAATACCATGATTTATCTGTTAAACTGAATCTGTCAAGGATGTTGAAGAAACACCTAGCAATTTTAGCTATGTCTGGTTCGGGAAAATGCGGTGATTACAATCTTGAAATATTGTTGAGTAATGGCAGGACAATTAAGCTTGGTGAGCTTGTTGACAACCATTTGAAAAATAAAAAAGTAATTGAAGATAATGTCGAGGTCTGTGATGTTAATCCAAATAACTTAAAAGTAATTTCCATAGGTAAAGATAATCAACCAATAACCTCTGAAATTAAGGCGTTTATGAGGAGGAAGGCCCCAAAAAAGATGTTTAGAATCAGGACAAGAACAGGCAAACAATTATTGATTACTCCAGAGCACCCAATACCGATTCTAAATGAACAAATAAATTGGATTCAAGCTAAAAATCTTGCTAAAAAAGATTACCTAATTACGACAATGCCCCTAATAGAGGGATCAGAACAAATAATTGATTTTGTCCAATTATGGAAGAATTCTTCTAAAGTCAGAGTTGATGATGAGCTTATTCTGGCTGAATTAAAATCTAAACTTTTTGAGAAATATTCAATAAAAGAGTTTTCAAAAATCATTAATATGACCCCCCAAAAACTACAATATTTATTATCGCATTCAGGAGTTCCTTTGGATTATCTAAAATTAATTTGTAACAAATTAGGCGTGGATTTTTTGGAGATATGTTCAAAAATAAAAACATTAAAAGTACTGTCTTCCAGAATCCCTGCAAAGGTTATTGTTGATGAAAAATTTGCAAGATTTATGGCTTATTTGTTAGCAGAAGGACATAATAGTGGTCAAACTATTATTTTTACTAATAGCTCTACTTTAATTAGGGAAGATTTTAGCAATCTAACAAAATTATTTGGTGTTACTGCAAGCATTAATAGAAAGAGGGATATTGAACTTAGAATTTATAACAAACTTTTAGCAGACAGTTTATTTAAGTTAGGTTTTACTGATTCTAGTTGGACCAAATATATTCCAGAGGAGATTCTATTAAGTAAAAAATCAGTTTTAGCAGCTTTTTTGGGTGCATTTATTGATTGTGATGGTTATGTTAGTTCTAAGAAATCACATATCGAAATAACGCTTGCCAGTAAACAGATGTTAGACAACATAGAACAGATAGTTTTGCGATTTAAGTTAAATCCAATAAGAAAGATAAAAACAGTTAAAGGCAAACAATATGGCAGGTTATTTTTAGGCGGTGCGGATTATTTAACTATCCTAAATAATGAATTAACCCTTTTAATAGACTATAAAGCAAAAGCGCTTAAGGAATGTTCCTTAAAAAAACCAAATTCAAACATTAGGGTAATCCCCAACATTAAACATACTTTAGCTTTCCTACAAAATAAGCTTAATTTAACCCAAAGCCAATTTGTTAATATTGCTAATTATTTGTCGCGAGAGGAAAGGCATGATGATCCAACACCCACTTCGTTAAAATCTTTACTGAATGAATTTGAACATAATTATGAAAGTATTCAGAGTACCCTAGCTCAAACAAAAAAATTATTTTATGCTATGCCAAATTTAACTGAAGAAGATGCAAAAAAAATACTTGTAGATGCCTACTCTAAATATGATTTTAACAAAATTGCTAAAAATACAAATATTTCAAGCACTACCGCAAGAAGAGTAGTAAGAGGTTTAACCGAACCAAACCTAAATACCTTTTGCCTTGCTAAAAATGCCTTGGCTTTAGAAAATGAATCTGATTTAGGCATAGATGTAATTACTAATTTAGACTTTAAGCAACTAGCCAGTCAAATTAGGGTTTTGTGTAAAAATATTGGTTGTGAAATACAGGAGTTATGCAACAGAAGTGGGTTTAACGATCAATATTTGGATGGTTATTCTTACAATCCCTTAAATACAATAAGGTATTCAAATATCTACAAGGTTTTGTATAATCTCTTTATTATTTCATTAGATAAAGAAAAGCAATTGCCTGAAATTAGAGAGAAACTTGATTTTTTGCACACACTTATTTCTGATAGCTTATTTTTTGATGCAATTGAATCTGTTGAAGAGGTTGATTATGACAAAGAATATGTTTATGACTTATGTGTAAAAGAGCACAATTTTGTTGCAAATAATCTAATCATTCACAATAGTTTTTCAACAGCTTGTTTAATTGAAGAGCTCCTTAACCGGCAAAAAGAAAAAGGCAGGATTGCAATTGTTGTTTTAGACCCGCATGGTGAATATTCCAGCTTTGCCCAGCCTGTGAAAGATGGCAAGTATGAGGATTTTTCTGACCGCACGAAAATCATTAAAGCCCAAAACATCAGAATAGCTGTGCCAAAAATGAGCGTTCATATGCTTTCTGGAATAATTCCTGGATTAACAATTCCGCAGAAAAGGGATTTAAGCAGGATTTTATCAAGCCTTAAAGAAGATATGTATCGCGGCTTAGGGCCTTTTGATTGGTCACATGTAAAAGATGCAATTTTGAAAGATGACAATATAAAGCAAAATTCAAAATTCCCTTTAATGGGCTGGATTGATGATCTAATGTCCTATAACTTATTTGCGAGGACAGATATGCCTGCTGTTTCTGAATTAATTAAACCAGGAACATTAACAATACTTGATTTTTCAGACATAGTGAACATGAAAAAGAAGCAGATGATTGTAAGTTATTTTGCAAACAAGCTGTTTGATGAAAGAAAATCAAATGTAATTCCCCCGACACTTTTAATTGTGGAGGAAGCTCATCAATGGTGTCCGCAGATGGCATCAGAAGAATCAGCTATTTCCCGTTCCATTCTGCGAACAATTGCAAGGGAAGGAAGAAAATTTGGAATGTCCCTTTGCATAATTTCTCAAAGGCCTGTTCAGCTTGATACCACAACACTTTCACAATGTTCCACTCATTTAATTTTGCGCATTACAAACCCAAACGATTTGAAACACATAGCAGAATCATCAGAAGGAATTGACCAAAGAAGTTTTGGAATAATAAATTCCTTGCAGGTTGGGGAAGGATTGCTTGTTGGGGAAGCAACAGGCTATCCATTATTTTTTAAGGTAAGG
Source organism: archaeon (assembly GCA_038046645.1). GTDB lineage: Archaea > Iainarchaeota > Iainarchaeia > Iainarchaeales > 0-14-0-20-34-12 > 0-14-0-20-34-12. The sequence goes on from JBBSVU010000006.1 coordinate 72,642, forward strand.
TATAGGAAATCAATGCCAAGCAAGCATGAAATTTCCCTAGAAGATGCAGCTTTGAAATTTGAAAGCTCTGCAGATAAAACAAAGGCTGAAACCGAGGGATTTTTGGAATAATCATCAACTTGCCTATTTATTTCCTTAATTCTTTAATAATCTGGTCCCTGGCCTGAATGCATGCGTTTTTGCATTCTTCATTTAATGGTGATGGAAGATTTCTGCTATCAACAATCTCCTTATCAGTTATTTTGCCAATTGCTGAAACAGCCCTAGTTATTCCTTCTTGGTATTCTGCTTCACTTTTACTTCTTAGCCCAAGCAAGTGTTTAAAACTCTCAATTGATCCAGTGCGGCTTCCAGTAATTGGTACGGCATATTGCACTACAAAGTGGAGGCGCAAGCGTTCACCAGTGTGTTTGTTGCCATTTCTTATTGATTCAATGACTCTTTCTTTTGTTCCTAAATATATTGGCCTTACTGCATCAACAATTGCATTTTCTGCATACAGCTCTAAAGCATCGCCATACCTTGCTTTTAAATCTTTCCAGAACCTGGCATAAATTGTTTCTAAACGTCTTAATTCACCTGTTCCCTGCTCTGGGGGAAGAGCACCTTCTTTAATCCAAACAAGCTGTTTTGCTAATTCTTCACTGCATTCTCTTTTCAATTCCTTTAATGGCGGGCGCCGTATTGGAATAGCTTCATGGCTTTCAATAGACCTTCTTCGTGCCATATTCCAAGGAACTGGTTTTGCTGGTGCTTTTGGCATAATATTTACTTCTTTAGAACTGTTTATATTTGTTATTATGTAGTAGAATGTGTTTCCTTTAGTTTATAACAAAAACTATCTTGATTTATTTTTTAGGATTGTTTTTAATTGTTTTATGTGCTTATTTTTGTATGCCTGTGAAGTTAAGAACCAGAACAATTAGATTTAGGGAACGGCAGGGCCAAGATACTTATTATTATGAATTAATTAAGGAAAGAATAAAGCGCCGTTGGAGATATCGTATCCGTAAAGGATTAATGAAGGCAGCAGAATGCCATAGTGCAATATTTAACAGGTTGAAAAAATTAGGAATCCCAATATCTACTTTATATGATGTAAGAACCGGCGGGATGCAATATACTGCCAAGGATATGTCAAAAGGCGGCTATTTAAGGATAATTAATGCATATGAAGCAACAATTGCAGCAAGAAAGCGTACAAAAAAATGGGCTGATGCATCTGCCTACTGGAAAGACAACCCTATCTCGAATATGCGCAGCATTGTTTCAGGCATTACTAGGGATTTGGCAATAATGCACAAAAATGGCTTGTTTATTTCAGGGCGAAGAGTTGTTCTTGAACCTTGGCTTGTTTATTTTCGCGGAAAAGAAAATGAGAAGCAAAGAATTGCATCAAGGGCAATCACTGATGTCGGGTCAATACTTGAAACATCCAAAATGAGTATTAATGATATTTATGATGCATATATGGATAATATTGAAGACCTACATATTAGTTTTCCTGAAGAATATCAAAGCCTTATTGATAAAACATATGCAAAATATTTTACTTCGGCCTAACCATCTAATTCAATGAAAAGGTCTTAGCTTAGCATTCAGGGGAAATGCCCCTAGAGGGAAAGTTCAGGGGAAATCTACTCTCCTTCAATTTCTTTAAATATCCAAAAACCGCATTTTTAGTATGTCTTCCACACCTGGCACACTTTGGTTAAGCAACGCAACATACATAAATGAAAAAAGAAGGATAACTATTGAATTTTCAAACAAAGAAACCAAGATAACTAAAAATTACGATTTTTATCCAGTAATGTTTATCCTTAAATCTGATTTGAATGAAAAAATGCTTTATGAAAAAATAAATTATTTAGGGGCTAATTCATTTAATATCATCAAAAATAAGGAAACCCTAAAAATTATTGGCAAGAATTATTCTAAATTAAAAGAATTGCAAAGTTATTTTTCTCGTAAAGAAACCTTCCTGATTGAACCTGAAAGGCAATTTCTGCTTTTGAATAATTGGAGTTATTTTGATGCATTTACGTTTGATGTTGATATTCCAAATAAACAGAATACTTTCTTGTTTCCCTCACTAACTCTGGAGTTTTTTGAGAATCCTTTAGATTCTTTAATCACCAATCTGCGTTTTGAAGATAAGAAGGCAGCAAAGCAATTGACAAGATGCCTGCTGCTTTCCAATCTTCTGTCAGTCTCTTTTCAAAAAGTTCCACTGAAGAAAAAGCATCAGCTTGAAACCCTTGTGGAAAATAGTTTATTTTTGCAGGAAAAAGTATTCATCAATTCAGGCAAGCAAAGAATTTATTTCAGAAATGAAACCGTAAGGGGTAATTTTAAAAATCTGCTAGAGCTTGATTTTTCTTCAATATGGCCGGAAGTCATTGCAAGCAATAATATAGGTTCTGAAATGGAAAATTGCAAATGCTGCAAGCCTGAAGGCATTTATTCAGAAAATATCTCTCCAAATTCACTTGTTTCAGTTGAATTTTTAGAAGATGCATTTTATTATGATTCAAATTTTGCGTGGTTTTCCAATAAATACCACATGGAGAATACAAACAAAGACAGAAGATTGCTGAGAATGAGGGAATTTTTCACAAAAAATATCCCAGTAGGCCCATTTTTCCAAAATGAAACAAAAAATATCCCTATTGATGATGCAAAACAGCTGGAAAAAGAAGGGCTTGCCAGAATTTTGCCGAATGATTCTCAAATAAAATGGTTCTGCATGAATGAAAAAACAGTTTTGAGCAGCATGGCCAGCAAATTAATTCTAAAAGTAAGGGAAATAAATTCAAAGATAGGGTCATATGAAAAATTATTTTTTGATAATTTCAAGTTAAATGGCTTGCATCTGCTTGAAAATGACCTTAATTATGCTTACCTCAAGCAGTATGCTGTTTTGATATCAAGCATATTCAAAAGCATGCCTCAATTTTTGCTTGACCCAAAAAACCAATATTATTCCTATGCTACAGCTGAATCTTTCAGAAGCCTGCAACACTCACTCATTGCACAATGGAAAGTGATGATGGAAAAGGAAGGTACAAGGATTATTGCAGTTGATTCTTTTTGCAACAAAATATTTGTTGAAGGGGCTTATCTGAAACCAGAATTCTTCAAGGAAAAAGGGCTTTTGCTGCCTGTCTGCCTTAAACACCATGAAGAAGTATATTTCTAATTATGGCTTAATTCCAGCTTAAAACGGCTTTTTAAGCCAATTTAAAGCCATAACTGCTTTTAGTCATGGTTTTTATTTCTTTTGCTGTGTTAACTATTATTACAAAATATTCGTTTAACCATAATATACGCATTTTTTGTCAGATTTTTGGTGATTTAATGGCATTAACACGTTTTGAAAAAACCCGTTTGATAAGTGCAAGGGCTTTGCAGTTGTCAGTCGGTGCTCCAGCTTTAATAAAAGTAGACAAGAATGATTCTTGTTATGATTTAGCAAAGAAGGAATTGGATAAGAAACTTCTTCCCTTGAGTATATTAAGGCAATACCCAAACGGAAAGGTTGACATAGTTGATATTTAATAGGTGATATTTTGGGAAAAGCAATTTCAAAAGCATTAAAATCTAAGGCTGAAACTCTTCTTGAATTAATGGGCGAAAAATTTATTCAAGACTTTGATGCAAATAAAAAAGTATTGCAGCAGTTGGACATGCCTTATTCTAAAGTAGAAAGGAATATTATTGCAGGGTATATTACTAGATTGAAGAACCAGGGCGCAAAAATAGTTTAATCCCCTGATATTTCTAATTTTATTCTACATCATGAACGTTAAGTAATGTACTTCTAGCATTGATTGTGGGATATTTTCTTAATTCAGCAATAATTGCTAATGCAGTTTCCCTTTTTGTTTTATCCTTTATCCCTTTTGCATATTTTTCTGCTTTTTCCGGATCCAAATAGCCTATTTCAAAAAACGTCACGGTTCCTTTTTTAGTGAATCCAATATTTAATGGGTTTAAAGTGGCTCTTAACCCAGCATTTTCAAATCTTTTTAATAGTCCTTTTCTATTTGCCCTATCGATTATTTCAGACACAGGAAATATGCGCCTTATCCTGTCATGGTGTTTTAGAGAAGCTTGTGAAAAAGGGCCTAACTTATAAAAGCCACCGATTCCTTCTAGGCTTCTTTCATCCAAATCAATTTTTTCAAAATAAGTTAGCCTTAGCTTTCTGCTTACAGCAACAGGTTTTGCAAAATGCTTTGGGAAAAGTAGGTGCGCAAGGGTATGTGCCAAATTATATTTTGCAGAAGGTGTTCCACGTAATTTTCTTCTTTGTACAAAACCCTGCAATTTACTTTTTTTCCAAGTAATCTCTCTAACTTCTGCGTGCTCACCCCTCATTCTAATAGGGGCTCTTTTTCTTATCATTTTATTCCACATCCCTAACAATAGGCTTGGTTATGCCTTCTTCATCCTTATTCCTTTCCAAAAAATAAATCTTTGCAGATGCAGCATTTTCCATTTCGCTGTCATGTGTTATGAGAAATATCTGGTCAATTAAAGTAGGCATATGTTCTCTCATCAACAAACTTAATCTTGAAACAGTCATCCTGTCAAGGTTGTGGGTGGGTTCATCCAATATCAACCAGCTCAGGTTTGAAGCTAGTACCAATGAAAATGCTAGCCTTATTGTTAATGCAGCAGCACTTCTTTCCCCCCCGCTCAACAATCCCTCAATCCTCTGCCATTTAGCCCTTGTTTTTATCATTAAAGTGTAATCCCCTTCTGAGATATCAATCTTCAGGGATGAATAATCCTTATATGGATAAATCCTTTGCCATAAATCTTCCATCGCATTATTTATTGTTTCAATTAATAATGTTCTTAGGTTATTTTGTGTTTCAATTAGGGTATTAGTGAATATAGCAATTTTCTCATTTGCTTTTTCAATAGTTTCAACCTCTTTTCTTAATTCCAAAATATTTTTCTTCATTGATTCTATTGAAACCCTTCTTTTCTCAGCTTCACTAACCCATTCTTTTTTGTCTTCTAATTCCTTATCCAAGCTTTTTATTGTTTCTTTTTCTCTTTCAACAATTGCCCTTATTTCTATCTCTTCATCCCTATCATATTTTATTTCTTTTAATTGAGATTCTATCTCTTTTAGGTCTTTTTTTATCTTTTCAGCAATCTCACTTTTTTCTATTTTCCTTAAAATCTCATTATTATTTTCGATAGCCTTCTTTTTATCAGAAACATCTTCCTTTACTATTAATTTTGAATCTTTTCCCAGCCTTTCATCTAGTTCCTCAATTTCTTTTTCTAGCAGTCTCACTTGTTTTTCAGTTTCTAGCATTATTTGAATATCTTTCTTTGAATTTTCTAAAACCTGGCAATCTTTATTCAATGTTTCAAGTAATTTTCTCTGCTCTTTTTCTTCAGCCCTTGTAAGTTCAATCTTTTTCTCAATCTCCTTCAATTCGCTTTTTAGCCCATCTAATGCCTTTTCTTCTTTAGAAATATTGGATTCAGCCTCTTTTGAAAGGTTTTTTTTAAGTGCTTCATCAACAGCTTGCTTACAGATAGGGCATTTTGCATGTAACCCCCTTAGATTGTCATGCTCCTTTTTATGATTGTTTATCCTTTCACAAACGCAACCAATTTCTTCCTTGGTTTTGGATCTTTTTTCTTCTAATTTCTCAATATCGTTTGCACTTGCGTCAATCAAATCTTCAAGGCCCTTTATTTTTTTATCCAAGCCTGAAATTTTCTCATTAATATTTTTTTCATTAACCCCAAAAGGGTTTTTTGATTTTATAGCTAAAATATCCTTATCTAAAAAACTTTTTCTTTTTGTTTTATCCTCAAATAACGCCTTCAAGCTGTTTATTTCAGATTTCGCATCATTTATCTTTTCAATTTCTTTTTCCAATATTTCAATCTGTTTTTTTATTTCAGAAATTTCATATTTGGCAGCATCAAATCCAGCAATTTCCTGATGGAGGGTATCAAGTTTTGTGTTGCATTCTATCTGTTTTCTTTTTGAATTCTCAAAAATAATGCGAGTTTTTTCTAGTTCCTTTATTTTAACATCAAATTCCTTTACAATTTTCTCTTTTTGGCTTATTTCGGAATTAATTGACCCTAACCTCCAGTTAGTTTCTTCAATTTTCCTTAAAATGTCCTTCAGTTCTTTTTCATCAAAGGATTCTAACAATCTAGCTAAGGAATCCTTTTTCAAAGCAAGCAATGTTTTCATCTTATTCCTTACTTTTACTGCACCAGCCCTTACTTTTTCATAGCGGTCTAAAGCAAGCATTTCATCAAAGCTTTGCTTCCTATGCTGGGGGCTTAACTTTAGAAAATAGTCAATCTGGTTCTGCTCAGAAAAAATAGCCCTTGAAAATATTTCATAATTTATTTTCAAAAGATCTTCAATTTTTTTATTGACTTCAGTAACCTGTGGCCCGGCAATAAGGCGGCCGTTTTCATGTAATGTAGCCTGATTTGTTTTCTTTTTCAATATTTTTCTATTAACTAGATACTTAGAATTAGCATATTTGAATTCAAGGCTTATTGATGCATTATCCTCTTCATATGGCTTGCTAAGTATAACTTCTTCAATTGAAACCTCTTTCCTGTTCAGTGCAGGGAATGTGCCAAATAATGCATAACAAATAGCCTCTATTACTGATGTTTTCCCTGAACCCATCTTTCCGATAAGTACGTTTGTTCCTTTATCGAATTCAAGTTCAGAATCCTTATGGGTTTTCCAGTTCTCTAACCTTAGCTTGGTAATCATTAATTAGAATAGGTAAAAATACTCTTTAAAATTGAGCGATTTAACCAATAATTAGAAAAAACAAAGAAGATTATAGAAGGGTCATTCCCTCAACTTCAACATCGCTTACTTCTTTAATGGCTCTTATTGCCTTTTCAAATTCTTCTAATCTTTCCTGCTTTTCCAAAAACAATACTCCTAATCGCACAACGCACATGCCAAAGGCAACAGGCTCTTTTTTAACATCCTTTACCTCAGCAATAGTTATTTTCTTTACTGATTCTATAATTTTATCCTCTTCCCCAACTTCATTTGGGTATATTTTATAAATAACAAGAGTATTACCCATTAACCCACCTTATTGCCTTTATGGCCCAACAAATCCACATTCACTGCAAGAATAAGATTTTGAGGTTCGCCTGCAGCTTGTGCATCTTATGATTGCTGTCTTTAAACATTTTGGGCACTTAAATTCCACATAATCATTTGTTACTTCTTTGTTGCATGTAGAGCATTTTCTAACCATTAAATCACCAAAAATCGCTTCTAATTACTTTATTAAATTCTTATACCAATTATTTAAATAGCTTCCTACCAATAAGGAGTTGGCCCCGTGATGTAACGGAAACATAAGCGGCTTCGGTTTTTAAGGGGAAACCGCTCTATTAGGGTCCGAATCCCTACGGGGCCGTTACCAATCTAAAAAATCCTCCCTGTTTTTCAGGAAAGCAGTCAGGAAAGAGGCAAATTCACAATCTTTTTTGTAAATAGGCAAAATATCCTTTTCCTCGACAACCCTTGCTTTTTTGATTGTTTTATTTAAAGGGTCCTTTACTAAAATCTTCTTGATTTCGGCCTTTAAGAAGCCTTTAGCATTCCAGAATTTCCTTTCTTTTTCAATTACCCAGCGCCCATTTTCAATAATAGGCCCGGAAATAATCTTTTTGTGGGATTTTAAGAAAATAGCAGCATTTTTTGCATCTGCTATCTCTGGCCCTAAATGTTTTTTTACCCGTTCAATCTCAAGTGATTCAAACTCAAATGCATGAACAATAGCATTTTTTTCATCGGTCCATTCCCCGCTGGATTTCACAATAAAATCATTTAGTTTAAGTTGGGTTTCGAGTTTTTTAGTGAGATTTTTTATCTGGCCATAAATTACGTCGCTAATAGCTTTCTTTGGATAGGGCATTTTCAGTATTAAAATTTCTTTCTCCTTGAACATTTTTTTTATTTTGGCAAGAGGCCAGCCTTTTTTCTTCTTCGGAAAGAAGAATTTCTCATTAGGTTTTTCCAGGAATTTCCTGCAGGCAGCAATAAACCTTGCAAATTGGTTATAACTTACTGCAGCAGCAACATTCCTGTTCTTGTCAGTAGGGTCTACCAAATTTAAATGATGGTTAAATTTCTTTTTTGCTTCACTTGGCTCAGAATAATATTTTTCAATATCAATTACCTCGCCATTCTTCCAAACAGCGGAAGCCTTTACACAATCAAAAAAAGAACCGTAATGCAGGATAAGCAATTCAACCGCATAACCAGGCATTGAATTTACCTTTAATTTAGCGCCATAACAGTCAATGCCCTTAAGAAAAGCCCTTAGCAGCCTTACCTCATCCTTTTGTTTTTCAGTTAATCTCTCCAATAAATATTTTTGGTGCAAAGGGCTTCTGTCAACCGCACTTTGCATTAATGAAGCATCCTCTACTTTATAGGAAGGCACTATTTCAATTGCAAAATTATCCACATATCCGCGAACATAAGGATGTTCAGAATAACACTCCTCCCATTTCTTGCCTTTAAAAATAGTTCTGCCAATCCTTAATCCTTCTTTCTCAAATTCTTCACGGTTCATTTTTTTCGGAAATAGCACAAAAATATCCAAATCCTTGTCTCCGCCGATATCCGTGTCACGGGCAGAGGAACCGCAATGCATTACCTCAATATGTTTTCCTTCAAGGCCCTTTATTTTTTTAATTATTTTATCAACTAACTTTTTTTCAACATCTTTCTCCTTTTTAGAAGGCCTTATCCTTTTTATAATTTTTTCAAGCATTGGCCTGATGTTTTTTACCATATTCTTCCATTATCTTAATGCGTAAACATTAAATAATTCTTTCTACTTATAATAAACAAATGCCTGCCTCAGATAATGCACAAAGGTTGCTTGAATCAACAAAAAATTTCAATTTGTTTCAGGGATTTCCCTATAACTTATACAGTTATGAACAGCCTTTTTCAGAAGAAGAACAAAGGCTTATTGCTTATTTTAGCAGGTTTCTCTCAAGAAAACTTGTATTATCTGAGTTAAAAACAAAAGTTCCTGAGGTAGCTAAAGGCAATTTCTTAGAAGAATTGCAGACAGACCTTATTCAGCATATTGAGGTTGAACAATTAGTTCAAAGATTGCCAACTGAAGAAGAATTTAATGAACTAAAAGAACTGCTGGCAAAGATGCTTGCAAATAATTTCAAAAACATAAAAGATATTAATGCGGTTGCAGAAGCTATTCTGGATAAATCAATAGGTTTTGGGGTTTTGTCAGAGCTTAAAAGGGATCCAAGCCTCGAAGAAATTATGGTTAATGGGAATAATCAATCAGTCTTTGTTTTTCACAGGAAGCATGGAATGTGCAAAACGAATATTACAATAAGCAAGGATCAGCTTGAGCTTTTAATAAACAGGATTGCATTTTCTGTAAATAAAAGATTGGATGAAAATAGCCCTTTGTTGGATGCCAGGTTGCCTGATGGTGACAGGGCAAATGCAACATATTCATCAGTAACGCCCTTGGGATTTACCCTAACAATCAGAAAATTCAGCAATGTGCCCTATTCTATAATTGACCTTATTTCAAGTAGAACCTTGAGTTTAGCGAGTGCTGCTTTTTTGTGGATAATGGTGGAAGGTTTAAAATTGGATCCGATGAACCTTATTGTTACTGGCGGTGCAGGCTCAGGAAAAACAACCCTAGTGAATACTTTAGTGAGTTTTATTCCTTATAACAATAGGCTTATTACTCTGGAAGATACACTTGAGCTTGATTTAGGTAGCAGGGAAAATTCAGTGCGTTTGGAATCTGTCACAAAAGCGCCAATGGAAGATTTGCTTGTAAATTCCTTGAGGATGAGGCCCGACAGGATAATTGTTGGAGAGGTAAGAGGCCCAGAAGCGCAGACATTATTTACTGCTATGGATACAGGCCATAAAGGAATTTTAGGAACATTTCATTCTAATTCATCTAAAGAAATGCTTTCAAGGCTAAAGACAGCGCCAATGAATGTCCCTGAAAGCCTTCTGCCATTGCTTGATTTAAGCATAGTTATGGTGAAGATGCACGATAGGAATAAGGGAGTGATACGAAGGGTAAAGGAGATTGCAGAGATAAGCCGCATGGAGGATAAGGTATTGCTTAGTAATGTGTATGAATGGAATAAGAATACTGATTCAGTTGATAGGTCTGACGTGCCATCCCATTTGCTAGAAGTGCTTGCAGAACGGAGTTTTATGAGTAAAAAGCAGATAAAGGATGAGTTATTGATAAGGCTGCATATCCTGCAATGGATGCTTGAAAGAGGAATAAGGGAGCATCACGAAGTTGAAAAAAGAGTGCAGCAATATTATTCAGAACCAGAGGTTTTGCTGAAAGAAGTAGCAAAAAGTTACTGATTTTTCCAAATTATTTTCGGTTATTGCCTACTCTAATTCAATCCTGTGCAGTACTTTATAAATTGGGCCATTTTTCTCAAGGGCAGATTCCATTACATCAACACTCTTTGCCAAAAAAATTTCCTCGGTTTTGATTTTGTTAAGCTCATTGGCCAATTCCCGAAATTCCCCTAATTTTAAAAATTTATTTCTTGCAATTGTTATATGGCTTGTGAATTCTTCTTTATTCAAATCAAGGATATTCTCAATATCTTTTGAAATCTCTCCCAATATTTCTTTTCCCTCATTAATCCCAATCCATAAAATTCTTGTTTTGAAAAAGCCTATATTAGAAATTTTAATCCTAAATTTCTGAAACTTCCTAAGTGCATTTAGTTTTTTATATAATTCGGGCAGCGTCTCCTCAGGCATGTACCCCAGAAACTTCATCGTAATATGGAGATTTTCTTTTTTTACCGCTTTTACTTTATCCTTAGGCAATTTTTCAATTAGTCCATTAAGCGATTCCTTTATTTCTTCAGGCAGGTTTACAGCAATAAAGATTCTTTTCATGCTATTTGGCATTATATCAAACCTGTTTTTATCAGTAACATTATTTCAGCTTTTTTCTTGCTTCCCCTTCCAATCGGATAAGCATTTCTTCATTAATTTTCATTTTCCTATTTGCTTCTTTTAAGGTATCTTCTATATATGCCTTATCAATAAGCAGCTTGTCATTATCCTTAACTAAGAAAGATATCTCTTGGGTGCCCATGAATTCTACAATATATTTGCCCTCTTTTGCTACAATTATCCCGCCTCTTTTTACCCCGGATAATTTCATGACTTCGAGTATTTTTTTTGCATATTCCAGATTTTTGCACCCAATGTGCAAGATAAAAGGCTCTAATTTGAACCATATTTTGCCTTTAGTGCCTTCAATTATCCCATTCCATAATTCACCAAATGGCACAACATCGTGCCATTTTTTGTGGAAATGGCAATTTCTTTTGTCCCTTTCATTTCCCTCAATCCTTAATAGAATTATTCTGCCCGAACAGCATGATGAGGTAAAATAATTTTTTGTGGAAGCAATATATTTGCAGAATTCAATCAGTTTTTCATCCATTCTGCCTTTTTCTAAAGCATCTTCAAATGTTTTATGATGCCTTTCCTTTACCATCTTAAATCTATTTTCTTCTAGGTTTTTCGTCAGTGAGCTTTTCATGCTTTTTTCAGAAATTTTCATCAGAATTTCAGCCTCTTGCAGGAAATGTTCTTTTTATCATCAATTTCAACCAGAGAAGCAGTTCCATCCTTTAGTGCGCCGACATTTATGCTTGTTGTTTCCTTAATTTTCTCTTCATTTGCGGATTCATGCGCATGCCCGCACAAATGCAAAAATGGTTTTTTGCTTTCAATTATTTCCCTTACCGCTTTGCTTCCGATGTGTTTCCCATTTACATTATCTAGCAGGGAATTTATTGGCGGCAAATGTGTTACCAAAATTGTTTTATTGTCTACGAGCTTTGCTAAATCCCTTTTTACCTTTTCTTCCATGTTTAAAATAACGCCGACATTTCCCAGCAAACCGCCGCCATACCCAACAAAATTAAAGCCATTCAATTTTATTTTTTTGTTGTGCAAAGAAATACTTCGCGTATCTAGCAAAGTTGCAATTTCATTCAAATCAAGGTTTCCAGGGATAGCCAATACCCTAGTAAAGCTTAATTTGTCAAGGATTCTTTCTGCATAATCCTTTGGCCCATAGTTAGTTATATCGCCACAGATAATAATAAGGTCAATATCCTTTTTGGCAATGTTCCAAAGAAGTTTGTCTACAAGGGGGATTTCATTATGTATATCACTAAGTGCTAATATTTTCATTATCTTTGCCCTTAATACATATTTATAAAAATAATATCTATTACTTATACTGTAAGATTATCTTTATATTAACAGAGGGGGATCATGTATAAAAAATTGTTTTTGTTAGCACTGATTGCGCTTATTCCAGCAACATTTGCAGAGGTTAAAATTCTTGAACCAATAGTTAAGCAGGTTAGCCTAGGGGAAACAGTTCTTCTTGGAAGCGCCCAGCCAGGCGAATCAGTCTACTTTGTTGTTTCAAAGCAGTATGCAAACGGCAGTTGGGAATCAATAACTATTGATGACAAGACATTGCCGATTTTCTGGAATTATTCAATTGAGGAATTTGACAAGAGTTTTACTATAACTTTAATTATCCCAAAAAGTTCGGATTCAAAAACCCAGAATATCAGGTTTGTTGCAAAGAATAAATTAGTTGAAGATACCTTTAATATCCAAATTATAGTTACTAACACTTTATTAAAATGCGGAATTTCATCATTTAACAAAACAATATCAGTCGGGGAAAAAACCACCTTTGCCTTGAAGTGTGTCAATGACAGCATTGCAGAACATGCAATTAGCGTAAAGAGCAATCTCCCAACCCATTGGTTCAAGCACATGGCTCTTGTAATAAAGCCAAATTCAACAGAAGAATATGCTTTAGAAGTAGCGCCATATGGCTATGGCAAATATGATTTCCGTTTTGATGTAAGTTCAGGGCTTAATGACAATTCAGACAGCTTTGAAGTACGCCTTACTGTGAATCCGACAATGAAAGGAAAATATTTTGCATCAGTTACAGGTTTGCCCATAACTGTGCCGTCAATAATCACCTTTTACCTTATTGATGCCATTCTTTCATTTATTTCATAATGGATGCTTGGCATTCATTATTTTTTTCTTGTTCCAGGCATCTTTATGGAAAAAAAATTAAATATTAAAGCATATGCAAAAAAAATTACCGAGCTTATAAGCAATGGCAAAATAACTAATTCAGATAATTTGCAGAAAGCCAAATTAGATTTAGCTTCAGATTTTGGCATTTCAGACCTGCCAACAAATGGCGATATCCTTTCAAGCATAAAAAATCCATCAGAGGAAGTGCATGAATTGCTCACAAAAAAGAAAACAAGGTCAATCTCAGGCATTGTCCCTGTTGCAATAATGGTCAAGCCGCATAAATGCCCTGGAAAATGCATTTATTGCCCTAATTCCCTTGTTGATTCAGAAACACCTAAAAGTTACACAGGCAGGGAGCCTGCAACAATGCGCGCTTTGCAGAATGATTTTGACGCATATTTGCAGACTAAAAATAGGATAGAGCAGCTTGAATTGATTGGGCATGCGGCAGAAAAAATCCAATTAATTGTAATGGGCGGGACATTTTTATCAACAAGCAAAAAATACCAGGCAGACTTTGTGAAAAATGCTTTGAATGCAATTACCGAAAAAAATTGCAGAACTTTTGATTGTGCAAAAAAAGCAGCTGAAACATCGAAGCGAAGGGTAATTGGCATTACTTATGAAACAAGGCCGGATTATTGCACCAAGCTTGATGTAAATCACATGCTTGAGTTAGCTGGAACACATTGTGAAATTGGTGTGCAGATTCTCAATGATAAAATATATGAAAAAATAAGGCGCGGGCATAAGGTAAAGGATGTAATTGATGCAACAAGAAACCTTAAGGATGCAGGCTTTAAAGTAACTTATCATACTATGCCAGGATTGCCATTCACAACGCCAGAAGAAGATTTTGAGTCTTATGAAAGAATGTTTTCAGATGTTGACTTCAAACCAGATATGCTAAAGATATATCCTTGTTTGGTTGTAAAAAGTTCAAAATTGTACAAGCTGCACAAGCAAGGAAAGTACAAGCCATTAGATACTAAGGAAGCGGCAGATTTTATTGCAGAGATAAAAAGCAGGCTGCCAAAATATGTTAGAATAATGAGAATTCAAAGGGATATACCTGCTTTTTTGATTGAAGCTGGAGTAAAAGCAGGCAATCTCAGGCAAATTATTCATGATACCCTGAAAGAAAAAAATAGAAAATGCAATTGCATACGCTGCAGGGAAGTCGGATTAAATTCAATAACTAGTGCAGATTCTTCTAACGCCAATGCAGATTCTTCTAACTTGGATTTTAATAATCTGAAACTAAATGTACAGACTTATGAAGCGAGTGGAGGAATAGAATCTTTTATCTCTTTTGAAAAGAATGACCTTTTGTATGGTTTTTGCAGGTTGAGGATTCCTGAGGATTCTTTCAGGAAGGAGATAAAAGATAAGGCAGCAATTATACGGGAATTAAGGGTTTTTGGAGAATCTCTCCCTTTGGGCATTTCTAATGATAAAGCATTGCAGCACAAGGGGTTGGGTTCTGCATTAATCAAGGAAGCAGAGCATTTAGCTTTAGATGTTTTTGACCGAAGGAAAATGGTTGTAATCTCCGGTTTAGGGGTAAAGCAATATTATTCAA
>JBBSVU010000006.1:87413-138580 GCA_038046645.1 archaeon
ATTCAAAATACCACAAATACCGCAAAGAAGGGCCTTATATGGCAAAAAGCCTTATTTAGGCAAAATAAATCCAATCCCAATATATTTATATTAGAATATAGCTCCTAATTTTATTATATATAAGATAAAAGGACAAAAATAAAGAAACAAAAAAGGGGGAACGAAAAATGGCAAGTTTTGTTGCGGTTCTTGGTAAAGGCCGAGGAACATGGGGGCATATCGCCCGTTTAATACAAGAGGAATCTTTTGACAATGTCCTGCTTATAAGCAATGATTTTGGCAAAGAGCATTTTGCTCCATCAAAGCAGTGTGACTGGGTTTTGATAAATGCAAGAACTGGTTTTGAAGTTCTTAAGAATACGATAAAGGAAAAGTTGCCAAATGGAGAATTAGTTATTTCATTGATTTCCGGAACAGGTAAAGAGCATACAGCATTAATGGCTGCATTGAAAGAAAATGGAAGCGCTTACAAATTCGTAATCCTTACTGGTGACGGAACTAAATATTATTAAAGCTTCAATAAAGGTATCTTTTCTAAGGCTAGAATATCTATTTAGATATTCTACCACTTTCTATCTTAACTGTGTGACGCTCCATGGGCTGAAGCCCATGGCGTCATTAGTTGAAAGGGCTTCAGGCGGAAGCCCAATACAGGAAAAAATGAAGTGGGTGCGCTCCTCCGCACTCCAAAGGGTGCGGCTTCCGCGCACCCATGGAGCGTCAGTGAACGAGAAATCTACGGCCTTTAGGTTGTGGAGGATGTCACTTAGTTTATTCGTAAGTTCTTGTTTTGCAGCCCCTATCCTGAAGTGATTTCTTTACCAGTAGTTTTCCATACTCTGTAGGGTAATCGCCTGTCAGGCAAGCAGTGCATAAATCATTTTTTGGCTTTCCAATTGCCTTTATCAAATCATCAACTGTTTGGTAAATTAAAGAATCAGCTTTCAATTCCTTCCTTATTGTTTCAACAGTTTTTTCATCATATCCTTTTAATGGCAAATTTTCCATTATTTTAACTATCTCCTTTTCAGGCAGCAATCGGTTAGCGATTAATTCAGCCATTGTGCTCATATCAATTCCATAAAAACAAGGGAAGAATATTGGCGGAGCTGATACCCTGATATGCACCTCTTTTGCCTTGCCTTTTTCTTTTAAGTATTCAATCAATGTTTTGCAGGTAGTGCCTCTTACTACACTATCTTCAATCAAAAAAACCTTTTTGCCTTCAAGCACAGTCCTGTTAAGTGTAAATTTATCCTTTACCCTTTCAGCCCTATTTGAACCTTCAATAAATGTCCTTCCAACATACCTGTTTCTTATCAAGCCTTCCTTGCTCGGCAACCCTAATTCAATTGCAAATCCGTCTGCTGCTGGTTTTGCAGTATCCGGCACAGGCACAACAACACAATCTTTGTCTAATTTTTCTGTTTCCATTTTAGCCAGTAATCTTCCTAAATTATACCTTACATCATACACAGAAACATCATCTAAAATAGATGAAACATTTGCAAAGTAAACCCATTCAAACATGCAGTGTGCCTTTCTTTTGCTTTCTGCAAATTTTTCTTTTTCAACAATTCCGTTGCTTACCTTTAATATGTATCCGGGTTCTAATGATTTAAACTCATCAATATTTAGGTTAGATAATGCAGCGCTTTCGCTTGCAGCACAAAATAATCCATCTTTTTTTCCGTAAACCAATGGCCTAAAACCCCAAGGATCTCTTACTAATGAAATTTCCCCTTCTGCATTTATGTAAGCAAGCGAATATGCCCCATCAAATTTCTCTGCTAACCCTGAAAATACCTCACGTATCTCAACCTTTTTGTCCCCGGCCAATCCTTTGGCAATATAATGCATTATAACTTCAGTATCTGAGTTAGTTACAAGGTGATAGCCATTATCATTTAATTCCTTCTTTAATTCAGGAAAATTTGCAATATTCCCATTGAATCCAAGGGAAAACCATTTCCATTTTCTTCCATGGCGCCTTTCAAATGGCTGGGCATTTTTAATATCCTCAACCCCGCAAGTAGCATATCTCACATGGCCTATGCCCCTTACTCCATTGCATCTTCTCATTATATTTTCATACTTTGCCTTGTGGTGTGTCCTGAATACCTTATTTACAGAACCCAATTCTTTGTAAGTATAAAGAAGTTCATCTCTATTCCCATTATATGTGGTGATGCCTGCGCTTAATTGGCCCCGGTTTTGCTGCTGCAACAATAGCTTGTGCAAATAGTATGAAGCTCCGCCAAGTGGATGATTTTTTAATGAATCAGAAATATTTGTTGCTGCAATTCCGCATTTGTGTTCGGCATCCATAAAAATAGCACCAGATATCTATAATGTAACTAAACCTGAAAACTTATTTAAACATACTGCTTACTTAAGCAAAATAGCATTCTGCAAAATTTCAATATATTTTATATCTCAGTATGGCAATTATGCCGCCAAACCCCTCAAGCTTTTTCCCGGATTCATTTTCATTGCCAAATATATTTATTTTTGCCCTTTGTTTCTCTGCCTGATTTAGGATATTTTCTGCAAATTCCCTTTTATCTGCCAATAACGAATCCAGCAGAAGTAGCTCTTCCACTGCGCCAGCATTTAATACATTTAGTATCTCTTTTTCACCATAAACAACCAAGCCAGAATTTTTCCCCAATTCAAGCAAAACCCTTTCCATCAATTGTGCTTCCTTTATTATTTCATTTTCCTTTATTGCTTTTTGCAATTTGTTTGATTTTAACAACTCATTCAATCCTGCCATCCCTGCATTTCCACAGGATTCAACAAAAACCTTTTGCTTTATTTTCTTGTCCTGCAGATATTTTTGCAAATCATCTTTGGTAAATCCAGGGCCAGCAATCAAAATTGTGTTAATCCCTATTTCAGCAATCTTTTTTTCTATTTCCCCAAAGTATTTCTTCTGCCATTCATTTTCCTCAAACTGTTTTCCGCTTTTGCCTGAATTTATTATTCCTCTCCTATCAATCCCGAATTCCTTTATCACAAAAGTTTCTGCAAAATCATCATCCAGGCAGATAACTAATAACTTTTGCGCATGTGTTGCCTTCTGCGCTTTCTGCAACCTTTCAATTTGGTACCTTTTTATAGTTTTCTTTTGTATCTTCACTATATCGCCCAATGCAATAGCTATTGAATGGTGGCTTTTCAGCTCAACATATTCCTCTGGCTTGCCGCTAATTATTATGCCCTGGATTTTTAATGATTCATTAAATTTCTCAAAGCAGGATTTTTCTACCTCTAATTCCAAGTACATTGAAATTCGTTCAGCATCCTTCCCTTCCTCGCCCTTTATCTTCCTTGTGGTTTTTGCAAATATGTGGTCTTTGCCTTCTATTACCTTTTCCAGGTGCCATAAATCATCGAGTGTTTCAGGCATTACCTCAAGAAAGCCATGGAATTCATCAATTTTTAGTATTTTCATACAAATCCCTTGGTGTAATCTAAATAAATATATAAAGCATTCAATACTTTTGTAATACTATGGAACCTAAACAGATAAAGATTGCTGTTATTGACTACGAGTTGTGCCAGCCAGAGAAAAGCAATTATGCCTGCATTTCTGCTTGCCCAGTAAATAGGCAGAAAAAGGATTGCATAATCAAGGATAAAGACAACGGCAGGCCGATTATTTCAGAAACCTTGTGCATAGGCTGCAAAATCTGTTCCCATGTATGCCCGTTCAAGGCGATAACAATCATAAACCTCACTGCAAAACTTGAGGAGCCAATCCACGAATATGCAAGAAATTCCTTCCGCTTGTATGGTTTGCCAAATCCAAAGAAAGGCTCGGTTGTTGGCCTGATAGGGAGAAATGGCATCGGAAAAAGCACTGCGCTTTCAATACTTTCTGGAAAAATCTTGCCAAATTTTGCAAACTTTGATGAGAAAACTACCTGTGAATTGATAATAAAGCATTTTAGGGGAAAAGAGCTTCAAGGATTTTTTGAATTATTAAGTGAAGGAAAAATAAAATCAGCATTAAAGCCGCAGGCAATTGACAAAATTCCGGAAAAAGCAAAGGGAAAAGTCCTTGATTTATTAAAAAAAGCAGATGAGAAAAAAATGTTAAAAGACGTGTCAGAAAAATTAGATATTTCAAATATACTTGAGAATGATATTTCCCAGGTATCTGGCGGTGAATTGCAAAGGATAGCGATTGCTGCTACCTATCTGAAGAAAGCAGATTTTTATTTTTTCGATGAACCAACAAGCTATCTTGATGTAAAGCAAAGGCTGAAGGCAGCCTATTTGATTAGGGAGCTTGCAAAGGACTCTTCCGTAATGGTTGTTGAGCATGACTTGGCTGTTTTGGATTACTTGAGTGACTATATACACATACTCTTTGGTGAGCAAGCAGCATATGGTGTTGTTTCAGATACAAGAAGCGTGAGGAACGGAATAAATGAATATCTTGATGGATTTTTGAAAACAGAAAATATACGAATCAGGGATAAATCACTTTATTTTAATATGAATGCAGCATACAGGGCTGTTTCAAAAGACATACTTTTGGAATATCCTGAGCTTGAAAAGAAATATTCGCAGTTCAGCCTTAAGGCCGAAAGTGGAATAATAAGAAAGCAGGAAATCTTAGGAATTTTAGGACCGAATGCAACAGGGAAAACAACATTTGTGAAGATGCTTGCCGGCTTATTAAAACCAGATAATGCAAAATCAGAATTAAAATTTAGGTTCAAGATAGCATATAAACCACAGTACCTGAAACCAGAAAAAGGGATTGCTGTGCAAGACCTTTTGTCGGATGAAATTATTGATATGGAATTATTCAGGAATGAAATAAACAGAAGATTTAACCTTGAGCGTTTGTTTGAAAAAAAATTGGATAAATTAAGCGGGGGGGAATTGCAAAAAGTGGCAATATCCCTTGCATTATGCAGGGATTCAAACCTGATGCTTCTAGATGAACCTTCAGCATTCATTGATATTGAGGACAGGCTGCAGGTGGCAGATGCAATCCGCTCGATTGTCGCTTCCACAAAACGGTCATGCATTGTTGTAGACCATGATATTGTATTCATGGACTATCTCGCAGACCGCTTGATTATATTCTCAGGCAAGCCTGCTGAGCGCTGTTTTGCTTCTTCCCCCAAAGATATGAAAGAAGGCATGAATCTATTCCTAAAAGATTTAGGCATTACCTATAGGAGAGATCCCCAATCAGGCAGGCCTAGGGTAAATAAATTCGACTCAGTAAAAGACCAGGAGCAGAAGAAAAAAGGGGAATTTTATTATGTTTCAGCAGATTCAGATTAATTTCAAAAGCAGCCTAATTTGCTTTTTGGATTAATTGAAATAAAAAATAGAAAAAAAGATGTTGGATTACCAACATCTCAATATTGCATATGTTAATTTTTCTTCGATTCCTGCTTTAACTGGAACAGTAAATTTCAAGGTCTGTGAATCTTCCTGCTCGTATGGCTGGCTGGATTCTGTTACTTTTGAATCGCCATAGATTAACTGTTTGGCGTAAACCGTAACGTCCTTATCTTTGCTGTTCAGAATCTTTGTCTCATAATAGTTTTTCTCACAACTTTCTCCGACCTTTTCAGTTTTGGTTTCTTTTCTGTCAGCAGTTATATCAAATACAATGCCAATAGATAATTCAACCTCTTTGTCTTTCGGCGTATGTTCAATGCTGTCTTCTCCAATGAATTGAATGCTTCCTTCGCTGTCTTCCTTGTAGAATTTTATTGTCCCTGCAGGCAGAGGAACG
Organism: archaeon; assembly: GCA_038046645.1. Taxonomy (GTDB): domain Archaea; phylum Iainarchaeota; class Iainarchaeia; order Iainarchaeales; family 0-14-0-20-34-12; genus 0-14-0-20-34-12. The sequence continues at coordinate 93,184 of JBBSVU010000006.1, forward strand.
CCAAGATTGCTTTCTTCAGAATTCTTGAATTTTATTATTGTCTCTATTTTCTTGTCTGAATAAATCCCCAAAATATATTCCCTTGTTATTGGAATGTCTTTGCTTACTAACATGCTGAATTCCTTTTCTTCCTTATTTTTTAATGTGACCAAATTTTTCAATGAATACATATGATATTCAAACAATTGCTGTTCACTTACTCCGCTGCTAATTGCTTTTGATTCAGCCATCATTGAATCAGCATATGCTGGATAGGAGTATGCTGAAGCTTTTTTCACATCCCCCGCAATTAATTTTACCTTTGCATTTTCATATGCTTTGCCTGAATTATTTGCCATTGAAATCCAGCCATCTAATGTTATTGCATCTTTCTCATCAGACAATTTGCTTACATATTTTGTTTCCCAATTCAAGCCTTTTGCCAGGTATGCAACAGTGGCATTAGCAGCCCTTTCTTCATCAGACCATATCTTCATTTTTATTGTTGGTTTTGTTTTAAGGCCAGTAAGCTGCCCGAAGTTTATGTTTTCAACCTGTTCATATAATACAGAAACAATCCCGTTTGCAGTATCCAACAAAAGTGTTGTTCCATAGGACAATAATTTACCTTCAAACCCTCGCCCTTCCTTTGTTTCTACCTTTATTGTCTTTCCAAGGCTTTTCTCAAGCAATGCGCTATTATTTGCAGTATCATAGTTATAAGTAAATTCCTCGAGTGTGCTTTTTCCCTCGGCATCCTCGTACATTAAAGTATCTGATTCTATAGTGTCTGCTACATCTTCATAATCTAAAAGATTCGCACCTTGTTTCAGGCTGAATGTTTTGGTTTCTTTTACAAGGCCAAAACCCTGATTATATAAAGTCAGGTGCATATTTGGGGTTTGTGCATCTTCGAGCAATGCAATTTTTTCATCCCCCTGAAAAGCATAGTACTGTACATTGCCTTTCCCTTCTTGGGCTTGGTTGATCCCGATAAATAAAAAAATACCGGCAAAGATAATCACAATAAGCCCAATAATCAAATATTGGTTTTTTGTAAATTTCATAATAATCACTATGATATAAGCCCAATTCTTTATTAATTGTTTAGTGCATTTTCCGGTTATGCCAAAAGAAAATATTTTCAGAAAATTCAATGTTTCAGATTTCAAAAATGAAATTCCAAAAAAGGCCTCGTTGAAAAACCTTAGGAATGCCCTTGTTAACGCAATAGCCACCCAGACAAAAGGCAGCAACAAAGCAGCAGTTTTATTTTCCGGTGGATTAGACTCAAGCTTAGTGTCTTTGCTTGTTTCCAAAAAAATAAAAATACGGCTTTTTGTTGTTGGCACCAAGAATAGTTCTGCTTTGCCAAGGGCTAGAAAATATTCAAATGATTTGGGCTTGGACTTGCACGAGAAAATTGTTTCAGGTGACGAAGTAAAAAAAGAATCTAATAGAATATCAAAAATTATTGGCACTAAAAATAAATTGCAGATAAGCATAGCACTTCCAATTTATTTTGCGCTAAGCGAAATAAAGAAATCAGGCCTTAACACTGTTTTTTGCGGGCAGGGCGCAGATGAGTTATTTTTTGGCTATGATGAATTCCGCAGATTGTTGAATTCAGGCAAGGATTATCCCCAATTAGAAGATTTGCGCTGGGCAAAACTCATAAATCTCTGGAAAGATAACCTAAAAAGGGATATTTCACTCGCAGATTATTTTGGCTTGGAATTAAAGGCGCCATATCTAGAGAAGGAATTTATGCTTCAGGCTTTAGCTTTCAATGCTAAGCAAAACATTGCATCAAAAAATGATTTTTTGAGAAAGCGCATCCTGCGAAGGCTTGCCTTGGAGCTGAACCTGCCAAAGAAAATTGCTTTAGAAAGGAAAAAAGCAGTTCAATACGATTCAGGCATTTCAAAGATTCTAAAAAACAGTTATTGATTCTTCATGGTTGCATCTGTTTGCTGATTTTTAGTTCTGCATTCTTGTTATATCTTATTTCCATCACAGCTTTGCTGTCTTTTTGGTATGCCTGTGTGCAATTAACTCTCAAGTTTATTGATAAGTTGCAGGCAGGGTTATTTTCAGTTATGGTTATGTTATCAAGCATATAGGTGCAAGAAATATTTGCCCCTGAAATTTTCCCAACTAATTGGTCAAACAAAATCTTCAGCGTATTTTTCAGTTGGTTTTCGTTCCCTGCAGGGCATATGTCTGTAACAATCTTCCCGAATTCATCCGAGCTTATTCTATCTGCAGTAATATAAAAATTCTGCCAGGCTTTTTTCACCTTTATTATGTTATCCCCTAAATTTATGCTCGGGTTGTTTTTTGTTGAAGAATATGCAGTAGTAAGAAGCAGGCTTGCCGTAAATATTGCCATCAACCCGAATACTGCAACATACATCCCAGTTTTATTCATCCTAACCCCCCGCAGAATTCTTTTGTTTCGAGGTTTCCAGTGGAATAGCTAACATAACTGTTGCAGGCAAATTCATCTGCATTTGAAGCATAACCATTTTCGCCCAAGTAAAGTCCGACAGTTGAAGCATCCAATGAATTCATGTCAGCAAATAGTAACGTATGCTTGTCATTTACGCTGCTTGCATAAGCCAAAGTGCTAAATAAAATTAAGATGGCCGAAACAGCAACAATAGCATCAAGGCTGAACATAAACCCTTTCATTTCCATACACTTACCTCTGCCAAATTTTTTTCATTTTTTAATTTGCAGTTATTTGGGTCATTGCTACAATCTGAAATATCTTTTTTTTCTAGTGCCCCTTTATGCAATAAAATAATCCTTTTTTCTGAATAAATATTCTGTGCATGAGTATCATTATCCTTGCACGCATTCATTTGGGCCCCTTGCAGCTTAATGCGGCATTTGTAATTTGGAGGTATGCCTAATTTGCCCTTTTCAATATTCTTTAATTTGTCTGCGTCAATGCAGTTATTAAGCAGGGTTAGCCCTGTCCCATCCTCTGAAATTAAATCGCAAGAAATATCTGGCAGTGAAACAAGAAGGTTAGCTGCATTATGCCCAACTGTCTTTAGTTCATTAAAAACCTGTTCTTGCTTTAGGTTATAACTCTGAGTTTCTATTATTTGTATGGTGAGGCCTAAAACAAGCGTGGCTATTATCAATGCAACTAATGCATCAATGCTGAATATCTGCCCCTTTTCGTGTAATTTATTTTTTAATCTCAAGGTAGTCACCACATTTTAAAGCAGTCTTTTGCAGGTTTGCTATCCCGGCAGTATGCTTAACACTGCTTGCAATTTGATTTTCCTTAAAAACCGAAGTTATGGTTATTTCATCCGGAAGTATCCTTATTTCGCAGCCAGTTTCTATGTCTCCAAAAACAATTACATCAGGGATTGAATACTTTACCAGGAAGCTTTGCCCATCTTCCAAAGATTTGCCCATTGCTAGAATTTCAGCAATATTATTCCCGATTTCTTTCTGCTGGTTTATTACGCTAATTTTGCTCTGTGTTTCGTTCATCCCGGAGATAACTGATTGCATAGCGCCCGCAAATACAAAAGTGATAATTATTGCAAGTATTAAATCAATGCTTATTTGCCCTTTCATGCTGTCTTATATATTAAAAATTAGTTCTATTTAAACATTGTGAGCATGGAATCTGCTTCTTTTAGGTGTAGCAGAAAGAGAATATCAAAACTATTTTTTTGCCTTTGTTTTAATCTTTTGCAATTTTCAGCAATTTAGGCATTAAATCTAGGCCAAGAATCATGCCAATGCTGCCATTTAGGCAATCCCTTTCTGAGAAATGATTTACTTTATCTTTTATTCCACCAAAAATTAGCAATGGGGTGGGGTCTGCAGAATGGTCCTTTAATGTGCAAGGCGTGCTGTGGTCTCCAGTAATCGCAATCACAGTATTTTTCAGGTTAATTATTTTTTTAAATGAATTATCTATTTTTTCAATGAATTTCTTCTTCTCTATGCATTTTCCATCATGCCCCAAAATATCAGCCCCTTTTATATGGGCAAAAACAAAATCATATTTCTTTAATGCTTTAATTGCCGCATTTATTTTAGCACCAAGGTCTGTTTCTAATGTGCCGGTTGCACCCTTTACATTTAATACTTTCATGCCAACACTTTTTGCTACCCCTTTATACAATCCGCCGCCAGCAATGCAGCAGGCCCTTAACCCATATCGCTCTTTGAATGAAGGGATTTTTTTATAGGTTCCAGCACCCCTTAACAATAAATAATTTGCTTTGGGCTTTCCTTCCTTCTCCCTTTTTTTGTTGAGGCTTGATTCATCCAAAATCTTGCTTGCCATAATTAAGAATTTGTTTAAAATAGTAGCAGTAAATATTGCTTCTTTATCTTTATTTTCTGCTTTTATCTCAAAAGGCTTTACCGCTGTTTTATGCGGGTCATTACTTGAAATATTGCTGCATAAACCCTTTCCTCTCATAATCAAACAAGCCCTGTGCGAGGTTCCAGCTTTCAATATGAATCTTATTCCATCAATTTCAATTCCGTTTAGTTTCTCAACAAATAATTTGACTGATTTGATTCTTCCTGCTCTCCTATCAGTTATTAATCCTGAGGAATCAACAGTTGCAAAGTTTACCCTGAATGCGACATCTTCGGGTTTCATTTTCATCTCAAGCCCAGCAGCCTCCAAAGGGCCTCTTCCTGTGTAATATTTATCGAGCGGATAGCCGAATATGCTTAGGTGTGCATTATCTGATTCTGGAATTACTCCCTTTCCGACTGAATTCATCAATCCGCAAGCACTGTTTTTGGCTAGAATATCCATATTGGGAGTTTTTGCCGCTTCTAGTGGCGTTTTGTTTCCAAGCACAGGTGAGGGCCTATCACCTACCCCATCCAAGATTACCAAAAGTATTTTTTTCATCCTAACACTTTGAAATCAATTTTTTTTCCTTTAGAATCAAACATTTTTATTGTATCCATATTAAAGGGGAAGGAGATTATTAAATGTATTTTTCCAAATTTTGGAAAACTATGGATATCCTCATCCGAAGGTTCATTTGAATGCGAAGGATGGCTATGCACTGAGCCAATTATATTTCTGTCAATAGGTTTTGATTCCATATATATTGATGACATGCTATCACCATACACTGAATGCGTTAATATTAATTCATCAATGCAATCATTTTCCATCCTGCTGCCTAATAGCCCTATAAATTCCTTAGGGTAGGCGTTCCTTGCTGCATGAATAATCATCTCAATTACCTCTTTTTTTATGGAGTACATAAAGACAAAACATCAGAAAAGAATATTAATTCCTAATGCTTAGTGTTTATGAACAATATGATTTCTGAAACAGAAATAGTAGTAAGGCTATCAGCAGCCTTGCTTGTTGGAGTATTCTTTGGCCTTGAACGGGAGTTAAGCAAAAGAGGGCAAGGCTATGCCGGTTTAAGGACTCATGCATTAGTTGCATTAGGATCCGCAGTTTTTACCTTAGCCTCAATCTCCTTTGATAGTGGGGTAGTAGATCCATCAAGGATTGCGGCAGGGATTGTTACTGGAGTAGGTTTTCTTGGTGCTGGAGTAATCTACAAAGGCACTAACTATGTTAAAGGCCTTACAACAGCAGCAAACATCTGGACAGTTTCTGCAATAGGCATGGTTGTCGGATTAGGATTATATTCGATTGCAGCTTATGCTACCGGCCTTTCAATTATTATCCTAATTTTGGGGAAATTTTTCGAGAAAAAAGTTCTGAAGGAAGATATTGAAGAAGATGGGGATAACTTCTCTTTCAACTCATAGCGTCAGATAATAAATTGCGATAGGCAATATCAGGAATGCCATGCATAGGCTTCTTTTAATTCCTGTTTTTATTGTAACCATGCCTATGGCTGTTGCAGTCCCAGCAATTAATAATCCTTTTCCGCCGGCCATAGCCATTATCACAACTATTACAAAAATTAGTATTGCAATATTCAATTTTTTGTAATTAATCTTATTTATCTTATTCAAAATTCTTTTTGCAATAAATATTGTTATGAAAACACCAAAGGAAGCAGCAATCAATATTGTAGCTATTATCAACAATATTTGGCTTTTTTCCAGAAAAATCAGATTTTGTATTGCAACAGCAGGTCCACTTCTTCCCTTACCTATGGAATAAAGTGCAAAAAATGAAAACATTAAATTTACGGTATTTATTCCGCCTATCATTATCAAATAGCTTTGTGTTCTCATCCTGCCATAAAATTGCCTTACTAAAAATGCTGCTTGGTTAGGCCCTAACCCTGGAATAAGTGCGACAATTGAACCGCCAAAAACACTTAGGGCTGAGCCCTTAAATGCCTCTATTTTTTTAATGCAGATATCCTTCATTATCTGCTTTCTTGAAATAATATTCTCATTTATTGACTCAAGCAATGTGCTTATTCCAAAAAGCCCGGTTATGGCTGCAAACAATCCATTCTCAACAGACGAGCTCCTTAATACTATCTGCCCAAGAAATCCTGATAAGAGTACAATAAGTACGGCCCACATTTTTTTATTTCCCTTTTCTGAAAGTATCATCATAAGCATTGTTGCAATTAAAATGTAACCAAAAAATTCCCGTATTTCATAAAAAAATTTTGTCCCTATGGTGAAAAAAATTGGCAGAAATAAAAGCCCTAGCATTATCCCAAACAATCCGCCAATAACTGTCAGCATAATTGCCTTGTATGCCTGCCCCTTCATGAAATATCTGTGGCCTGGCAGCACATTTATGAAATTGTCTTCATGCGGCGCACCAAAGCAGATGCTTGGGATAAAATCAACAAAAGAATGCACTATGCCCATTGCAATTATACATGCAGCAATCCTTATGTCTGCATTTGGCAGGTATGTTGCAAGCATAATTGAAAGCAGGTTTATGTGGATGCCTGGCAGTATGCCGCTTATTATGCCAAGAAAACAACCTGCTAAAATATATGCGAGTATTTCAAACAATCTCCAATCCCTCTACAATTATTTCAATCTTTCCTTTATACTTTGAAACAACGCCACAGATATTTGCAAAATCGCCTTCCTGGATTATTGCAAAATATTCCTTTTTTGGATTGAACATTATTGCTTTTATGTAATTGCCATCAAATAATGTGAAATTGATTGAGCTTGCGCTTTGTTTTACCTCAGTTATCCTGCCAAACAGCAAAACTTTCTGTCCTATTAATTCATTAGTTATTTCCCCGTTATTTTTATGAATGCATCCTCCGGTTTCTGAATAAATTGAAAGTATGATTAATCCGCAAATTGCGCAGCCTAAAGCTATCCTGATAACCCAAACATCTCTTAGCATTAAAAAATTCGATTCAAAAAGGTTTAATTGCTAACCTTTCCAAATAACAACTTCTAAGTTTATTTTATTGCTTTCAAATCCTTGGCAATATTTATTTCTGAAAATATTTCATTTTCTAAAATCAGTATTTTCTTTTCAATCTCAGAATATTTATCCATTAATTTTTCATTAATGTGGGCATATCGGTTTTTTATGTATTTCAATCGTTCTTCCAGGGAAACTATTTTATCATCAACAACTCGCTTATCCGCATAAAATACAATCTTTTCCTCCCAAGTATTGAGACCGTAAAGTATTTGATCCAAAACATGCTTTCTCACTATTACTGCAATTTTATGAAAGCCTTTTTCCTTTAGGATTCTTTCCCCAATAATTCCGTGGTTTCCTTTTTTCAGGCTTTCTATTTTATCAATATCATGCAATAGGCTTGCCCTGTCTACCAAATCCAAATCAATAATTTCGCCTTTTTTAACAAGTTTTTTTGCCAAATACATGGCAACAGAATTCACTTTCAAAGAATGCTTTACAATATTATCTGAATTATTTTTTCTTATTAAATCTATGCAATGCCTTCTGCTTGGCAGCACTTCTTTCTTCATTTTTTCACCAGTTTATTATATGAAAGATTCCATAAATCAACGATTAGATTAATATTGAAGCTTACTTAATATTAGTAAAATAAATACAATTAAAATTAGATTTGTTTAGATTCAGTTAAAGCAATATGCTGGAGTGATTTTATGAGCTGGGGATTAAAGAATAGGATATCTAAAATTATTAAGCCTAAAACAGGCAAAACAGTAATGCTTGCTGTCGACCACGGTTATTTTTTAGGGCCTACAACAGGCTTAAAAAACGCAAAAGAAACAATAAGCTCTTTAGTTCCTTATGCAGATACCTTAATGCTTAGCAGGGGGATTCTGCGTACCTGTGTTGATTCCAAAATTGAAACCCCAATTGTTTTGAGAGTTTCAGGAGGAACAAGCATCCTTACTGAATTATCTAATGAAGGCATTACCTGTGCAATGGATGATGCAATAAGGTTGAATGCAGTAGGCGTAGCCTTATCTATTTTTGTTGGAGCCCAGTATGAAAGGCAGACTTTGCTTAATCTTGCAAAATTGGTTGATGAAGGTGAGCAATTCGGCATGCCTGTATTGGCAGTAACTGCCGTTGGAAAAGATATGGCAAGGGATGCACGTTATTTGGGGTTGGCATGCAGGATAGCTGCAGAGTTAGGCGCTAATATTGTTAAAACATATTATTGCAAGGATTTTTCACAGGTAGTTGAATCATGCCCTGTTCCAATTGTAGTGGCAGGCGGTACCAAGATAGCAGAAAAGGAAGCATTAGAACTCACTTATAATGCAATTTCCGAAGGCGCTGTTGGCGTTGATATGGGCCGTAACATATTCCAGTCTGATTATCCAGTAGCAATGATAAAAGCAGTACGCTCAATTGTACATGAAGGTTTTACAGTAAAGGAAGCACTTGATCTGTTTGAAAAATGCAAGAAAGAAAAACAGAAGAAATTTGATTAATTTATTGTACAGTAAACTCATTTGATTTTCATGGAAAAAATGAAAGTAGCAATGTATTACCGCAATAATGATGTGCGAATTGAAGAAATGCCAATTCCTGTGATCTCAGAAGACGAAATTCTTGTTAAGGTAATTTCTTCAGGCATCTGTGGATCTGATGTTCTTGAATGGTACCGCATTAAAACAGCTCCCAGAGTTTTAGGGCACGAAATTTCAGGAGAAATAACCCAAGTCGGAAAAAAAGTAAAAAAATTTAGTAAAGGGAATAGGGTTTTTGTTTCCCACCATGTTCCTTGCGATGACTGCCATTACTGCAAGCAAGGGCATCATACTGCCTGCGAAACTTTACATAAAACAAATTTTCATCCTGGAGGATTTTCGCAATTTTTAAAAGTACCTAAAATAAATGTTGAAAAAGGTACCTTCATTCTGCCAAAAAATGTTTCATTTGATGATGCAACTTTTATAGAACCTTTGGGCTGTGTTGCCAGAGGCCAAAGATTAATAGATATTAAATCTGCAGAATCAGTACTTATTTTAGGCTCAGGGATTTCAGGCTTGCTGCACATAAAGCTTGCAAAAGCAATTGGAATAAAAAAGATATTTGCGACAGATATTTCCGATTACAGATTAAATGCAGCGAAGCAAGCAGGTGCAATCCCCTTAAATGCTAAGGAGAATATTCCTGAGAAATTAAAGGTTATTAACAAAGGACTTTTGGCTGATAGGGTCATTGTTTGCACTGGTGCAAGCGCAGCAATTGAGCAAGCATTGAATTCAGTTGAAAGAGGCGGAACGATTTTATTTTTTGCAGTTCCTAAGCCTGAGGAAAAAACTTGCTTGTCACTAAGCAACCTTTGGAGGAACGAAATCACTTTAAAAACAAGCTATGCTGCTTCCCCCCAAGACCTTAAGGAAGCCATTGTTCTGATTGAAAAAAAGAAAATAACCCTAAACGACCTGATTACACATACGCTGCCTTTATCTGATGCACAAAAAGGATTCCATTTAGTCGCAAAAGCTGATGAATCAATAAAAGTAGTTCTGCATCCGCAAGAATAGCAAATTATTTTTATAAATATTCAGCTTTTTTATGCATTTTTAATGCTAGTTCAAATGCTTTATCACTGTTCTTTCCAAGTGCTAGAATTCCATGGTTCTTTATTGCAATGCAATTCTCTTTCCCAAGAACTTTTTTGATTTCCTTTGCCAATTCAATTGTCCCATATGGCTTTTCAACTTTTGTTTCTTTAACCCTGAGCTCTTTTGAATGCTTTAAAACCAAATCATCATGCAGATGCAGCACAACATTAATGTCTTTTCTTAATTCATAAGCAGCAGCATGCATAAAGCATTCAGAGCTTGGTTCTTTTAGGCCAATGACTTTTACACTTTTTTTCTTCCAATCAGCAGATTTTACAAAAACAAGTTTTTTTCCATTTAGCTTTCCGATGCTTTCCTTTGTTGCATTTATCACAAAGCCGTTTTCTTTTCTGTAGCTTATATTTCCCCAGCCCATATCCCCATTAAGCTTATGCTCTGCGATTTTTTCCCCAATCTCAATTAGTTTTTTATTCAATTTTCCTTTATGGGCTTCTTTCTTTAAAAAAATAGTGTGAAATTTCACCCCAACATAGATTTCAGGCATTTTAATCATTTATTTTTTAAGAATCTTTTCCAATTCTTTTATTTCATTTGGTTTGAATATCCCTTTTTCGGTTATGAAAGCAGTAATATATTTGCTCAACGTAGTATCAAATGCAGGATTTTTCGCTTTTGCATTTTTATGGGATATTGCAACCTTTTCCATTCTTCCCTTATGCATTCCCTCAACATAGAGTACTTCATCTTGGCTTCTTTCTTCTATTGGAATTTCCTTTGATTTCAAATCAAATGTTGATGTCGGGGCTGCAACATAGAAAGGAATGCCATTCTCTTTTGCAAGAACAGCTTTTTCATATGTGCCTATTTTGTTTGCAGTCAGGCCGTTATGCGTTAATATTCTATCAGCCCCAACAATGCACATATCAATCTCGCCCTTTTGCATATAATATCCGGCAGCATTGTCTGCAATAATTGCGTGCGGGATTCCTTCATTTTCAAGTTCCCAAGCAGTCAATCTAGCACCCTGCAATCTTGGCCTTGTTTCGTCCACAAATACAAACATTTTCTTGCCATTTCTTTTTGCTGCATATATTGGTGCAATTGCAGAACCCCAATCCACAAACCCTAGCCAGCCAGCATTGCAATGTGTCAGTATCCTAAAATTATTTTTAATTAACCTTTCACCATATTGCCCAATTTTTTTTCCAGAGTTTGCGTTTGCTTCAGCAAGCATTTCTGAATCTTCCAAAGCAGCCTTTTTTGCTTCCTCAAAATTATCTGCTTTTTTTATTGCTTCAAGTACATGGTCTACGCTATAAAACAAATCATATGCTGTCGGCCTTGTTGATTTCAAGGAATCAGCAGCATTTTTCACATATTGCAAATAATTTTTCTCATTGGCTTCACAAACTGCTTGATAAACGCCATATGCTCCGCTTATTCCAATAGCACCAGCGCCCCTTACTGTCATATTCCTTATTGCTTCCGCAGTTTCTTTGTAATTTTTCAGGGTTACAATTTCAAACTTATGGGGAATTCTCAATTGGTTTATCATTTTTACATTTCTGCCTTCAAGCCACAATGTTTTGTAGTGTTTTAACCCTGAATTTGTTTTAACTAGCATTTTTTCACCATTTTTTATTGAGAAGGATGAAGTGTTCTATATGTAATGGTATCCAAGATATCATTCGAATTTAATAAAAATCCAACATATCTCTCAAATCCAATTCCATACCCTCCCCTTAAAAGTGGTTTTTCCTGTTCAAATAATCTAAAATATTCCTTAAAAGGGGTTAAAACATCCTGCCCTTTCTTTTGTAGAAATTCAGCAATTTTTGAGTTTCTCAATTGCTGTTTTATTCTATTACCATTCTCTTCCCTTATGGCCCCACCTATAGTTTCCCCTAACTTTGGCATTAGTAAATCAACACTATAAACTCTTTTACCATCAGCTGTTCTTTTCATATTGAAGAATTTAAGTTCAGTAGGGAAGTAAGTAACAAAAGTAGGCACATTGTTAAATTCGTTTAGAATTTGTCTTTCCTCTGCTACACCAAAATCATCCCCAAAAGCATACTTTGTTTTAGTTCTGTTTAATAGTTTAATAGCATCATCATAGCCAATTTTCACAAATCGAGTCTTGGTTATTTTCTTTAAATAATTAATATTTCCTCCAAGTAATTTTAATTGTTTAGGGCATTTATTCAGAACTTTTTTAGTTACCTGTTTGATCACTTCTTCTTCCTCTTTAATTATTTTATCTAGTGCTTTTTCAGGAGATATGCCTTCATAGGGCCTTTCTGGTTCAATAAGTGTAAATTCAGATAATCGTCTTCCTTTGGCTTCTGGATCATCATAATTTTCTTCCCTGAAGCTGTTATTTACTGTAAAAACCCCACGCTTTAATCTTATTACCAATGCTTCTAATTGAAGTTGTGCGCTTTGTGATAAATGTGCTTCTCGTCCATAATAATTTAGTGTGAATGAAGCATAGGGGTTTTCACAGGAACCAGCAATGTTTACCAAAGATGAAGTTGTTACTTGAGTATATCCTTTATTTGCTAAACTGTTACAAAATTCACCTAATGCAATTCCCCTAATATCTAATAGGGCATTAAATTTCTCTTTACTGAATTTTCCCAAACCCGTGGCAATCATATCAGAGTCAGTCATTATTTTTCCCATTAATATATTCATTTTTCCTTAAATAATGTTTTTGTTCCATCCAAATCTTCCTTATTCCTCATTTCTTCCTTGCAGTTAGCACCACTTACAATACTATATTCACAACCTAATTTTTCACAAATTTTTATTATTGCAGCATATTTTTGCATTATTGCTGCCTTGTTGTATGCATTTGAATTGAGTATTGCGGAAATAGGCAATAAAATTTGAATCCCATTTATTTTGGCATTCATTATTGTTTCTTTATCTATTATCATCTGCGGATTTTTGTCAAATTGCAGCAGAATAAAATCAAATTTTTTGTTGCTTGCGGCAAAGCTGACATTTTTTAATGAATCACCAAGCATGCAAACAAAATCAGCAGCATTCCTGTAGCTTTCAAGTTCTTTGCCCTCTGTTTTTTCCATCAAATGGCAGATTTTTATTTCAAAATCAGGTTTCAATGAATTAATTTTCTCTCTTAATCTCTTGATATCATCTTTCGAAGAAAAAGATTTTGCAATTATTATGTGTTTTAATTCTAATCTATTTGCTTGCCCAGAAATCTCTTGCAGATTGTCAAATAGAATTAAATCTGATTCCATATTGCAAATAGCTAGCTAGGCTATTAAAAATGTTATAAATGCTGCTTTTTTATTATTTGCCTTTTTTCTTAGCCCTTCCTTCTAAATCTGTTGCCTTAATCTTAAAACTAATCGCCGCAACACCACCTAAATTAACCCTTTCAAATAATTGTGGTTTTTCTAACCTTGCATATACTGCATTTGCCCTATTCATTGGATTTGCTTTTCTGTAGTGAGTCACCAGTATGTTTGCTTTATTGCCAGAAATATTTGTAACTCTGCCCAAATCATCTCCGACAAGGACTATGCTGCCTTTTACTGCTATGTCCCATTTTCCAATTTCAATCTCATTGAGTTGTATCATTTCTCTTTTAAGAATTTCAGCTAAAGCCCCTTTCCGTAATGGCTTTTCTTTTGTAACTTTTTTATCTATAGCACCAAATCTACCATATGCCCTATCCCATCTTTTTAGTAATCCTGTTCCTTTAGGAGTAATAAATGTTCTAACCGTACTTTTCATTGGCCTATGCCTTAGTCTCATATATCCATCTCCAATGTTTGGGCCCACCCGGAGTCGAACCGAGCTCATCGCTACGTCAAAGCGATATCGTGCCGATGGACCATGAGCCCCGCCTTCTCTTTCTTTTAGAAAAAGAAAGAGAATCTAGGTTGCCAAGAGAAAGAAAACTAACTTTGGCAATATGATATTATTTTAGGCATCAGATTTAAATAGGAAATTGTGTCAGAGTTTACTTCTTTATTCTAGCCAATTTCTCACAAACCTTGCAAATGTTCGTGCTTGCGGGTTCTCCGCATTGTTTGCATTGTTTCAATTTGAATTCAGAATAAACATCTTTTTGCAACATTCCCTTAATCCTTTCAAAAAAATTTATTGTGGAATATTTTGTTCCAGGATATGCTTTTTCCAACCTGTTTACTGTTTCCCTGTATTCATTCCTTTTTGCCTCATGGCTCAAAGGGCAGCATTCCCCCCCATAATATTTTATCCCAGCAAAGTTAGCAAATGCAAACACTTCATTTTCAGGAATCTCATATAATGGCTTTACCCTAGGGATAAATTTTTCTGATTTGATAAATCCTGATTTTGCCCCTAACCTGATAAATAATTCTGGCTTATTATCACAAACATTCATCAATATGCTTTGGCATTCATCATCAAGGTTATGCCCAGTAACTAATTTGTCTGCCTTAATAGTTCTGGCATATTTGTTCATCAATTGCCTTCGCATAATTCCGCAGAAAGAGCAGGGATTTCCAATTGAAGAATCTTTCATTATTTTCTTTTGGATTTTTCCCATTGAAATGCCATATTCCTCTTCAAATTTAATTACCTTATAATCAATGTTCCATACTTTGCAATTCTTTTTTGCAAATTCAATTGATTTATTCCTGTATCCTTTTATCCCCTCATCAATCAACAGTGCTTTAATTTCACAGCTGTTTGAGAATATTTTATTTATCAAATATGCAGCTACTGAAGAATCCTTGCCGCCAGACATTGCCAATAAAATCTTTTCTTTTGGCTTGATAAGTGAATATTTCCTTATGGTTTTCTTTACCCTTTTTTCAATAAGGTAAATAAAATGCATTTTGCAATAATGCTGCGGGCCGTAAAGAAGGCTTATTTCTGCCTTTTTTCCGCAGATTTCGCATTTTTTGCCTTCAATTACATTCCAATCTGTGGGTTTACAGCGCATAAAGAAACCTTTTAAAATACTGCACATGAGTATTTACTATTATAATAAAGGATATAAATATAAAAACAAAATGTAGTCCTTTACTATTTAGCAGAAGATAATAAAGTTTCAAACTCAAAGTCTTTTGCTATAATATAAAGGTTAATTAAACACTATTTTGTTTATGTTTTTAATTGAGGGATTATTATGAACGGATATAAGCACATCCAGGAGACCTTGCAAAAGGAATATAGTGGGGCAAAAGAAGCTGGAATAGATTACAAAAAAATTATGAGGGATAAGTTATTCCAGTTTAGAAATCAGGAAGAATCTATTACCAAAGTTGATAAACCAAGCAATATTCCAAGGGCAAGATCCTTGGGGTATAAGGCAAAGAATGGAGTAGTAGTTGTTAGGGCAAAGGTAAGAAAAGGTTCAGGAAAAATGCCTAGGCCAAGGGCTGCAAGAAGGCCCAAAAGAATGGGTACTAAAAAAAGAACAAGGGGAAAAAGCATACAAAGGATTGCAGAAGAAAGGGCAGCTAGAAAATACCCTAATTGTGAAGTTTTGAATAGTTATTTTGTTGGGCAGGATGGCAAGTGCAAATACTTTGAAATTATTTTAATTGATAGGGATAATCCTGAGATGAGAGCAGATAAGGATTTAAGTTGGATTTGCGATAAAAGAGGTCGGGCTTTTAGAGGATTAACCTCTGCGGGAAAGAAAGGCCGGGGATTAATGTACAAAGGAAAAGGCACAGAACAAGTAAGGCCTTCAGTAAATGCAAGTCACGGACACAGCAAATAATTGCTGCTGTCTTTTTCTATTTTTAATTATTTCATAATCAATTAGCTAATTGTTATTTCTTTTTATTTGCCCCTAGGTCTATTAATTCTAGGTTTTTTGGGTTTTGGTTTTGAAGCAAATTGCACAAAAGTCCCAAAAGGCAGTTCTTCAGTACGGGTTCTTTTTTTAATTTTTCTCATAACCGCCCTTAAAACTGGTTCAGCCCCATACGTAATGATCTGGTGATATCCTAATTTAGCTGCGTGTTTTGTTAATTCTTTAATCAGCCCAAACATTATGCCGCGTTTTCTATGCTCTTCCCTTGTAAAATATCTTTTGCCCCTGAGTTCTTTCAAACCTTCATTTCTTTCAAATTCAATATACCCAATTGCTTTCCCCTTTTCAATAGCCAGCAAAAAAGATACCTGTGAAAGCCAGGGCTTTAATCTTTCTTCAGTTAACTCATACCAATGGTCTTCTTTCAGAATGTCCACAGCCATTTTTAATGCTTCCGGATTTTTTCCGGCAGAATTAGCATCAAGCACAAAATATTTTGCCATATTTATTATTCCCCCAGTTTGTTTAAAATATCCTTCCTTCTAATTCTCATTATGCGTTATATTTTTTCCCAAGATTTTACTTCAAGGGCAAGGGATTTGGCAAAGGAATTGGGTTTCAACCATATTGATTTAGAAAGAATTTCCTGCATTGTGAGCAGGGGCTCAAAAACAAGGAGAACAATTGCAAGAATCCATTCCTTAGGAAAGGCATTGCAAGAAGGGATGCA
Source organism: archaeon (assembly GCA_038046645.1). GTDB lineage: Archaea > Iainarchaeota > Iainarchaeia > Iainarchaeales > 0-14-0-20-34-12 > 0-14-0-20-34-12. The sequence continues at coordinate 109,653 of JBBSVU010000006.1, forward strand.
GACCCAGCCATATTATGTAATTGAGCTAATCTCAGAAAAATTCAATTCCCTGCCAGAAGATGAAAAAACCAAAATCCTTATTCACGAATTGATGCATATTCCGCATTCTTTTGGCGGTGGCTTTAGGCACCATAAGCCCTATGTCACAAGAATAGCAGTTGATGAAGTTTATCGGAATTACACTAATAATAAAACAAATAAAATCAGCTTATTTTGAATTTATTTTATCCATATGGCGTTTAATATGCAAATTCTAATTAGATTCTTTCTTGCCCTTCTTTTCAACAAGCAAATCAACAGCAATTCCCATTTCTTTGGCAAAGTTTTTCTCAAATCTGCTTAATTCATCAATCTTATTGTCAATTAGTTTTCTTCTTGCACCATATTCCTTCAATATGCCCCCAGTTTTCTTGTTCAAATCCTCAATACTTTTGTTGAACTTCTCTACATTTCGGTCAATCGTGCTCACAAATTGCTTTTGGAATACTGAAAGGTTCTCCTGTGCATTCTTTATCTCTTCAATCCTTGCTTCTTTCCTTATGTCTGCGACAAATTTCTTTTTGTAATTTTCCAAGTTATCAAGTATTGCCTGCTCGATAGTTTCTTCCAAAACCATTTTGTATGTCTCAAGTTCCTGTTTATCGCCTTCAAGCTGCTTTATCTTAGCAGTTATCTTATCCACATCAATCTTTGCCCTTACCTCTTCAATCCTTTTAATTTCAAGTGAAACAGCATCAGTCAATTCCTGCCGTTTTTCATTCTGTATCTCAACAATTTTCTTTTCAGTGCTGTTAACCAAGCCTTCAACTACCTCACTTTCCAAGGAGAGCGTTCTTTCTACTCTTTGGTCTAGTTCCTGCAGATGTGATTCTATTTTTCCAACAGCCTCTTCTACCTCGCTTTTTGATTTAATTAATTCAGTATTCATATCCGCTAATATCCTATCCTTTACCTGCATTAGTTCTATTTTTTTTCGTTCTACATCATCTAAAATTTCTTTATGTTCCTGTTGCTTTAATTTAAGTTCCTCAATATTCCTTTTGATTTCAGTATTAAGATTGCCCATTTCAGTTATTTTGGAATTTATGATATCTTCGATTTCCTCAGATTTCATCGATAACTGTGAATTTACCTTTTCAATGAGCAGTGTTTTCTGTGATTCTGATACAACTGCCATCTTTTTCCTTTCTGATTCCACTGCTGCACTTACCTTTTCATCAAGTGTCTTTTCAATATCCTTCTTCAGTTTTTTCATTTCCTCTAATTTATCAGTAACAGTTACCAAAACACCCTTTTCCCATAGCCCTGAAATAGCCGGTTCAACATCCTTTGCATATTTTTCAAAAGAAAAAGCAGGTTTTGCCTGAATTGGCTGCTCTATCTTAGGTTCAATTGCACTTAATTCCTTTTCAATTACCTTGCTTAGGTTTACATTTGTTTTAACAGGTTCTTTTTCAGCAATCTCTTCTAATGCTGTTTTTTTGAAACCACCGGCTTTTTTTATTAATTCCTTGGCTTCTTCATTACTCACGCCAATATCCTTTAGGTTAAGGATTATTTCGTCCTCTGAAACATTTAAGTCAATCAGCTTCTTTATTGAAGTTAGCATCAATTTTTCTCTGTCCATTTCAATCAGCCAATATTATATTTAACCTAATTTAATTTTAATAGTATTCTTCCCACGTCTGCTATTTGCAATAATATAAATTGGAGCTTCTAATAAATGTTTGTTTTTGCCAGAAATAGTATTATATTCTTTTTCTTTTGATGCCTAGGAACTTTTATTTTTCTTCTTAAGAAAAAGAAAAGTTGCTATTGGACTGGTCGGGATTCGAACCCGAGGCCTCCACAATCGTGTTGAAGTTAAACCCCATTGCCAATGTGGCGATCTACCAACTGATCTACCAGCCCTTTACCGTAAGCTAAGTATAGCTTACAATAATATTTGCAGAAAATAAAGGATGTTTAATTTTCATTAAACATTAATGAATACGATTGAATCTCCTCTTATGAGCATCTCGCTGTTCTTGCTCTTTACCTGTCCTTCCTCTAATTCTTCAGCTTCTCCTAAAACAATATTAAGATGCACATCAAATCCTTTTAATACACCTCTTACCTGTTTTCCTCCTTTTAGCTGAAGAAGGACATTCTGCCCTATCCTCTTTGTTAATACATCGAATGGTTTTACTGTCATTTCCCTCACCCTTAAAAAATAAAAACAGTTTATTTTCTAAATATCACTCTTAGGATTCTCTTAATAAAGCTTTCTTTGTGCGTTTCAACACTAACTTCCCCACCTAGCAGTTTTATTGCAATGGTTTCAATTGCTTTTGATGCAGGGCAGTTAGGGCATCTTATTACAACAGGAACGCCTTTTTTATCATAGAATGACCTTCGCACTTCTTGGTCATAGGGGATTACGCCATAACAGGGCAATTCCAAAGTTTGCATTATCTCTTCTTTTTCTAATTCCCCCTTTTCATTCCTTAGCATATTTATTATTACACCAATTGCATGCCCGCCCAATTTTTCCGTAATTATTTTTGTTTTCAAGCCATCAGCCAAGCTTGCTGGAGTAGCTTCTGTTATTAAAAGTACGGCATCAGAACTGGTTAAGGCTGATAATACTGCACGTTCAATCCCTGCAGCTGCATCAATCAGGATAAAATCATAATTTTCTTTTATTGTGGAAATTACAGATCTCAATCGTTCAGAATCTATCTTCCTGTAACTCTCCAAGCTTAAACCTGAAGGCAATATTTCAATGCCATTCGGCCCTTCATACAATGCATCCTGTATCGAGGTTTCACCCAATAAAACATCATGTAAGGTAATTGGGGATGTTTGCATCCCAAGAAGTAAGGATAGATTAGCCATCGCAATGTCTGCATCCACAAGCAGCACTTTCTTGCCCTGCCTTGCCAGGCAAATTCCTAAGTTAGCTGTAAGCGTAGTTTTCCCAGTTCCGCCTTTTCCAGAAGCAATTGTAATTACTTTACCCATATCCTTCAGTATCTATTATAAAACAAGATAATATAAATTTTAGTTTTTTTAATTAACCCTTATCTATGCCTAATAGCCCCATTTTTTTCATTATATCATAACGTGATTTCTCATCTGATTCCTTTATCCCTTTTTCTGAATATTGGGTTGAATATGCCTTGGGGATTAATTTTGCTAAATCTTTTAATTGATATCCCTTTACTTTCATCACATCCTTAAAAGTAATAGTTAGTTCAACCTGCTGTTTTGAAAGTGAATTTATATCAAGAACGCCGTATTTTGCCTTGAATGCATTTAATATTCGTACAAGAGCTTCCTCACCTTCAATGCTATGGTTTGAAGTATCATAAGAGAACAAGGCTCCAACAATAATTCCCTTTTGGAATAATAATAAGCCTTCTTCTATTCCAGCATAGCCGTAAATAGTAAGTACAATATACCCTGAAAATTCACTATCCATAAAACTTTTGAATAATTCTTCAGGATTCACCTTATTTATATTAAGCCCTTCCTCAATCTTTTCTCCTGCTGGAAATTCCATATTATTATTAAACACCCCATCTATTTAAATTTGCTTTTTGGCAGCATAAGATAATAAAAGCGTGATTAATTGCAATTAGATAATTTTATCTCAAAGCTATGCAGGGGAGGGGACAGTTTTGAATTCCTACCAAAAACTAAAGTATCATTAAACCTTGCAGAACTTTCAAAAAAACTTTCTGAAAACGGCTTTGGCATAAAGGCAGAAACTAAATTAGTAATATTAGTAAATTATTCGGGCACAAACATAAGCATCTTCCAGGATGGCAAAATCCTTGTTAAAGAAGTAAAGGAAGAATCCAAAGCAAGGGAATTAGCCTTGCTTATCCTTGCTAGAATTAATGCCTGAACCCTCTTCAAAAGGTTTAAATAGTTTGAAAGCCTATTTTTCTCAACAAACAACCGTTTGGAGGTGTTGGTTTGGTAGATTTTGTTTTAGGGCTAAAAAAGCCGTTTCAAGATATTAAAACACTAGTTATCGGAATTATTTTAGGTATGATTCCTTTCATAAGTTCACTTACAATTCCGGGATTTGGGTTAAAGGTAGCTGAAAAAACCCTTAAGGGCGACAATAAGCTTCCTGATTTCCTTGAGAATATTGGGGATTTAATCATTAAATCCGTTTTATCGATAATTATAGGCCTGATTTATTTGATTCCGGCATTGCTCGTGCTTGTTGTCTCAATTGTGCTTTTTGCTTCAAGCCTATTAGGAAGCTTTACCGGATTATTAACTGGAGGCAATGTTGACTTTACTGCACTCATGGCAGCTTTAGGACCTTTTTTAGGTTATATGCTTGTAGTGATACTTTTGTTCTTAATTGCAGTATTCCTGCTGCCCTCAGCATTAGTTAATTACGTTGCATCAAATAAATTTTCTGCAGCATTCTCTTTTGGCACGGTAATTAAGAAAGCATTAACCTTGAAGTATTTCATAGCCTGGATCTTTACAGTAATCCTTTACTTTGTTTTAGCATTCATTGTAGGGTTGCTTTCACTCATTCCGGTTGCAGGAACTCTACTAGGCACAGGGTTAATGATGTATTCATTGAATGTAATGGAATACACTTGGTTTGCAGAAGCCTGCAAATAAAGTGATGCATAAAATAGCAGCGTGTTATTAACACGCTGTTTCTTATTCTTTTTTAATTACATATTCACTGATTGAATTATGAAATCACTTTTTTTAGGCAAGATTTTTGGCATTGAATTGGAATTGCACTGGACATTCCTTTTAGTAATGGCATTTGTAATAATTTCACAGGCATTATTTTATCCGCAGACATTCCTTCCTGTTGTTTTTATTTTCTTTATACTTTTCCTTTCAGTATTCCTGCATGAATTATGCCATTCTGTTGTTTCCCTAAGCAAGCACATAAAAGTGAAGAAGATTATGCTATTGCCAATTGGAGGCGTAGCCTTAAGTGAACGGATGCCTGAGAAGCCAAAGGATGAATTCCTTATTGCGATTGCCGGGCCCTTATTTAATTTCTTGGTTGTTTCTGTGCTATTTGCTTTAATAATTATTTTCAATCTGCCATTCCCATGGGAACTTTTCAATGACCCAAAAAATATGGTGAATTTTGAATCCTACCTTATTCAATTTCCCCTGTTTGCAGTTCTTTGGGTGAATTTTATGCTGGGTGCATTTAACTTATTCCTTCCAGCTTTGCCTCTTGATGGCGGCCGTGTTTTTAGGTCATTGTTAGCTTTAAAATTTGATTATGTTAAAGCTACGCGTTTAGCTACAAAAGTAAGTACCATATTTGCGTTTTTGCTTTTCTTCCTTGGATTTTTCAGTGGAAGCATTATGCTTACAATAATTGCAGCATTGATTTATTTAGGGTCAAACCAGGAATATCAGTTAGTATCCTTGAAACATGCATTTAGCCACATAAATCTTTCTCATTTAATAAAGAAAAAGCCTTTTGTGATTGGTGAAACAAAAACCTTGAAAGAGGCAAAGGAATTTATGCTAAAAAAGAATGTCACTTCTTTGTTAGTAAAAAGAAAACTTGGTTTTGGCTTGATTTCATCAGAGGATATTGTAAAACAAAATGCAAATATGGGATTGCCAATTTCAAATTATCTGACTGAACTCCCAATTATTTCTGCAACATCTACCAGCTCTGAATTAATGGAGAAATTTTATACAACCGGGCTTCCATTCCTGCCAATTGTGCATAATTCAAAACTGCTCGGGGTAATCGAAGCATCGTCGCTTGAAAAATTGCAGAAATTGCATGCACTTGAGCGCCTGAAATAAGCCAAAATCTATTTTTAATACCTCTTTGTTAAACTTTTATTGCTGGGATCGGATAATCCGGTATTCCGCCAGTTTCGAAAACTGGTGTGCTTCTCGCACATGTGGGTTCAAATCCCACTCCCAGCGCCAATCCTTTCTTTTCTTTTCCTAAACGAAAAGAAAGCCTTAGGCATATTCCAAAGAAAAGAAAAACTACTATTGTAACAAAAACATATTTAATCCCATTTCCTTATTTCTCTATATTATGATCCCAATTGTGCAGATGTTTTCGGATTTTTTAATCTCATTAATTTCAAGCTGGGGTTATTTATCCATTATTGTTCTGATGGCAATGGAATCAGCAAATCTGCCAATCCCTAGTGAAATAGTAATGCCATTTGCTGGTTACTTGGTTTATTTGGGGAAATTGGATTTCGTAATGGTTGCCTTGGCAGGAACTTTAGGAAATTTAATCGGCTCAATCCTTTCATATTGGGGCGGAGCCTATGTTGGTAGGGCAGTACTTCTAAAATATGGAAAATATGCCCTAATTTCTGAAAAGAAACTGAATTGGGCAGATTCATGGTTTGCGAAATATGGGCATAAAGCAGTTTTTATTTCAAGGATGCTGCCTGTAATAAGAACCTTTATTTCAACGCCTGCTGGAGTAACAAGAATGGATTTCAAGAAATTTGTCCTTTACACAACGTTAGGCTCTTTACCTTGGAATTTTGCTTTAGCTTATTTGGGCATTTATTTGGGCCCAAACTGGAACTCAATGATAAATTTCTTCCATATGTTTGATGTAATTATCGTATTCTTGATAGTAGCATTCACAATTTGGTACTGGAAGAAAATAAATTCGCACAATTAGTTTCTGTGTGCTTAATGATAAAGAGCAAATCAATTATCCTTAGTGGTGATGCCCTATTTGCTAAGATCCATTAAAGGACAATAACCATTTCCAAACAGGTTTTATGAGTATTTTTTTGTTTTGTATTTCAATCATGTCTTCTTGATCATATGTTAAAATTAATCCTTGTTTCAATTTAAATTTAGCCAGCACTTCCACTAATCCATTAATTTCTCGTTCATTATTGTCTTCATTGAGTTCATAACAAACCTGAATTGCTTGGGTTATTTTTCCTTTCTCTTTTATTATAAAGTCACATTCGTTTTTTTCTTTGAAATAAAATAGTTCTTTATATTTTCTTCTTAAATGCAAAAAAACTTGGTTTTCCAACATCCTTCCTCGGTCTTTTGAAAAAGAAATTGAATTTGCTAACGATAAACCATTGTCAATTGAATAAATCTTTTTTGGGTTAACCTGCTGTTCTTTATAGGAATAACTAAATTTTGGAATAGTAAATAATAAGTAAGAGTCCTCAAAAAATGAAATATAGTCAATAATGCTTTGGACAGAGGCAACTGAAAACATTTTCTTTAAGGAATTAAATGAAAATTCCTTTCCGACATTACTAATCAAATAAACTGCCAATTTCTTTAATAGGTCTGAATTCCTAATGCTAAACCTGACAGCAACATCCCTTATTACGACATCTTTTAATAATTCCTGTAAAACAAAATTTTGTTTTCTTTCAAGATATTCCGGAAAACCCCCCAATCTAAAATATTTTTCGAAAGAATCAATTGAGGGGGCAAAATTAAAGTAATCCAAAAATTCTTTAAAAGAAAAAGGAAATAATTCGTAACTCAAATGCCTGCCAGTCAAAAGTGTTCCGAGTTCTTTGCTTAAAAGAGAAGCATTAGAACCGGTTAAAACTACCTTCTTTTTTTTATCCACAAGAGAACGCACAAATTTTTCCCATTTAGGGACAACTTGAATTTCATCAAAAAAATAAATGCCATTCCCCCCATATAATGCATTAAAAATTTCATCTAATTTAACAAAATCAGATAATTCAAAATCATCCAAACGGACATCTTCTAGGTTAATATAATAAAAATTTTTCTCTTTCTTCAAAAGCTGCCTCAAAAGAGTGCTTTTACCGCAACGCCTTATGCCGGAGATGACCTTGACAAAAGAAGGAACAGGCTTAACTAAAGGAAGATCTTCCCTAATGACTGTCTTTTCATTCAAAGCCAATTCTTTTTTTTGGGTAACAATTATTTTTTCTAATTTTTCTTTAAGCATATAAATACAAACAAGCTAAGCATTTTTAAATCATTCTATTAGTAATAGAAAGAAGCTTCTATTAGTAGTAGAAACAATGCTTAACCTAAAGCTTCTTTACCTTGTTATGGTATCGTAACAAATCCCAAAAATCGTATCCAACACAAGCAACATACAGTAAGAGGAGTAAGATATCTAGAATTAAAAAAGGTCCAATAATCATACTAATCAGTACTTGTGAGACCATAATGGAAAAACCAATAATCAGCAGCAGTAAGCCAGTTGTAATATGTCCCAAAATTCTTTCTAAGGGATTGGCAAAGTTTGTTTTTTCATAAGTAAATGCAAAACAGCCAAAGCAGGCAATTACTGAAATTAAAGAAGAAAAAGTTAACATTGCAGAGATGCTGGAAATATCAGTAATTTCGCTGTTTATTAATTGGCTTTTGAGGGGGAGTATAACATTACTAAAATAATTAGTATAAGACTGTTTTTCAAAATGTTTTCCTTTATTAGCTTGTTCATAATATACCTATAGATAACTGCTTAATAAAGATTTCTTCTAGAAAATCTTATATCTTCCACCGCAATATTTCACAATCAGTTCGCAAGCTTCCTTCAATTTCTCTTCAAGTAGCTTATCGTTTGTTTTCAAATTTCCCTGAACTTCCAAGACAGCATTTTTAGTATTCTTTGTTATTTTGGATTCATCATCCTGCCGTACATCCATCCGGCACAAAACATTTCCTAAAGAATCAGTGATTGCATATTCCCCTTTTTTAGCAATAGCTTTTTCCTTTGCACCCATTGGAATAAATTCCTTGTCATCTTTCAAAATAACAAATTCCAAATCTCCTTTTAATTTGTCCAAATCATGCGCCCCGATTGTCAAGCCTGAATCAACGCTCACCACATTGTAAGCGTCAACAAAGGTATTTATTGTAGGCAATTTCCCTGCTCTTTTAATCATGCCGAGCAAACGTTCAGCAGGGGTTAATTCATTTTTGAATTCAGCAGTTCTCTGTGCCTTATAAGCATTGACAATTTCATTATTTTCAAATGTTTTTTCCTTTGCTTTCTTCTCAAATTCTTCTTTAAATTTTTCAAGCTGATTATTTTTGCTTTTTATCTCTAAATTTGTGAGAATAGCATGCTTGCTTTTTATTCCAAGCTTTTTTGCCTCTTCACTTATTGAAAAGTTAATCTCTTTTTTGGTCTCCTCTGCTTTATATTCAACTTTTTTAAACAAAATTTCTGTTTTCCTGATTAAAGTTCCTGATTTTAAAAGCCCAAACTTGCAATCATTTAAATTTCCAGCAGTAATCCCTAATTGTTTATTTATTCTTTCAGAGGTTTCTGGCATAAATGAGGAAAGCAGTATTGAAATTATCCTCAAGGAATCCGCTAATACATATAAAACATTTTCCAATTCCTTGCCTTTTAATTTCCAGGGCTCTTTTTCATTTACATATGCATTGGCTGAATTAACAATGCCCATAATTTGCTGCAAAGCCAAATGCAGTTCATATTTTTCCATATATTTTTTTATTTTTTCAATCTCTATTTCATTCTTTTCTGCAAACTGCAGGTCAATATTCGCATTTGGGATTTTTCCATTGCAGTATCTTTCAACCATTGTTAACGTTCTTTGCAGCAAATTGCCCAAATCATTGGCTAATTCATCATTCACATGCTTGCAGAGCAATTTCTCAGAAAAATAACCGTCTTCGCCAAAAGGAATCTCCCTAGTCAAGTAATATCTTAAATTATCTGCCCCATACTTATCAGCCAATTTAAGGGGATCAATTACATTGCCTAGTGATTTGCTCATTTTTTCGCCAGAATCTGTTTTTATAAATCCATGGACAAAAACAGTTTTTGGCAGTTCAATATTAGCTGCCATTAAAATGCTCCACCATATTACTGTATGGTGCCACAAAATATCCTTTCCTATCAAGTGAACATCAGCAGGCCAGAATTTCTTGAATCTTGCAGAAGGATAATCAATTCCTGAAATATAATTCAGCAAGGCATCATACCAAACATAGATTGAATGTTTTGAATTAATTGGCAAGGGAATGCCCCATTCTAAATTAGCCCTTGATACTGATAAATCTAATAATCCTTCCTGCATCCTGTTAAGAATCTCTTTTTTCCTGTGTTCTGGCAGGACAGTTGCCTCCGTTGCAAAATATTCCCTCAATTTCTTTTCATATTTGCCCATTTTAAAGAAATAGCTTTCTTCCTTCAATACTTCACATTTTTTTCCGTGTGTAGGGCAGTTCCCATTTGCCAATTCTTTTTCAGTATAAAATGTTTCGCAATCAGTGCAATAATGCCCTTCATATTTTCCCAAATAAATGTCGCCTTTATCATATACCTTCTTGAATATTTCTTGGCACATTTGCATATGCTCTTTTTCAGTTGTCCTTATGAAGCGGTCATTTGAGATATTCAATTTTTTGCATAATTCTAAGAATGCCTTGCTTTGGTAATCCACAAATTCCTTTGGTTTCATCCCTTTTTTTTCTGCAGCTTTTTGTATCTTCCTTCCGTGTTCATCTGTACCGGTAAGGAAGAATACATCTTTACCAAGCAGGCGATGCCATCTTGCGATAACATCTGCGCATATTTTCTCATATGCATGCCCAAGATGCGGGTCTGAACTGGGATAATCTATTGCAGTTGTAATGTAAAATTTATTCATACTCCTATTACTTCAGTTTAAGAACTACTTTTAATATTTGCCTTTGCTCTCTATTCAATTTTTAAACATTTTAATGCAAGGTTAAGTATGCCAAAACCAAGGAGATCTGCAAGGCAGGGGCGCGTTAGTTATGTAGGCAGAGAGGTAACTGTTGGAGGAAAGCCACTTAGTTTATCTGATTATAGAAAGCGTTTAATTGCACAAAGCAAATGGCTTGGGAATGCAAGAAAAACAAGGGAAGTGCTTGAAGAGCAATTAAGGCAGTTTGAAAAGCTTGAAGAAGTGCTTGGTTTATTGAGAACTGGGTTATCCCCTGGGGAAGTAGCTAGGGAAACTGGTTTAGCGCCGAATACCGTGAGAAGATGGCATAGGGGAGAAAATCTTCCACAATACCTGTCAGAAAGGTTTTTTGCCCAAAAAAAGAAGGAGCGCAAGCCAATATTTATTCCAAAACCCTCTGCCAATGATACAGACTTTGCTTATGTTTTAGGGGCAATGTGCGGCAATGCATCAGTAAAAAGGGAAACCCCCTTAATATTTCTAAGAGCTAAAGATAGGGCATTTGTTGAAGCATTTAAGGATAAATTATCTAAATTTGTGCCAATCAAGGGAACAATAACCAAAAAAACAGATTTGTGGGAATTTTCCGTTAAATCAGCATCTGCAGCACAAGAGTTTAACAGATTGACTGCCTATGGTAAGAAACCTCCTTTGGCCTATCTTAGGGTTTCTGGCACAAAAAGAGCATTTGCAAGAGCATTATTTGATAGCCATGGATATATGAGTAGAAAAGCAGGCACAGATAGGGCAAGGGTGCTGTTTTCAAAATCAAACCCTAGGATTTTAAATTTTATAAAAGAAGTTTTAACGCAAGAAGGCATACATTTTTCGAATTTTAGCTCTAAGGGGGTTGCAGGGATTGCAATTGACAACCAAAGAGCTATCCTTAAATTCTTTGAGCGAATAGGCTTTACAAAAGAATTATGATTCAGTTTCCTAATCCACATAGCTATTGCTTAGTTTGGAAACTGAATTGATTATTAATAATAAATTAAGTGCTCTATTATATCTACAATATTTTTTTAGAGCCCAACACTCTTTCTCCCGACACACACTTTTAACATACACAACTAAGCGGGTGAATAGGTTAGTTTTTTTATAAATTAGAGTATTTCTCTTTTCTTTCGGCAACTTACACTTTCTTTTCTCTTTAAGAAAGAGAAAAGAAAGGGCAGTTCAGGGGAAATCTACTCTCCCAATCCGCTTTTAAACCAAAGAAAACAGTATTTAGGAGATATATATGGCTGAACAAACCCTTCCAGAAAGGAATCCCCAATTAGGCAAATTCCTCTCATTCTACGAACAAGAGTATAAGAAGCAGATAGAGCACCTTGTAAAGAAATATCCCGAAGAGCGTTCATTAAATGTTGATTTTAAGGAATTGGAACGCTTTGATTTTGAATTGGCAGATGAACTCCTTGAAAGCCCTGATGATTTGATAAAAAGTGCAGAATCTGCAATTGAAAGCGTTGAAGTCCCTTCTTTGCAGGTTGAAAAATTTGCACCGCACATAAGGTTCTTTAATCTGCCTGATGATAGAAAAATACTTTTAAGGAATTTGGGTTCAGCACATTTAAATAAATTAATCTGTGTTGAAGGTGTAATAAAACAAATTACTGATGTGCTGCCAAAATTAAAAAAAGCAGCATGGCAATGCCGGAGATGTGGAAATGTTTACAAAGTGGATCAGGATTCCCCGGAATTAAAAAAGCCAGCATTTTGCGATTGCAGGCACCGTGATTTTTCCCTTGTTGAGGCTGAAAGTGAATTTGTTGATTATCAAAAAATACTTATTCAAGAATCCTTGGAATCCTTAAAAGGGAATGAACAGCCAACAGATATTCAGGTTTATATGTCTGATGACATTGTCAATAAGGTTTCTGCAGGTGACAAAATAAAAATTGTAGGTATTTTAAGGTTAGGTCCATTGAATAAAGAAAAAGCAGCGTTTACCAGGTATTTAGAAGTGAGGCATTTAGATAGGGTTGAACGGGAATTTGAAGATATTGTGATTAGTGAAGAGGAAGAAGCAGGGATAAAGCAATTAGCAAAAGATCCGCAAGTATTTGATAAATTGATTAAAAGTTTAGCCCCTGGAATCTATGGCCATGAAATGGTAAAGGAAGCAATTATGTTGCAATTATTTGGCGGAGTAAAAAAAGTAATGCCTAATGAACAAAAGATAAGGGGCAATATCCATGTTTTGCTTGTTGGTGAGCCTGGTGTTGCAAAATCACAAATGCTTCTTGCTGCGAATGCACTTTCGCCAAAAGGAATTTATATTGCAGGAAAGACATCTACAGGTGCAGGCATATCAGCAACTGCAGTAAAAGATGAATTTGGCGAAGGCGGTTGGACAATTAAGGCAGGAGCATTGGTGTTAGCATCAGGAGGAGTAGCATTTATTGATGAGCTTGATAAAATGGATGCTGAAGACAGAAGTGCTATGCATGAAAGCCTGGAACAGCAATCTTATCACAAGGATTTTGAGATAATGCTTGCTGATGGTTCAAAACATAAAATAGGCAAATTAGTAGATTCCTTAATTGAAAATAATTTGCAAAGAGTAATTCAAGGCAAAAACTGTGAAATTTTAGAAGTAGATGATTTACAAGTGCTTACTGCTGATTTTAATAATTTGAGTCCAATTACTGTTAGCAGGGTTAGCAGGCATAGAGCGCCAGACCATTTTGTAAAAATAACCTATTCAACCGGCAGAAGCATAATTGTTACACCAGAGCATCCAATTTTTGTTTTTGAAAACAATAACTTTGTTGAAAAAAGTGCAAGTTTATTGACAAAAGGGATGTTTTGCCCAGCAGCTAAAAAGATTGAAATTATCCCAAGAAATCAATCACTATTAACAGATGTTTCAGTTAATGGCAGAAAGGAATTGTTTTTGCCAGAGCAAATGAATCCAAACATAGGGGCATTTTTAGGATATGTTGCTAGTGAAGGGCACAGCTATTTTGATGAATCGAATTCATATGCTGAAATAGGAATTAGCAATACCGACCCAATTATTATAAATCACATGACTGCTGTTTTTAAGGATAGTTTCAAATCATATTTGAATATAAATTCAATAAAAGCAGGCAATAGGGCAAAAGCAACAAAAGATATTACTACTGTAAGATGTTGTTCTTTGCCGCTTTATAATTATTTCAAAAATAATTTTAATGAATTAATTGCAAAAGCACCTTTTAAGAGAATCCCAGCAAGAATACTTTCTGCAAACCAAGAAATTCAGGCAGAATTCCTTAAAGCAGCATTCAGCGGTGACGGTTTTATAGATAGCGAACGATTTGGTTTTTCCACAGCATCTTTATCTATGGCTGAAGATTATGCTGATTTGTTATTGCAATTTAGTATAATATCGCGAATTCAAACAGAAGAAAGAAAGGAACACAAATATTATAAAGTTGTCATTAGTGGAACGAATTCCCTGAAGAAATTCCTTCAATTTGTTCCAGAAACAGACAAACGATTGGGAAGGCTTAATTATTTTATCAAACGGAGTTCCGCTAGATTAAATGAAGAGGATTTTATTCCAAATTGCATCCTGTGTGAGCTTAATGCTTTATTGAAATCATTAAAATTAAGTGATGGTTCTTTTGTCTTGTCAATTAACAAAAATTATTCTGCAGAAAGGAAAAGAGTTATTAAACATTTAGATAAGGTTTATGCTAAAATCAAATTTTTAAAAAGTTTGGATTGTGAGTCTCCCAGAAAAATACGCAAATTATTTAATCTTCCTTTGGGGGAAGTTGCCAATTCTTTGGGCATAAGCAAGAGTATGGTAACTTATATTGAGAGAAACCTAAGAACCAAACAGGTTAGCAGATTGTTACTAACTGTCAAAAAATTAGCTTCAGATAAATTGTTAGATTTGGATGTTAAGTGTTCAAAAATTAAGTCAGTTGTAGATTCTGATTTGCGATTTGTCACTATTGCAAAAACAGAGATAATCCCAAATGTTGGTTCAGAATGGGTTTATGATGTTACAGTAGAACCAACAAGGAATTTTATTTCATCAGGGCTTGTTTTGCATAATTCTATCAGTGTTGCGAAGGCAGGCATTACCACAAGATTTAAGACAGAAACAAGTGTTTTGGCAGCATCAAATCCAAAATATTCGAGGTTTGACCCTTATTCCCCTTACTTGGAGCAAATAGATTTGCCCCCCACATTAATCTCAAGGTTTGATTTATTCTTCTTAATTAAAGACGTGCTTGATAAAAAGAAAGATTTGGAAATTGCAACCCATATCCTAAAAACACACCAAGGTGGGGAGAAAATCCAGCAGCAAAAAATCCTCGGGAAAAAAATCTCAAAAGAGGACTGGAAGGAAATCGAAGAAAGGATTACACCGCCAATTCCAACTGAATTAGTGAAAAAATATATTTCTTATGGGAGGCAGAATATTTTTCCAGTTCTTTCAAAACAGGCAATCGCCCTAATTTCAGATTTCTATGTTGGATTGCGTGAGAAAGGAAAGCAGGATGGAAATTACGCCGCCACCCACAGGCAATTGGAAGGTTTAATCAGGTTAAGCGAAGCATCAGCAAGGGTAAGGCTAGCTGATGCTGTTGAGATAGAAGATGCCCAGAGAGCCATTCGCTTGTTTGAATATTGCCTTGAAGGCACAGTAAAAGATCCGGAAACCGGAAAGATTGACATTGATATTTTAACAAGCGGAAAGTCACATTCACAAACAGAATCCATAAAAAAGATTCTTAGGATAATAAAAGAGAAATCTGCTGAATTGGATGAAATTACTATTGAGGACATAATGAAAGAGGCGGAAGCACAGGGCATTGACAGAGATAGGGCAAAGGATTACATGGAAGATTTGCACAAGAAAGGGGATATCTATTATCCTAGGCATAATATTGTAAAGCCTGCCTCAAGGCAGTAATTTGGAAGAATGTTATTGAATATTTATTGTTACTGTGTCCTTAAACAGATTTACATCATTTACCGTTTTTTCAATATTCGTGGCAATGTTGTCAATTGGCAGGTTTGGCAAGCCGCTTTTTGGCTCGATTAAAATATTAAAAATTACTGAATCATTCTGGTGGATAGGGCCCTCAATTTTTTGTATGTAATAAAAATCATCTTCGCCTGCCAGCTCCTTAATCACTAATTCTTTTATCAAAGCTAGGGCAGCGGTTTCCTTTTCTGCAGCAAAAGAATTAGCAATTATCAATGAAGAGGCAACCAGCACAATAACCGTAATCAGCATCATCTCTACTGAGGTCTGGCCTTTTTTATTTATTGTTAACATTTATTTCACACTGTGCTGCACATTTTTTTTCGAAAATTAAGGAATATGCCTGTGTTTTTTCATTTTGGTTGCTGATTTGCTGCAATCCCTTCAGCTGCAAACCTGCTTTGTAATAAGGGACATTAAAATTGCATTCCAGTTTGTTGCAATTTAAATTTGTCCAGTTTTTTGAAAATGATTGTGTAAGCCCTAAAATCTTGACCTTTATATTAAGGGGATCAGTAAGGCTTATTTCTGTTTTTTTGGGGATTAAGAGCATTACCTCTTTTTTTGCGCTTCCGCTTATCAATGATATTTCTTCAATTGCATTCGCTATCTTTTGCGCTTCAATCTTTGCCTGGGTTATCCTTTGCACATCCTCAAGGCTCCCAGTGCTTTGCAGTATTCCTGGCTGCACGACAGCTTGCAGATATACCAAAGCAATAAGCGTTACAAGCAAGAATTCAATAGTTGTCTGCCCTTTCATCTTATTATTATATTCCACAACAAATCACCGACAATATTCAAAAGCAAGTA
Source organism: archaeon (assembly GCA_038046645.1). Lineage (GTDB taxonomy): Archaea > Iainarchaeota > Iainarchaeia > Iainarchaeales > 0-14-0-20-34-12 > 0-14-0-20-34-12. The sequence goes on from JBBSVU010000006.1 coordinate 126,144, forward strand.
AGCAATAAGCATTGCAGGCACCATAGGGGCGCTTTCTTTTATTCCAATAATTGTTTCTTTGCCCACTATCTTTTTGATTTCATTTACCTGTTCCTGTGTAAACCCGCAGGCTTTATTTGCGCTCGCAAATATTTCCTTGCCTTCAATCTTTTTCTTTAACTCATCCAATTGATTATGTTTTAGGTAATTTATAATCCTTTTTATGCTTAAAGGTTCCTCAAACCTTAGCTGATTGTTCTCAATAAGTATATTTTCCGCAGGTATCATGCCTTCTTCTAGCTCATTGGCAGAAATCCTTTTTCTCAAAACCTTTCCGCTGAGCGATAAAAGGTAAATCAATTGCGTTAAAGCAAATAAGGATAAAAAGATTGCAAAACTATCAAAAATACTTTTTAGTGCATCTTGCGCATAATTTATTGAAATTAAAAAAAGCAATACTGCCATGATTCCTGCAATTATTTTCATCTTTTTTTCAATAAACCCGAAAATTATTACTGCAATAAGCGCAGTTACCACATCCAAGTTAAGCAATGCCGAAATCTGCGCAATAGCGGAAAGGAATATCGCATAAGATATTAAGCCTTTACTTTTCAATATGCCGCTTTTTATGAATCCCATTTTATTTATCCTTGAGAAAACCAAAAATGCCCCATAAGGCAGCATTGAAAATATGCTGAATATAAAAAATGTTATCGGGAATATTGGCAGGTTTAAGGTACTGAATGCTACAATACTTAGCCCAAACTGTTGTGCAATGTTCAGGTTTACAGGATTTAGTGCGGAAATGCCAGTAAGCAGCTTTACATCGCCGCCAGCCCATAAACCCATTTTATATAAGATGAGGGCAAAGATAAATCCGTAAATAGCAGCAAATGCCGCATATATAAAATAAATCCAGTCATTAAGAATAAAAGATTCCAAAATCCCAATAATTAATCCTGTAAGGATAAGCCCATAGCTTAAGAAATCAGGCACAATTCTCTCTTTTAAATCAGTGTAGCTTGCATATGCTAATGCAGAAAATGAGATAAAAAAAGAAATAAGGGAAAGGAACAATAGCATACTATACTTAGTTGATATTTTGTTTTATAATCCTTTCCAAATTTTTATTGAATTACACTTGCAATAGTATTTTCCCTGAGTTCTGCGATCTTAGCCAAAGCACCCATGGTTATATTTGTCAAAACAGCGACAACCGCAATAATTGCCATTGTAAATATAATTGCGAATGCCACTGTTATCAGATAATCAAATGATACTTGTGCCTTGTTGTTCATAAAAGATCTTAGCTACAAGTTGCTGTTGCCGCATCCCAAGTACACTTTTCACTGTCACAAATTGATTTTTGAGTTATTACTGCACAGTCTGCATCACATAAAGTGACAGCATCCCAAACACAATGTGCTTTTGCAGAGCATATCTCCTCAGTTGTGTTATCTGAGCATTTTACTATGCCAACTATTGAGCCTATTGCCTGGTTGCCTGCGTCAGTAACAGCCCCTTTTCCTGAGCTTGCCAAATTTGGCAGTACTGTCAATACAACAGCAACAACAATTAATGCTCCACCAATTAGTAATAGGTACTCTAAAGCACCTTGTCCTTTCATATTCATTTACACAACCTCCTTTTTTAGATATTTACTCTAATTTAGTCTTTCTTGTTTATTAAGCTTTTTGATGCCTTATAAACGTCATTTACTTGCTCCCTGCGGCATAATTTATGTCGGTTCCGACATCAGTTGCAGCTTTTTGTGTGCTGCCAACCTGTTTTTTGACAACAAGTGCAGCTATTACCGCAAAGAACACAATTGCAGCTACTAATAATAATAATTCAATCCCTACCTGTGCCTTATTTTCCAATTTCAATTTTTTAAACATCAGATTCCACCCAGCATAGCATTTACAATATACACAGCTAAATAATATATTACATAGGCAATTAATAAAAGTATTGGGATGTAGATTAAAGCACGGGTTGCTTTTCCCTCTCTCATCATCGTTATCATTGCAGCGCTTGCCACTACCTCAACAAAGATATATACCTGCATTAATGTTACAATTAGGTCTTTTGTAGCTATTGCCTCAGTAAGCTGTTTTTTAGTTAAATCAGCACCGGTTGCCACTGCTACTATTAAAAATGCAAGTATGGATGATACCATCCCTAAGATAAGCGGAGCAACAAAAGAGGAAGCAGACACTAAAAATAATACCTGCATTATTGTTCCGGCTTTTCTTTCCTGGTCTATCCTGTGCAATGCGCGGATATCATCAGATATTTTATCAAGGACATCTGCCAGACCAGCGCCGCTTTTTACAGAGTCTATTATGATATTTACAGACCGTTTTACTAATTTGCTGTCAACATCCTGCGAAAATCCTTTCAATGAATTTTCTAGATTTTCGCCTTCCTGCAATCTTCTTAATATATTGTCAATCTCTTCAGACAATGCACCATATTCTGCTGTGCTTATCCCCCTTAATGCATATTCAAAGGTTCCGCCCGCCTTTAATGTATCTCCTATCTGTTTGAATGCATCAGGGAGATTTTCTTCAATTGATGAAATTCTTTTTAGTGCAAGTAAATAAGGGTAGGCAATTACTATGTCCAAAACAACAAATGCCAATACTAAACTCAAACCTGGTGAAACATTTAATGCGCTTAGCGTAATTGTTGAATATGCTATAATTCCTGTGCCTATGCTTAAACCTAAAGCTATAAGTATCCAAAGCATTGCCGGAAATTTCCAGTTTATTGAAAACAAATATTCTTTGTATTGTTTTAATATAGACATAATTATACCTTGGGTTGCATAGCCCTTACATAAATAAATAACATAATCAATATGAGTGGCATTAGTACGAGATAAGTAAAAGCAATCATTTCAGTCGTCAAAGGAATTGAACTTAATGATGCTGATGGCAATGGCGTATTCCTTATTCCCCCTAAAATTCCTATAAATACCGGCAAAATTATTGCAAGGAAAATAAATATTACCCCAAAGAAATTCATTTTTTGGGAAAAATCCCTTATTTTCATCTGTATTTCAAAAGAAACATCATTCGCAATTTCTTCCATTATATTTGAAAGGTTTCCTCCGGTTTTCAAAGCGCGAATCATGTGCATTATTGCGTTCCTCAGTGCCTTGCTTTGTGTCCTTAATGCAAGATGCCTTAACGCTTCCTTTGTGTCTGTCCCTTCTTCTATTTCTGTTCTTGCCCTTGCAAATTCCTCAGATAATATTCCATAATCCGCAGTTGCAATTGTTTCTATTGTACGGTAAAAACTTATCCCTGCCCTTAATTCTGTTGACATATGCCTTAATGCAAAAGGCAGTTCAGCACTTATTTTTTGGGACCTTGTTTGTGCTGCCTGTTTAGGAATAATTAACATCACAATCATGCTTATGGCTAATGAACCCAGCAGTACCAAAGGCAATAACATAAAATTAGGAGTTTTCATCGAAGCAATTAAAACTAATGAAAGCAATCCCATTATGCCTGTGCTTATCAATGAAACAATAGCAGTTAGTGCAATCCATTGCTGCGCTGAATAAGGCATGTTTGCAGAGTAAAGATAAAACCCAACGGAATTTGAGAATTTTAATTTCTCAATAAGCTTTCCTAAAGGCTTTGTCAATGCACTTAATGAAAGGTATAATGAACCAAGCTTGTTAATTATGGGTGATTTAAAATTTTTTAATTCCTCAGCTGTTTGGACTTTAATGCTGCTTTTTGTTCCAGTAATTATCCCCTTAAGTTCACCATATTCAGTAGGTTCCTCAACAAGCGTCCCTTCTGCTTTATATTTCTTTTTGATTCTGTCAACTATGCTTGTCACTTTTTTCATGTCAAAAGTGTCATTTTCATCCTTTATCTTTATAGCCATTGTCTCAGTCCTTATTCAAAAATAATTCCATCTCTGCCTTAACCTGATTAATATCATGTGTGTCCTTTTTGATGAGCATTTCAATAAACCTTTTCCTTTCTTCAATTTTGTCAAGCAATTGTTTCTGGTTTAATCCGGAATATTTTTCAAGTTCTTTCATGAAATTGCTTGGCATTGAGGTTCTTTCCAAATTATCTGTTTTGGCATTCCACTCAAACAAAGGCATGGTATCTGACCTGCCTTCTAAAACGCCAGAAACCTCAGATATTTCAATTACTCTTCTGATTGTCCCTAATTTTTTATCGTGTATCCTATGCTCTACTATAATTAAATCTAATCCTGAAAGCATCATGTTAGGAACATTCATTGGAGGGCTTGTTACCCTAACCAATGTTTCCTTTGCGCTGTTCGCATGCACTGTTCCTAAAGAACCCGCATGCCCGGTATTCATTGCGGTGAATAGGCTAAATGCTTCATCATGCCTTATTTCCCCCACAATAATTCTGTCAGGCCTCATTCTTAATGAATTTTTAGTCAAAATATCTAATGTTAATTCTCCTCGGCCTTCTAATCCTGGCGGTCTTGCCTCTAACCTAACCCAATGGTCTAATGGAAGGTTGAGCTCGGCAGTGTCTTCTATGGTGACTATTCTTTCATTGTTTGGCACTACTGATGCCAAAACATTTAGCAGAGTTGTTTTGCCTGAACCTGTTCCGCCCGAAATTAATATATTCGCAGGCTTTACTTTTAATCCTTCAGTGCAAACCCAAAGGAAAGCAGCAGCCTCGCTTGATAACGTATTAAATTTAACAAGGTCAATAAGCGAATAAGGATCTTTCCTGAATTTCCTGATTGTTATTGTTGAGCCAGAAACCGATGCAGGCGCAATAGTTGCATTTACCCTGCTCCCATCTGGCAGCCTTGCATCCAGCAATGGATTTGAAAAATCAACCCTTCTCCCAATCTCTCGCCCAATTCTATTTATTAGGTCATTTATTTCTTCATCTGAAATGAATTCTACGTTTGTTTTCATCATTTCATATTTTCTATGGAAAACATAGACAGGCCTATGTGCCCCAATAACCATTATTTCTTCTAAGCCGTCATCCCTTACTAATTGGTCAATCAAACCATAGCCAACCATTTCCCTTACAACAGCATTTGCATAAAAATCAAACCTTGCTTTAGGGATTTTTAATTCTGGTGCACTACTTAAAATTTCCAAAATCTTCTCTTTGTAAACTACCCTTCTTTGTTCTGGGTCTCGGATAAAATAGGGGTTAATTGAGATTACCCTCGTGGCTACTTCTTTTATGGTATTTATGACAGTTTTTTCTGTTTCTGTCGGCCTTGGGCTAGGGACAACATAGTAAGGCATCTCCTTTCCTTCTATTTTGTAAATAGTTATTTCACCGTACTGTTCCAATATTTTTTTCTTTTTGGCTTCCTTAGCTTCTTTATCGGCCTGGGTTTCTGGAACTTTGTCCCCAAGTGTTTCTTCTTTTACGAATGTTTTTTCAGAAACTTCCCTTTTTGGCTCATTCAGGTAATATGTTTTTTTTTCATATATTTGTTCAGTGCCCTTTCTTAAAGGCCCGGATTCCTTTTGAATAACATTCCCTTCTAACAATTCTAGGGCTTTATCAATATCCTCTTTTTTAACCTCGATATCCTGCCCAAGTTTTTCTTGTTTATCGGATTTTTCATCCTTTGCCTGCTTGGCTTTTTTCATTAATTCCTTTAGGTAATCTTGCGGCATTTATAAATCACACATCTACTAATCTACTATTATATTGTACTGAATAGGGTTTCTCTTTATTTAAATTTTATCTTTTATAAGGTATTGAACATCTATTACTATATGACTTCAATTTTTGAATTACTTCAATTTTTGAATTATTAGCTTATTAGTACTTATTCAACACCCTGTTTGCATAAAACATAATTTTATAATCTTAAATTGATATGATAAAATAACGGCGAGCATATGAAGGTCCTTTTTATTGTAAATATAGCTGGTTTGGAAAGCGGCATTTTAACCTATGCAAAAGAGCTTAAGGAATTTTTGTCAGGGCAAGGAGTTAAAGTTGATGTTGATTGTTTAGACTCAAAGCAGTATGACCTTATCCATTTGCACAACCCCTTTCCATCAATGTTTCTTTTGGAAACCATGCTCCGCTTTTACGGCACACCAATAATTTATTCTGCAAACATGACCGAAAATCAGGTAAGAGGATTAGCGCCGGAAACCCTGAAGGTGCCAATCAGGCATTACCTCAATTTTTTTTATTCGCGCTGCAACAAAATTGTTTGCCCCTCAGAAAAAGTGATGTGCGACTTGCTTGCCTGCAAAAATAAAACTATTTTGCTGCCATACCCTGTTGATTTGCAAAAATTCAAAAAGGATGAAAAATTAGGCGATGATTTCAGGAAAAAATATGGGATTGCAAAGTCTGTTGTCATGTGTGTTGCATCTATACAGGAAAGAAAAGGCATTTTTGATTTTATTGAAGCAGCAAAATCCCTGCCTGATTACCAATTTGTTTGGGTTGGCGAAATCCCATCAGCCCATACCTTGAAATACCGGCGAAGAATCCAAAAGATTGTGAAAAATCCCCCGAAGAATGTTTTGTTTGTAGGCCATGTTGAAAAGAATGATTTAGCAAATGCATATAATGCAGCAAATCTCTTTGTCCTTCCAAGCTATTCTGAAACGTTTGGGTTGGTGATAGCAGAAGCAGCCTCCTGTGGAATTCCAGTTCTTGTGAGAAATCTCCCCGAGTTTTCATATTTCGGGGATTTTGCGCAAATGTTTTCGAATCAAGCGGAGTTTAAGCACAAAATAAGGCAAATAATGGATAGCCCAGAGAAGCAAAAACAATTGTCACAACTCTCCCTAAATTCAAGAGACAAATTTGATGCAAAGATGCATGCAAAAAAAATGAAAGAAATTTATGAATCTGTTTTAAGCAAGAAAAGCTGATTTTATTTTTTTTCTTCAATTTCTTTTTGCAATTTCCCCGAAAATTCTTCGAATGACAACAGATTTATTTTTTGTTCCCTGTCCCTGACAGCCAATTTTCCGCTTTCAATTTCCTTCTTTCCAATTGTGATAGTATATGGGATTTTCTCAAGTTCAGCATCCCTGACCTTTCTCCCGATGGTTTCCTTTCTGTTGTCAAAATCTGCCCTTATCTTGTGTTCTCTTAGTTTTTGGCAGATTTTTTCAGCTTCCCCATTAAAATCATCATTTACCGTAATGATGCGTACCTGGATAGGGCTTAGCCATAAGGGGAATTTCCCTGCATAATGTTCGATTAATATTCCCAAAAATCTTTCAACACTGCCAAATAAGACTCTGTGCAACATTACCGGCCTGTGCTTTTTGTCATCTTCCCCGATATAATACAAATCAAATCGTTCAGGCATTGAAAAATCTACCTGAATTGTCGCACATTGCCAGGTTCTTCCCAATGCATCTTTAACATGGAAATCAATCTTAGGGCCATAAAAAGCACCGTCTCCTGCATTTATTTTATATTGCATATCTCTCCTTTTCAGTGCATTTTCCAACGCATTTGTTGCCTTTTCCCAAATATCATCACTTCCTATTGAATTCTCAGGCCTTGTGCTTAATTCAACATGATATTCCTTAAATCCAACAGTTTTGTATACTAAATCAGCCAATTCAATTATCTTAAGTATCTCATTCTCAATCTGTCCTTCAGTGCAGAAAATATGTGCATCATCTTGCGTAAATTTTCTTACCCTGAACAATCCGTGCAATACGCCTGATCTTTCATGCCTATGCACTGTCCCTAATTCACCCAATCTCAAAGGCAATTCTTTGTAGGAATGCCTTTTTTCTTTGTAAACAAGAATTCCACCAGGGCAATTCATTGGCTTTACTGCATAATCCTCATCATCTATTTTTGTAAAATACATATCTTCCTTATAATGGTCCCAATGGCCCGAAGTAACCCATAAATGTTTTCTCATTATCAAAGGTGTGCTAATTAAATCATAATTTGCCCTGAAATGCAAATCATGCCAGAAATTCATCAGTTCATTCCAGATTACCATTCCTTTAGGGTGCATAAATACAAAACCAGGCGCTTCCGGATGCAATGAAAATAAATCTAATTCTTTTCCTAATTTTACATGGTCCCTTTTAGAAGCTTCTTCCTTTAAGGTTAGCCAATCTTCAAGCTCTTTTTTTTCAAAAAAGCTTATTCCATAAATTCTCTGCATTGATGCATTCTTTTCATTGCCTTTCCAATATGCGCTGCTTGATTTCAATATTTTAAAACCGCCAATTAATGAGGTATTTGGAATGTGCGGGCCTCTGCATAAATCTGTAAATTTTCCATTTGAATAAATAGAAATAGTTTCATCAGGTAATTCTTCAATTAGCTCTTTTTTGTAAGGATTGCCTTTAAGCAATTGAATTGCTTCCTTTTTCTTTAATTCCTTTCTTTCAAATGTTTCATTTTTCTTTATTATTTCAATTACTTTCTGTTCAATCCTTTCCAAATCTTCAGGTTCAAATGGTTTTTTAACATCAAAATCATAATAAAATCCTTCTTCAATTGCTGGCCCAATTCCTAATTTAGCATCAGGAAATAATTCCAAAACAGCCTCGGCCATCACATGTGAAGAAGAATGCCTTAAAACATCTAAGCCTTCCTTGGAATTTTTTGTAATAATTTTCAAGTCACAATCTGTTTCAATTTTATGGCTTAAATCAACAACTTTATCATTTACCTGTGCAGCAACAGAATCCTTTGCCAGCTTTGCACCTATGCTTTTTGCTACATCAAGCGGAGTAACGCCTTTTTCAAACTCCTTTTTCGAACCATCTGGCAATTTTACATTAATTATATTTTTGGGCATAATATCACAGGACTATAGAATTAATTTAAATTTACCGATTATGCAATTCAAGGGAAATCTGCCCCCAAATACTATTTAAACCATAAATCTCCAGTTAATTTATGATACCCGAAGCCCTAAAGCAGAATTATTACCGAGCATTGGCAGTCAGCAAAATTAAGGGCAAGGAATTTACAGGAAGTTCCCCTCCGGGAATTTTTGTTTCCCACTTTAATTATCCAAAAATACCCGTAAGCATTGTTTCGCTGGCTGAGCAGAATGAAAATGCAAATTATTATGACACACCAGAACTTTGGTTTAACAAACCGCAGGAAGAAATTTTGGCAATGCGCCATGAATTAATACATGCCTCAAAAACCCACGATAAAAGCGAGCCTCAAAATCCGGGCAAGGAGCTTTTAGATATGCAAGAATTAGCATTAAGCAGGAATTTCCAGGATTTGGATGTTTCGCTTAAAAAAATGCCTGAAGCAGATGTTTCATTTTGTGATGTTTTGGCACCGATAGGCCCTAAAGCCCAGTTAGAAAAATTTTCATTTATTGATAACCCAAAAGTATTCCAGAAAGCAGAAAGAATATTTTATGACACAGATGCAAAATCAAGCATTGCGATAAAAGAACTTTATTCTGACACAATTCCTATTTCCTCAATCTACAAATTATTGTCAATCGGTGCTTTGGGCCAGCAGAAAAAAAGAATCCTTGTGCCGACAAAATGGGCAATTACTGCAATCGATGATACTGTTTCAAAACAGTTGGTTGAGGAAATCAAAATGCATCAGCAGATTAATGATTATCAGTTATTCCAATCTTCTTACCTCGATAATTATTTCTACATTTTATTAATCCCAAATTGCTGGTCCTTTGAAATGTTAGAATCCTGGCTAGGTTATACTGAAAAAGGAGGATTGCCAAGCATTGCAGTTGATTTTGAATTATACTTAGGAAGAAAGAAATATGCAGACCAGATTACTGGGGCATATTATTCTGCGAGATTGGCTGTTGCTGAGCATCTGAAAAGAATCAGGAGGCAGGCATCAGCAATTGTTTTTAGGGAAATAACTCCTGAATATAAAATCCCTATGGGGGTTTGGCAAATAAGGGAAAATGTCCGCTTTGCCTTGTCCCAAAAACCAATTTCTTTTTCTTCTTTGGATTTAGCCATAGATTTTATTTCAACCAAGCTGAAAAATCCGATGAAATATTACAAAGACAAATCTTTTTTGCTAAATGAACTTAAAACGCAGAAAAGAATTTTTGACTTTTTCTGATATAGATTGTGCTGATTACAAAACAAATTAATATTATTAATAAAGATTCAATAATCCCGAAATCCGGCATGCTTATCAAACCACCCGATAAAGATTTTGCACTTATGGTATATTGCCTTTTTCCATTTAAAGGATCCCCATTTACCCATACAGACCCTGCTTTGTAGGTTAATATCTCAGTAGGTTTTGCAAAAACAACTAGGTTTTCATCATTTGAAAATTCCTTCTGCTTGAAATTAAATTCAACCCAGATAAGGCCGCTTTTTTTTACAATGCAGTCATAATTTCTCTTCTTGTCCTTTTCATAATATTTGCATTCTACATCCTTGGTTTTGTAATCCGAACTTTTATTTATGTCAGCAGTGATATCTGGCACAAACAGATTTATGATATAATTAGCAGGCCAATGTTTTGCCACTTGTTTGCCAGTATCATCATACATCCGCATGCTTATTTTATAATTCCTGACTAAATGGTCAATATTCTTAAATTTCAGTTTTATCTCTTTATACTGGCTAGCAGCAATATCCTCGCCAAGCAGATAATTCTTGTCAGAAATTACTCCAATAATTTTTGTAGTTTGGGCCAATTCCTCAACCAGCATATTTACAGTAAAATTCTTTTTTAATGGGCCATTTATTATATTACCCACCATTATCCTTACTTCCACATCGCTTTTAGCAGTTATAGGTTCTCCCTTGTTGTTAACATAAATATATTTCCAGTAAACAATTGGCTCTTTTGGATAAAAATTAAATTGAATGTTTCGTATAAATTGGCTTTTTGAGCCGTAAACGCTTACTCCCGGATAATTTATTCCAGCATAGCTGGTGCAATTAGTAAGTTTTACCTTTGTTTTCCCTCCTGCTGGTATTGTTAACACTATTTTTTTGCCATAATTGTCGCAAGGATTTGACCAATAAGGCACATAATAGCCGTTAAATTCACTGATTTTATTGCCGTTAAAAATATTAAATTCAAGGTCATATTTCTCACCTTGGCCTGTTGGCTTTTTTGGGGTATATACTTCAACGCCATAATCCTGATAAACCGCTTCCCAATCCTTGTTTAAATTGTTATAAAAAACAGATATTGTTGGATAAGCCCCCTGTTTTAGAATATACATTGCTTGGCTTGTTGCATCTATGTATGCATAAATGCTGTGATTGCCTAAAGGAGATAAATCACTAAATTTTCCAGAGGCAATAATAGTTACTTTCTCCCCTTTAGCCATGGTAAGTTTTTTAGTCCCCAAAGTTCCTGCATAAGGATTATTCTCAGGACCGCATGCCTGAACATACCACCCTACTTTAGGGTCTGAATAGCAATATAGGCTTATTTGTCCGGTTTTTATTTCATCCCCGATATTCTTAAGTGTCATCTTTATGTAAAATACCTCTCCATTTTCAAATATTGTTTTCTTGTTGCCGTTTGCATCTATTGAATAATACTCAAGTATATTCACATCAAATGCCGCATAAGAAAAATTCACCAAAAAAAGCAGGCAGATTAAAACCAAAATATTTTTATTTATCATTTTGGCATCACATCCAAAATATTTACTTGGCTTATTGAGAAAGAATCAGCATAATATTCAGAACCTTTTTTCTCTGCATTAATTGTTAGTGGCAGCTTGTCATTCAATTCAAGGAATTGGTTTGTTTTTATTGTCACGCTTTTTTCATTTAATGATTCATCAATAGATCCTGTAACATATATTTTAAAGCAGAAATATTCTCCGCATTCCTTTGCTTGCTCTTCCAAAAAACCAGTAATAGAAATCATTATCGGATTGTACACTTGAAAACCTTCATCATCGCCTATTACTTGTTCTTCCTGCCCAGCAGGTTTTTGCAAGTATAAATAAACTCCATAAATAAGCATTATTGCAATCAATACAAGTACCAAGTGATTTTTAGTGAAATTCATATACTACTATTATTTCCATATTTTTTATACCTTAGCTTTTGGCACACTATGGCTACTATGCAATAACTTTATGAAATCAAGCAAAAACAATAAAATCACAAGCAGCATTAAATCATATTTTAGCACAACCAAATGGTAAAAATCAAATAGGCTGCTCCCAAAGGTTATTCCAATCCAGATTGCAAAAACAATTCTTAGTATATTTACAATAAAAATTATGCAAACGCCCTTTATAATCGATTTTATTTTTTTATCAATGCCTATTTGCGGCAATGCAAGCATTAATGTTAGATACGTGATTATTGGAATAATCCCCAAACAAATTAATTCTATTGCTAGACTTATCGTGTTTCCATCTCCCAAAGTAATATTTGCCAAAATATTGCTCTCAAGCAAAGCAGAAGAATAGAAGAATTTCAAAAAGAAGAAAATAATGTTAGCTTCAATTATTTCCAAAAA
>JBBSVU010000006.1:138680-169095 GCA_038046645.1 archaeon
TCAACCAGCTCAATTTTGCTCTTGCTTGGCAGTATGTTTTCATCCATGTTCATTGTTTCATGGTATATTTGGATGATTATGTCTTCACCACTCATTCCGTGCTTATACATTAGTTCATATAACATTTTGCGTGCATTTTCGAATTCTTTGTTCAATGCAAAAGCAATCATTTCTTTTATTTCCTTTGGTTTTGCCCTGCTTGAGACATCGTAAATAGTATCTTCAGTTATCTTATGCCCCAATATGGCAGAACCCTGCAATACATTTATTGCCTTTCTCAAATCCCCATCAGCAACATAAACCAAAGCATCAAGCGCTTTTTCATCTATGCCCAATTTTTCAATTTTTGCTATTTCATTTATTCTTTCTTTTATTTCATGTTCCTTTAAAGGAATAAACCTGAATACAACACATCTTGATTGTATTGGCTCAATTATCTTGCTTGAATAATTTGCGCTTAAAATAAAGCGGCATGTTTTAGTGTATTTTTCCATTGTTCTTCTTAATGCCTGTTGTGCCTCTGATGTCAAAGCATCGGCTTCATCCAAAAATATTATCTTAAAATCAGCATTGAATGCAAGCATTCTGGCAAAATCCTTTATGGTTTTCCTTACAACATCTATCCCTCGCTCATCGCTTGCATTTAATTCCAAAAAGTTATTTTCAGCTGAAGAACCATAAAGCTCTTTTGCGAGTGCTACAGCAGATGTTGTCTTGCCGCAGCCAGCCGGGCCTGCAAATAGTAAATGCGGCACAGCCCTTGTTTTCACATAATTTCCAAGGCGTTCAACTATATGTTTCTGCCCTACAATTTCATCAACTTTTTTGGGCCTGTATTTCTCAACCCAAGGCAATTCGAATTCCATTTTATTTCCTCGTACAATAAAAGGAATTAGGCAGAATATATATAAAAAGATAGCTATCTAACTCTCATAATATGGCAAAGACTAAATCTAATAAGCTTAATAGGTCTAATCCCACTAAATCTAATTCAAGAACAAGGTTAATCCTGCTTCTCATATTATTCGTCTTTTCCTATGCTTTGCTATATGGATTTACCTTTTTCAGTTTTCTTTCAAATATTCCGATTCTCAATTTGATATTTCCATTTGGGGTATGGGATTCCCCTATGTATTGGCTTTTGCCAATTGTCGGCTTTTGGTTTGTTTATTTTGGCATAACCTGGTTTAATTCGGAATTCAGCTCAGAATTTGCAAGCAAATGGATGTTCCCAGTTGTTTATTTCATTATTTCCCTCATAGCTTTTTACATAAACCTTTTTATGTATTTAGTAGGCAGCGTTTCAGGCAGGGAAATTATTGTCTGTTTATTTGATTGTGATGCAATAAGAAATTCAATTATGCAGGCAGGCAATCCGCAAAACTATATTGTGATGGATTATTGGCCAACCCTTAAAGTTTCGGCATTTTTGGCATTTTTATTTGCAGGCATATTTGCTTGGTTAACCATCTTTATCCTGAATAAGCTTGAAGAAAAAGGTTACATTTAGGCGAAGAAGTAAAATTGCAGTTATTCTGGTTCAAATGCAAAATATTTTTGTTGAAGGCTATGGCTGTTCGCATAATCTTAGTGATACGGCAAAGATAAAATGGCTTGTTAAGGAAAACTATTCACTTGTTGAAAATCCCGAAAAAGCAGATATTATTATCTTCAATGGCTGTACAGTAAAAAAGCCTACAGAAAACCATATGCTTAATGTTCTGAAAAAAAGGCTTGCACTGAAAAATGTTAATTCATTGGTTGTTTTTGGGTGTTTGGCAAGGATTAATAAAAAAGAATTGGATGCGATTCAGAATACGAAACTCAAGGTATTTGAAGGCTTGCCTGAACTTTGCCATTTTCTGAAATTGCCGATTATTGATTTTTCACCAGCTATGCTTGAATGCATGCAGAACAAGATTATTTCCATATTGCCAATTTCGACAGGCTGTTTGGGAAATTGCTCTTTTTGCTGCGTGAAAAAAGCAAGGGGCAATCTTAAGAGTTTTAATCCGCAGGAATTGAATGCGAAATTCAAGAATCTTGCAAAGCAAAGCAAGGAAATATGGCTGTGTTCTGAGGATACCGGCTGTTATGGCCTTGATATCAAAAGCAGCCTGCCAGAGCTTCTTGAAACTATTCTTTCAAATGAAGGAGCATACAGAATTCGCTTGGGTATGCTGAACCCGCAATGGCTTGACCGTTATTTTGATCAGATTGCCGACTTTTATACTGATAAAAGGATGTACAAATTTTTGCACCTGCCTTTACAAAGCGGTTCTGATAAAATATTGAAATTGATGAATCGTGCATACACTTTTGATAAATATTATTCCCTAATTAAGGAATTCAGAAAAAAGGTAAAGAACTGCACAATTTCAACAGATATTATTGTCGGATTTCCAGGGGAAACAGAAGAGGATTTTCAAAAAACAGTAACTGCAATGCAAGTAGTAAAGCCAGATGTTCCAAATATTTCACGTTATTACAACAGGCCTTTTGCTGCTGCATCAAGTTTTAAGGATCAGGTGCAGGGAAGAGAGCTTAAAAAAAGAAGCAGGCTTTTGTTTAGCATTTGCAGGGAAATCTCTTTTGAGCATAATAAAAAAGAAATTGGCAAAACGTACGAAATTCTGGTTAATGAAACAGGCAAGAATAATTCTTTCGTAGGGCGAACAATTTTTTATAAGCCTGTCGCTGTAAACAAAGCAGCACTTGGTGATTTTATTAATGTAAAGATAATCTCTGCAAAACCAACCCATCTTTTTGGCAGGATTTTGGATAATAACACTTAAAAGTTATTTTTTGGCCAGAACAACAGCTTTTTAATCCTTTTTTTGTTCTTATAAATATAATTTATTTTTTAACAGAGGGGGAAAATGAATACTAAATTGCTTTCAGGTTCGTATCGCCTGTATAAAGAAAATTTCAAGGTAGCCTTACTTTTTTCAGTCCTTATTATCTTCGCAGCATTTTTGCCATACTTTTTTAATATGACATTTTCCTCAGCAGCTATTTTTTGGAATTATTTTATTATATCCGATCCATTTATTTTGATTGGTGAGCTAATAACAATACTGCTTTTCCTCTTTGCCTATTCCTTCCTTCTTTGCCTGCTCGTTTTGCTGGTTGAGAGAGAACTCGGTTATTTTAATTTTGAATTTAGTTTTTACAACCTTATTGATGCCTTCGTAAAAAGAGTTTTCATGTTCTTTGTTGCATACACTCTTTTAATAGCAATAATTGGCTATGCTGCAGTTTCATTTTCTTTAGATATGACATTGGCAACAATCTTTATTTTCATAATCTCTTTGGCTGTTTTGTTTGTTCCTCAAGCATTAATTATTGAAAAAAGAAAATATGCTCATGCATTAGAAGATTCAATAAAATTTACCTTACGAAATCCTAAATTTACCTTGCTTATTTTAGTTGTTGGCTCTTTGGTTCTTGCATTAATCTTGCTTATCGAATATCTTATTGATTTGGCTACGCCTGAAATGTTCTTGGGAAGATTTTTCTCATTCCTCTTCATTTCATTCTTTTTGGTGCCCTTTATGGAGATATTGAAAACATATTCATATATGTTAAAATTCAACCTTATCCATGGCCCAGAAAGGATAGAATAAATCAGATAACCTGCCACAGTTCGGATAGCAAACTTTTTATATGTTTTTATTTAGAATAATCAAGTATGCCTGTTTCTTTGGATAAAATAGATTATGAAATATTGCGCTGTTTGCTTGAGGATGGAAGGGCAAGTTATTCTTTAATTGCAAAAAGGGTAAACCTTACTGATGTTGCAATAAAGAAAAGGTTGCAGTCGCTTATGAAGCGTGGCATAATAAAATCAATTGTTCCGCAGTTAAACCTTGAGGTTCTTGGTTATGAAAATCCCATCTTTGTGCAGATAAGGTCTGATGCCTCAAAAACAAAGGATGTTTTAAAAAGGCTAGATTCTTTTGATTACATTGCTGAGGTTTACAAAACATTAGGAGAGTTCAACCTGCTTGTAAAGATTGTTCTTCCAAAATTAGGGTTAGCAGATGATTTCATCACAAAGATGGGTACAATTGACGGAATCAATGATATAAAAACCCTAGTAGTTCTTGATAAAGTTAAAAACAGCGAATGTTTGCCAGCCTCAATATTACAGAAAAAATTATAACTGACTAATTTTTTGATAGCATGATTTTAATTATAGCAGAAAAGGAGATTGCAGGCAGAAGGATAGCTCAACTTTTGTCGGATGATAAATTCCATACTGAAAAACACAGGAATAAGCCTTATTTTGTTTTTACCAAGGAATCAAAAGAGTATGTTGTGGTTCCATTAAAAGGCCACATAAAGGATGTGGATTTTCCCTCACGGTATTCTGCTTGGATAGGCACAGATTTGAAAAGCTTGATAAATGCTGAAATCCTTTATGGGCACAAAGAAGAGGATATTATTTCCCTGCTTAAGCATATCTGCCTAAATATTGATTCATTAGTTATTGCAACTGATGCAGATCGGGAAGGGGAAAGCATTGGATTAGAGGCAATTACTGTTGTGCAGGAAAAAAATAAAAGCCTAAACATAAAAAGGGCATTATTTTCTGCAATCACCAAACAGGATTTGGATGAGGCATTTTCCTCCCTTAGCAATGTTGATTATGCATTGGCAGATTCAGCAGATGCAAGAAGGGAAATAGACCTTGTTTGGGGTGCGGTTCTGACGCGATACTTATCAATTGTTTCAAACAGGCTAGGTTCTGAATTTATTTCTGCTGGGAGAGTCCAAAGCCCTACCTTAGCATTAATTGTTGGCAAGGAGAAAGAGCGCTTGGCTTTCAAAACCCAAATGTATTGGGAAATATTTGCGGAATTTGACAAGAATGGAGAACGGTTTATTGCTACACATAAGAATGGCCGTTTTTGGGAGAAAGATAAGGCAGAAGCGGTTATGCAAAAGAAGGCTGATTTTGGCACAGTAACTGATGTAAAAAAATCTAAAAAATTATTAAAGAGGCCAGAACCTTTCAATACTACAAGTTTTTTGGCTGCTGCAACAGTTTTAGGGTTTTCAGCATCAAAGGCAATGAGCATTGCTGAAGATTTATACCAAAGAGGATTCATCAGTTATCCCAGGACTGATAATGCCGAATATCCTGCAAGCTTAAATATTCGAAAATTATTGGAGACACTTTCCCATTATGGGCCATTGCATAAGGACATATCCAAATTATTGTCACAAGAAATGCTAATTCCTTCAAAAGGAAAATCCTCAAAAGACCATCCCCCAATACATCCAGTGTCTGTTCCAAATGAACAATTAAGTTCGCAGCACCTTAAGATTTATGAATTGGTAACAAGGAGATTTTTGGCAACACTAGCAAAGGACGCACTTGTAGAGGTTGTTAGGGTTGATATTGACATGAATGCCGAGCCATTTGTTGCTACAGGCCAGACATTTATTGAATTAGGTTGGAAAGAATTCTACCCATACAGTGCAGCAAATGAAGTAACACTTCCTAATCTTGCACAAGGAGACCGCCTTAAATTAATTGATTTGAAATTAAGTGAATCAGAAACTAAGCCGCCTGCAAGATATTCCCAGGGTTCTTTGATAAAAGAAATGGCAGCAAGAAATTTAGGTACAAAAAGCACAAGGCACGAAATCATACAAAAATTATATTATAGAAATTATATTTCAGGCCTAAAATCAATCATTCCAAACAAGATTGCATTCGCAGTTGTTGATTCACTTGAAAAATATGATGGTATGGTTCTAAAGTCAGAGATGACAGCTGAACTAGAAAAAGAGATGGATCTTATTGCCGCAGCGAAAAAATCAAAGCCAGAAGTAGTAACTGATTCCAGAAAAATGCTTGAAACCATATTGGACGAATTGCTGAAGAATAAGGACAAAATAGGCCAATCCCTGAAACAGGCATTGCTTGAAGACAGTAAATTAGTAAAGTGCCTTGATAGGAATTGCACAGGCATGTTAATGGTAAGGAAAGGTTATTCAGGCAAAAGATTTTTAGGATGCACAAGTTATCCAAGATGCAGGGTCACATTGCCATTGCCGCAACAGGGCGATATAGTTCCTCTGGAAGAAAGATGTGCAGTATGCGAATTCCCTGTGGTAAAAATACTTAATGGAAGGAGAAGCTTCAAGATGTGCTTGAACCCAAATTGTGCATCCAAGGAGGAATGGCGCAACAGGGCAAAGGCAAAAATGCTTGAAGCTAAAAAAACCCCAGAACCCAAAAAACCCCCAAAAAAAGAAACTAAAACAGCCAACAAACCAGATGCGAAATCTGTTAAATAAAAACAAAGTGCTTACCATGGATAAATCCACTAAACTTCTGCCATTATTCCCAATCCTTGTAACTTTCCTGTTTTTCTCAGCATGTTTGCAGGATCCTGTAAAACTTGAAGATAATTTTTTAAAGATAAATTCTTTCTGGAAAACCGATTCTTCAGAATCTTTGCTTGATACAATTCCTTTGAAATCCTTAGATAATGCATACAGTGTTGCCAAGATTGCTGGCATCAAACAAAACCTTTCTGATTTCAACAAATCCCTTTTGGAATTTTCTTCGAGCAATGCGGCAATTCTTTCTTCTTGGATTAGCATAAATTTTTCCATGCTTGATTATTTGGAAAATATTATGAAATTCCAGAAAAAATCTAAATCAACGATTGCCAGCATGCCTTCTTTTGATTTAAATAGCATGTCAGAAGAAAACTGCCCTTCTTTTTTAGAATTATCTGCTAGCCTTGCTTCCTTAATCCAGCAAAGTGATTCAATCAATTCCTCTTTTGACTCTTTTTATGCCCAAAATCCAAAATTATTTAATTCGAAATCTTCTTTGATAGACAATTCTGCACTTGTTGGCTTTAAAGGCCTGCTTGAGGAAGCAAATTCAAATTTTTCAAATCTCTGCACTTTTAATTCCAAAATATTCTCTTGGGTAGAATCTTTTGGGGAAGAGAACATTTGTGACAATGTTGATTCGCTTGAAAAACAAATAATTGAATTGGAATCAATGAAATTAATTATAAAAGATATTGTGCAGAATGAATTATTTTCTGCAGATTCAGAACTTGATTCTACTTATTTCTCATTTGAGCAGCAAGCAGAAGAATTTGGCAAAGTATATGCTTCCTTGAAATATGCCTGTGAACCGCAATAAACAATAGATTTTTTGTATTTGAGATTAAAGAAAAATATTTCTAAAAAACAAAAGATGATTAAAAATTAGAAGGGAAAGGGATCAAACATCCTCAACATTGTTGAGACCATATACGCTTGGTGGGCTTATCCCTTTTCCCTTTTTTCGATTTTTTTAATTTCTATTACGGGCAGATCCCTCCTGTCCTTTTTAATATGATAAGACTATTCTCATTTATAATAACTATCTGGTTTTTAATGTACAAAAAGTATATTTAAAATGCCTTTTGGTGTACTATATTACTGATGAAACATGCCGTTTACCATGAAACCAGACGATGAGATAAGGCTTAGGATATTAGGTTCATTGCTTTCAAAAGGTGCAGTAAAACCTAACATTAAACAAATAAAGAGAGAAACAGGCTTTCACAAAAGCACTATTCTTTCAAGCCTTGCTTTTCTGGAAAAAGAAGGTATACTTGCCGGTTATGGCCCTAAGATTGATTTCAAGAAATTTGGTTATGCCTTGGAAGTTATTACCCTAGTTCAGGCAGATCTGTTTAATAAACCTGTTTTCGAAGAATTCCTAAATGAAGCAAAGAAAGATCCTTCAATATATTGGCTTTCCGAAATCTTTGGTTCAGGAACATATAACATTCTTATGCGACAGGTGCATGCTAATGTTGAATCCTATAATAAGCATATGCAACAGCAGTACTATAGCAAGGTAGGGAATATGCACAAATTAATCTTGACTAAACAAGTATTTTTTACGACAGAACCAGTGTATAAAAATGTTTCAAGGACCAGATCTATTATTGAACTCATAAAAAAAGGCCGTGGCTTGGATTGATGATTATGCAAGTTGAAATTGATTTTAACAAAAGCATTGAATCAAATGCTTCTTCATATTATGATAAGGGCAAGGAGGCAAAGGCCAAGGCAGAAAGGATTCAACAGGCAATTGAAGTTATTGAATACAGATTGTCGCAGTTAGACAAACAAATAAAGCAAAAGCAGGAAATAAAGCAGGCACCAAAAAAATGGCATGAAAAATTCCATTGGTTTTTTTCAAGCAATGGCTTTTTGGTTTTAGCTGGGCGAGACATGAAATCAAATGAACTTTTAATTAAGAGGTATATGAAACCTGATGACCTTTATTTCCATGCTGAGATACAAGGGGCAGCACACTGCATCGTAAAAACCGAAGGCAATGAGGTAGATGAAGAAACAAAGAAAGAAGCAGCTGTTTTTGCTGCAAACTTCAGCAAAGCATGGGCATCAGGCTTATCCTCAATTGATGTTTATTCAGTAAAGCCAGAGCAGGTTTCAAAACAAGCACCTACAGGCACTTCATTATCTACAGGTGCATTTATGATTTATGGGAAAAGGGAGTGGTTCAGGAATATTTCATTAGGCATTGCAATAGGCATTGAAAAAAAAGATGACTATTATAAAGTAATCTCAGGTCCAAAAGCTGCGATAAAAAAACATTCTGCTATCTCTTTTGAAATCTTCAGGGGAGAGAAAAAAAAGAGTGAGATAGCGCAGGAGTTAAGGGGATTATTTGAAAAAAATCTGAATCTAAGGTTAGCAACAAGCATTGATGAGATTGTTTCAATGCTGCCCGCAAGCAACCTTGAGATAGGCAAAAGGCTGGACAAGGTGTCGAATACTTCAGTGTTAACGATAAATGACTGAAACACATAATTTATTTGTTCGACCCTTTGTTGAATAAGCTAAGCCTTTAATAGTTTTATATTATTAATATTGTTCTGTTCAAATAGTGTTTATTTTTGGTTGGGAAAATGTCTAAAGAAATAGTTTTAAGGGTGCAGGATTCTGATCCCTCACATGTTGGCAGGAATATTATTACCTTAGATTATGAGAATAAACAACAGTTAGGCTTGACTTCTGGCGATATTGTTGAGATTGAAGGCACTAAAAAAACAGCAGCAATTGTCTGGCCTGCAAGGTCAGATGACGAAGGTAAGAAATTAATAAGGATGGATAATTTCATAAGGCATAATGCAGGCATCAGCCTTGGGGACGTAGTAAAGGTAAGGGCTGCTGATCTGAAAGAAGGCAAGGAAATTGTTTTGGCTCCGATTGAGGAGGTAAGGGTAATTGCTTCAGGATATAACAGGATTCTCAAAAAAACATTTTTAGGCAGGCCGTTAAATAAAGGCGATTTAGTTTGGGTTTCTGTTTTTGGTTCAGGTTTTATCTATAAAGTAATAGCTACCAAGCCAGTAGGCATTGTTAGAGTTAGTGAACTTACAGATTTCACGCTTAAGGAACAGCCGGTAAAAGAAGCAGCAAGTGCTTTTGGTGCTATTGCTTATGAAGATATTGGTGGCTTAAGGGAACAGATTACAAAAGTAAGGGAAATGATAGAATTGCCTATGAGGCATCCTGAACTTTTTAGAAAATTAGGCATTGTCCCACCCAAAGGGATTTTATTATTTGGTCCGCCAGGCACAGGAAAAACCTTGCTGGCAAAAGCAGTTGCAAATGAAACAAACGCCCATTTTATCAGCATAAACGGCCCGGAAATTT
This sequence comes from archaeon, assembly GCA_038046645.1. Classification (GTDB taxonomy): domain Archaea; phylum Iainarchaeota; class Iainarchaeia; order Iainarchaeales; family 0-14-0-20-34-12; genus 0-14-0-20-34-12. The sequence continues at coordinate 148,398 of JBBSVU010000006.1, forward strand.
TAAGCAAATTTGTTGGGGAAGCAGAGCAAAAATTAAGGCACATATTTAAGGAGGCAAATGAAAATGCCCCAAGCATTATCTTTATTGATGAGATTGATGCAATCACGCCAAAAAGGGATGAGGTTGTTGGTGAAGTAGAACGAAGGATTGTCGCTCAACTTCTAGCTTTAATGGATGGCCTTGAAGCAAGGGGAAATGTAATTGTTATAGCGGCAACAAACAGGGTAAATTCAATTGATGAAGCATTAAGAAGGCCTGGTAGGTTTGACCGTGAGATTGAGTTTCCAATACCTGATGCAAAAGGCAGGAAGGATGTCCTATTGATTCATACAAGGGGAATGCCGCTTGCAAAGGACATGAAAGAAAAAGAAGGCAAGGATAAAAATGGAAGTAAAAGTGGCTTGGACCACTTTGCAAGGATTACCCATGGCTTTGTTGGTGCGGATTTAGAAGCATTGACAAAAGAGGCGGCAATGAAAGCATTGAGCAGATACATCAACGGCCCAAACGATTCAAAAACCCCACAAATAAATCTTGAAGATGAAACAATTTCAGAAGAAGTCCTTGAATCTTTAGAGGTAACAAGGGCAGATTTTGACCAAGCATTGAAAGAAGTGCAGCCTTCTGCTTTAAGGGAAATTACCGTAAGAATCCCAAATGTAAAATGGGATGATGTTGGTGGCTTAGATAGTGTAAAAAAAGAATTAAAGCAAGCAGTGGAATGGCCGCTTAAAAAACCGCAGGTATTTGAGGAAATGGGGATTAAACCGCCTAAAGGAATATTATTGTATGGCCCCTCTGGTTGCGGCAAAACACTGTTGGCAAAAGCTGTTGCAAATGAAAGTGAGGCAAATTTTATGAGCGTTAAAGGGCCTGAATTGCTAAATATGTTTGTAGGTGAGTCAGAGAAAGCAATCCGAAAAATCTTCAAGAAAGCAAGGCAGGTTGCACCAGTAATTATTTTCTTTGATGAGCTTGATTCTATTGCAGGAAGCAGGGGCAATCATTTTGATTCTGGAGTAAGCAACCGTGTTTTAGACCAATTACTTACTGAGCTGGATGGCTTGGAAGTTCTGCAGAATGTTTTGTTTATTGCTGCCACAAATAGGCCTGACCTGATAGACCAATCATTATTAAGGCCAGGCAGAATTGATAAATTAATCTATATAGGCCCGCCCGATGCCGCAGGACGGGAAAAAATTTTACGAGTTCATACAGCAAATGTCCCATTAGCAAAGGATGTATCATTAAAAGAGTTGGCTGAAAAAACAGAAGGTTTTTCCGGAGCAGATTTGGAAGGTTTGGTAAGGGAAGCAACACTGCTTGCAATAGAGGAAAACAATTTGAATAAATCAAATGTTTCACTGAAGCATTTCGAGAAGATTTTGTTAAAATTGAATCCAACAGTGAGCGAGCAGACAGAGAATGCTTACGGCGATTTCAAGAAGCATTATAGGGATTTCAAGCCAAGCTATATCGCTTAAGCAATTCTTTTTTTAAGAAATAATTTATCTAATATTAAAAGACATTAATTTTGAAACTTTTTTTTGTATCCATATTTTTGTCCTTTGATATAAACCAAAAGAACTTACTTTTTCATTACAGTTCCTTTTTCAGTGAATGAAGGTACGCAAACACAATAGAATTCCAAATCCTTGTTGCATTTATTTTCAATACAATGATTGCTGTTTTTAGGAATTAGGATAGAATCCCCCTCCATTACCTTTTTCTTTTCGCTATTGAGATGCATTATTCCTTTTCCCTTGGCTATGACATATATCTCTAAGAACTTGTGCAAATGTTCCATTGTTTTCATTCCTTTTGGCAGGATTGCATACGCTAAACTCACTTCTTTTAATTTGCAGGTTGGAATCCCATATAATTCAGTTATGCTGCAGCCGTCAATAGCAGTAAAATATTTGCTTTTTTTCAGGTTTTCAATTCGCATATTTATCAAAACAATTAGCAATTATCCCCTTTTAACCAAATCCTTTTTCAGAAGAACAAAAAATAAGCAAGCAAAGGGAAGAATATCAAAGCCCAAATCCTTACATCCCAAAGCATTACCTTGCTCCCATCTAATGGCGGAATTGGTATCATATTGAAGAAAGCCAAAAATAAATTAATCATCATTGCGTAAATAGCAATTGTATAAAGGAAACTGTTGCTGCTCCCAATGATAAAAACTGCGGTCAACAGTGCAATTATTGCAATAATAATATTCATCACAGGCCCTGCCACCGATATTATTCCATTCTGCTCTCTTGTAATATGCGGGCCATAAATATAAACAGCACCAGGTGCAGCAAAGACAAATTTTCCAAAAGTAATTATTGGCAAAGCTAACGCCAATAGCAATCCAAAAGTCCATGCCTTATATTCTGCATGCGCACCATAATGCTTTGCAACCTGCCTATGCCCTAACTCATGCAAGACAAAGCCCGTGCCAACACCAACAAGGCTTATTGGCAAAGCCATAACAAATGAAACTAAATTTAAAAGGTTAGGGCTTAGGACAAAAGCAAATGCTATGCTTATTGTTATCCAGCTTATAAACAAATCCTTCTTCTCCTGCGATTTCATATTAACTTATCTTCCTGCACATTGTTTTAAATAACATTTCCTTCAATATTAATTTGCTAAGCTAGGAGGTTGGTTAGAATGGAAAATAAAGCGCAGATATCGTTAGAGCTGATTATCTTATTGGCAGCAGTTATAGCCTTAGTGCTCTTGATTGTAACAAGGTTGCAGTCAACAGGCGAATCAGCATCAAAGAAGTTTGATACAAAGGTAAAGGAAGTGCTGGATGAAATCGAAGACATATAAATCAAATAAAAACAGTTCTTTTGCAAAAGGCCAGCTAAGCCTTGAATACCTGATGTTGCTTGCAATTTCCTTTTCCATGCTTGCGATATTTATTTCAACCGCGGGCAATTTTTTGGATAAATCAGAAATTTCCTTAGAAAAACAGAAAGCCAAGCATTTTTCAGAAACATTTAACCAAGCAATATCTGAATTAACTTTATTTGGTGCAGGCTCAGCTAAGCAGGTTCATTTATACAATAAATTCCCATGGACCATTTTAATTAATTCACATGAAATTTCAATTAATATTTTGGCAAAAGGGCAAGAAACAATTAATGTTACTGCCAAAATTAGTGAATCTGCAGATATTGAAGAAACTGAAATTGTTTGTGTTGGTTGCAGTTTGTTGATTTCAAAAAACAAGGATTATTTTTCAGCCTCAATTATAGCAAATGACAAAAATAATTGACCAACTCAATGTCATTTGCTATCTAGTAAACGATAATATTTGTTCAAAAATTAATGTCGTTTGCTATAGTAATAAACAGTAACCGCAATTGCTATTTTTTCATCATCCCAAAAAAGTTTTGCATCCTCAGTTATTCGCTCATTATTTCCTTTGCAAAATTCTTCATTCACTGCTGTTTCCTTTTGATTTATATAAATAAATCCGCAGTTTTCTGGAAATAACATCTTGAAATTATTGGCCATCTGATCTATGTTTAAATTTTCAGCCATAAGCCAGTGTTTCAGCAAATCATGCTCTTTCTGCATTATGTAAAGTTCATCAAGCAGCTTATCCGCCCCATTTGCCGGGGAATAATCCGCAAAAATAAGAATCATTATGGTGAAAAAAGCCGCAAGCAATGCTTCAAATGAAAAATTAAAGCCCTGCTTATTCACATAAACCAACCCTCAAAATTGATACTATATCCTCAAATATGACAAGCCTTTCAACAGCCAGCGCTTTTTTGTTGCACTCATTTATTTTGATATTTTTGCCATTCTCTGCAACAATCTCAACCCAATATTTTTTGCCATCATATGGTATTTTTCCAATTTTCACCCGATTCTCAATAACCATTTTTTTATCATAATCAAACATAGCTAACCCCTTTCCTTCAGGCAGCTTTGCCAAGGAATCGGCAAGCAGCAAAATTTGGGTCTTTTCATCAAAATCATTTAGCATCTTATTTTCTTTTTCAGCCAATCCTTTTATTTCAGAAAACCAGATTGAGGATAACATTAGGAGTAGAATTACGGCGAAACAGGCATCAGCAGAAAAAAGCAAACCCTTTTCATCCATTTACCCACCGTTATTTAATTCAAAAAATGTTTTTTCCCTGAGTTTTTCAGAGCAAGATTCATTGGTTTTAATTTCGCTTTTTGTAGCATATCCCGAGTTTGCAATCGCTGAACAATAAGATATTTTTGCATTCTTGCCCAAGCCCTCGGGCAAGCCTTCAAGGCCTTTTGTGATATTCACGAATAGCAGTATTGCTGCAAGAAATATTGAAAATGAAATGATGAATTCAATGCTAATCTGCCCATTCATATTCCCATATCCGCAAAGTATAATCTGCAGGAATACTGAAAAAAGAAGAAACATTCCCTGCTTTTATTTCGCAGGAAGGTTCGAGATTTTTGAGAATGCCTGCATGCATCGTTACCTCAGCCAGCTTTGCTTGCCAGAAATTAACCATATTCACACTTAGCAAGCTAGACAATGCTTCTTCAGTAATCTGCTTTTTTTCTTGCCCTATCTTGTCCAAAATATTGCAAGAAATACCTTCCTCCTTGCTAATTCCATTGAAATAATCCGCCAGGTTTTTTGCAATTTGGAATTTTACTGAAAAAGGATCGTTGTTCCCAAACTGAAGATTTTCTATCACAGTTTTCCGTATTATCTGCTCAACGTTTATTTCAATTTTTGTTCTTATGAAATCTGTTTTCTCGGCGCGCATTGCCTCTATTGCAGCTTTTTTTAATAAAGCGGTATCCTGAAATGATTGCTGCATCAAGGAAAAATAACTGCTGCAATATGCAATAACTAAAATTATTGTAAAGAACCCTTTTTTGTTCATGGCAACCCTTAACAGCAAGGAATTGTTTGTGAAAAACAGTTAAAAGGTTAGCGTTAAACTTCCAAGTTGCTTTTTTTGCCAATATCTAAATTATAAAAAGAACAATAAGCAAAATAAAAGCAATTGTTGCAATTGTTCTGTTGTAATAAGCAACAAGCCCAAATACTGCTGGTGCGAGAATCATAAACGGTGCGAAATCAGGAAATCTTAATATTGATATTGCCCCGAATACTGCCCCTATTGTGAATAGGAAAAAAAGAAAAGCGATAAAAGTGCTTATCTTTTGCCCAATATAATCCTGAATTTTGTTGAAGAGCTGATCTACTGTTTGTGCCCCAGCATTGTTGGAAGCCGCAGGAGCAGCATGTTCTGCATGCCCAGCATCTCCATGGCTATCATGTCCATGCGTATCTGACATAATTTCATATTATTAAGGAACTAATTTAAATGGATTGCTTCCTTCATCTCAAGGATAGTTAATAGTTCAAAGGTAAGGTTTCTTGAGATTTTGTCCCTGCCCATTATCAGCCTCTCAAATATGAGGTCCTTTCTTGCCCTTAATTCACTAATGCTCATTTCAAGCAAATCAAACTTATTGGTCAATTTCATTAAACCACCAAGTGATTAATAATTCAGCCCTTTATAAACAAGAGGAGAGAGTAGATTTCCCCTGAACTCCGTCTTTTCTTTTTCTCTTAGGAAGAGAAAAAAGAACCAAGTAAAATTATTTGAATTTTACTGGTCCAACAAACTTTGTTTGTTGACCCTTTCAAACTGTTGTTTGAAAAGGTCCAATAAAATTTTACAGAAATTTTATTTGGAAATATAGGCTGTCAAAAGAAAAAGAGAAAAGAAAATATGGGTTGCCGAAAGAAAAGAGAAAGAAAAAGTAGGTTACAACTAAAATCCAAAGGATTTTAGTGTACATTAAAATTCATAAGAATTTTAATTGTATTAAAAGAAAGAAAAGAAAGGCCCCCGGGTTCAAAGAAAAGAAAACAGATCTGTTGCCAAGAAAAAGAAATTAAACTATTTAGGTAAAGAAAGAGAAACTACAAGTTGCACCAAAAGAAAGAGATACAATTATATTCATTTCAATCCTTTTCTTATAATGCCTAATATTTTTTCAAGCAAGCCTTCTGAGAATCAGATATTCAAGGATGAGCGTTATTTATATCCTGAATTCATACCAGAAAAGCTTTGTTATAGGGATGTACAGTTGGATACGCTTGTAGGAATTCTAAATCCTGTCCTGAGCAACAAAAAAGTCCTGAATATATTTATCCATGGCCCTACTGGCAGTGGCAAAACAGTGACTATGCGATTTGTTTTAAAAGAATTGGAGAGCTATTCTGACAGGGTAAAGAGCCTTTATTTAAATTGTTTTGAATTCAATACAAGGCATTCAATTCTGTCACAAATTGCCACATTATTAAAGATACCCCTGCCAAGAAGGGGAATAGCAACTGATGAGGTTTATTCTAAAATATTGCAGCAGATGAAGAAAATAGACTTTACTCCGATAATATTCCTTGATGAATTTGATAGGTTGATTGATGCAAATGAAGCCTCTTCCCTGCTATATGATTTATTGCGCGGGGATTATGGGATGAAATCCTTTATTCTTGCTCTTATTTCAAACAAGAAAGAAATCATTGCTGAATTGGATGCGAGGGTAAAAAGTTCATTTATGTATGAAGAGATAGAATTTCCTGCATATGAACCGCAGCAGATCAAGCAGCTTTTGAAGGAAAGGATTGAATATGCATTTCTGCCAAATGTGGTTGAGCCAGATGTGATTGATGTAACTTCAGGCTTTTCTGCAAAGCATAATGGTGATGTAAGATTAGCCATTGAATCCCTGCTTAAGGCCGGAAGAAATGCAGAGAATGATAATTCTAAAAAAGTAAAATTGGAACATTTGAGAAAAGCGATTGATTCAATACAGCAAAGGCTTCCCCTGAAACATATTCCCCTGCTTGATGGTAACGAAAAAGCAATTTTAAAAATTTTAGTTTCAAATGATGGCATTTATTCCGGGAACCTATTTAAATCATACCGTTCTTCAGTTAAAAATCCATTAACCCAGAGGGGATTCAGGACAAAGCTAGATTCCTTGGAGAATAAGAATCTGATAAACCTTACGCTCAAAGAAAAAGGGCTAAGGGGAAAAACAAGGCTGGTAACCTTGAATATCCACAGGGATGAGATTGAAAAGCTGGTTAAAGGCGGCAAGTAGGCCATTTTTTTGCATAAAAAGGATTTTATAGTATAACAGACTTAAATATAAAAATAAATGCGGTCCTTTACTACAACTTAAAGCATTGCTTTGAGTGTACAATTAAATCCAAAGGATTTAATTTGTATCTAGCAAAAGACAATAATAATTCCAAAATTGAAGTATTTTGCTATAAATAAAAAAGATATCTGATGTATTATGAAAAGGTTTCTTCCATTCCTATTTATTTTATTAATTATGCTGGCAGGCTGTTTGCAGCAGAATCCTGAAAAGATAACAGATTCTTTTGTACTCAATCCTTATTTAACCGATGCAAAGGTTTCTGAAACAATGCAATATGTTTCAAAGGGGCAATTTGCTGAAGGCTTATTAAAAGTAAAGGCAACATATAATTCTGCCTATTTGTTGAATAATTATTCATATTATGAGCCTGATTCAAATGAGGATTATTTCTTTGAGCCGCAAGAAGGCTATTTTTACCTTGTTGTGAATGTTACCCTAAAGAACCTTAACGAATATGGGGTAATGACAGGTGCAAACGATTTTAGCGTTGTGGACAAGGAAGGTTACAGGTTTTACCCAAAATCATTCCATTCAGATAAGGCAATTATTATGATAGATTATATTGACCCGAATAAGGAAGCTAATGGAGAGATGTTGTTTGAAATTCCTGATTTAAAGAAAAATCTGCTTTTGCAGTATAAATTAGCCTCAGGCTATTCCTGGCAGATTAATGTAAATTCATTAAATTATAAATAATTTAGCCTCTTAGCAATATTTTTACAATTGCATTATTTTTCAATTCACTTGTTTCCGAAATTTTTTGTTTTGTCCTGCAGTCTATTGCTCCAAGATATTTTTCAATAAAATCAGTATGAATCTTTCCTGCTAGGTCCTTTGAGTTGCTACCTTCCTTTATTAGATAAGCATCAGGAAGTATGTGGCCTTTTGCAGAAATCCATTTATTCTGGTCCTGCACAGGATAAACAACAATCAATTTTAGCAATTCAAATGCAGTTTTGTTTATTGCTTCCTGCACTCCGGTTGAACCATATTGCTTGAGGATATTCTCCTTTATGAATTCAAGGGCTTTTTTCTGCTTCTCAGGCAGTTCTTTTTTAACAATAAAATCATTGCTCCCTGGAACATATTCAATTAATCCTTCCTTTGCAGCCTTTCTTAACGCAAGTTCAGCTTCTGCCGAACATGCCACAAAAATATGGTCAGGAAACTGCTTTTTTAACCGTTCAAAATTTTCCTTTGAACCAGGCAAATCAATTTTGTTGCAAGCAATTATCATAGGTTTGCTGAATTTCCTTATTTCTGCACAGAATTCCAACATTTCATCTTCTGACCATTTTTCCAAAACATCGCTAAAATTCAATTTTGTCAAGACATCCTTTATATTTTTTTCAGTTATTCCTAACCCAGTTAATTGCATAGCTAAAGCTTCTGAAGATTTCTTCTCTGCATCTGCCTTCCTTACAATTTTTATCCAATTATTTGTTAATATTCCTTTTATCCAGTAATCAATTTCTTTTTCCAAAAATAAAACATCCTCTGCAGGGTCATGCCCTCCCTTTATTGGGTTTCCTTCTGCATCAGTTGTCCCTGATATGTCTAAAACATGTATCAATGCATGTGCCTGCATCAAATCATTCAAAAATTGATTTCCCAATCCGCGGCCTTTCCAAGCATCTTTCACTAAACCAGCAACATCAAGCAATTGTATTGGAATTAACCTTATTCCATTTACGCATTTGCTGTTCTGCGGCTGGCATTCTTTTCCCAAATCCGAATGTGCACATCTTGCAGTGACGTATCCAATTCCCTGATTCGGTTTTATTGTCACAAAAGGCCTGTTGCCTATTTCAACATCAATCAATGTTGAGGCAGAGAAAAATGTTGATTTTCCAGAATTAGGCTTTCCAACGATTCCGATTTGCATCCTATGCCCCTCTTTTCAATGACTGTTTTATCCTTTGGATTCTCCTCAGTTTTGCCTTCTCAGGCAGCCCAGTTAAGCTAGCATCCTTGGCAATCTCAAAAGGCCTCTTTCCCTCAGCCAATAATTGGCTAATCCGTGAATTTTGTGCATCTATCTGCTGTCTTGTAAACTGGCTTCTTACTGGGTTTCTTTCAACAACAATGCTGCCTTTTTTTCTCATGTAAGATATCCTTGCATCAATTTGATCAGTGGTTAAATCATGCCCTAATTGTTTTTTTATTTCGGCAGCAATATCCGGAGATCTTCTTTTTTGCAAAGCCATTTGGGATATTATGGCATTTTGTTTAGCTGTTTTATCCCTTGTAAATTTGCTGCCGCCTGTTGCAAATTTAGTTTTTTGCTGGCCGAAAATTTTAGATACCCTATTTTCATAATCGTGAATATTCATCTTTGGCAAAGCAGGATCTATGCCTTGCATAGCCGCATTTACTGCTGCTACAACATCAGCAGGCCTTCTCTTTTTTTTATGTAATTTTGTTATCATTTCATCCTGCATTCTTTCTATTCCAATATTCCATTTATGCCCTGCAATTATCCGCATGTCTAATATTTTTTGGGGCAGTCTTTGCAAATCCTTAGTTGTTGTTGCTTGACTTATCCCAAGAACCCTTTGCATTGCTTCGTTTGAAACTTTAGGGTTTGCCTTTATTATATCAGTAATCCTTAGTACTCTTGCCACTATTGCAGGATCATCTCTTGCTGGCACAACCATATCTCTTTCTTTATATTTTCTTATTGCTTCTAAATCTGAAGCAAGTAACTCTCTCCTAGGTTCTCCGCCATAATACATATCTAAAATTTCTTTAGGCGTTCTTCCTGCAGTTAATTCTCTATCAACTATAACCCTTCTTCTTATTGCTTCAGCATCTTTTGCCCCAAATTTCCTTGCCCTTTCTTCTGGCGGAATATGCAAGCCTCTACGTTCCAAATCAGCCAATACTTTATTTGCTGCAGCAAAAGGTATTTTTAGATATCTTCTATGGACTGCGGCAGCAGTTACTGATCCTTCCCTTTTTATCATTCCTAAAATAGTTTTTTCATACCTTCTCAATATGGCAATTTCTCTTTGCCTTTTATTACCATAAGCACGTTTCCAAGGTGAAATGCTTCTTTTCATTTTCCTTATTCCAGGTAATCGCTTTTTCAGCATATATTAATCCTTAACCAAAAGCAATTTAACTGATTCTTTTATTGCCCAAACTAATAAAACCCTTTTCAATTACTTATACTATATGCTTTTTGCTGAAAAATATTTCCCCAAAACATGGGATGAATTTGTCGGAAACCCTACTGTGCTTGGGCAGGTACAGAAATGGGCAAATGATTGGTCGCAAGGAAAATCGCAAAAGCCTTTGTTTTTTTATGGTTCATGCGGAACAGGCAAAACTGCACTCGCTATTTTAACCTCAAAAATGATGGGTTGGCAGTTCTTTGAATTAAATGCCTCTGACTTCAGGACAAAGGAAACAATAAACAAATATGCAGGTACAGCTTCCACAACATCAAGTTTTTTTGGGACTTTAAGATTAATACTTTTGGATGAAATAGATGGCATATCCAGCAAGGATAGGGGCGGAATAACTGCAATAATTGACATACTGAAAAATTCCCGAAATCCAATTATCCTTACTGCAAATGATTTATATGCACAAAATATTTCAGGCATCAGGAATTACTGTGAAAATCTGCAGTTTAAAAAAATCAATTACCTTTCAATTGAAAAAAAGATGAAGGAAATCTGCCTTGCAGAGAAAATTCCTTATGAAGAAGAAGCATTGAAAAAGTTAGCACAATCTAGTGAGGGCGATTTAAGGGCAGCCTTGCTTGATTTACAGACACTTTCCCTATTTGGCAGCATTTCCCTGAAAAATGTTTTAGAGCTTTCAGAACGTTTAAAGTTAGATGATGTTTTCAAAACATTGAATTCAATATTTAATTCAAAAGACCTTGGAGAAATAAAAAAAATAATGGCAGAGTCTAAGGAAGATTCAGGGCTTTTGTTGAATTGGATTGCAGAGAATATTCCCAGAGCATTAAAACCAGAAGAAGCAGCTTTAGCTTTTGACCGTTTTTCAAAAGGCGATGTTTTGGAAGGCAGAATTCTGCACAGCCAATATTACGGTTTCAGGAGATATTCTATTGATTTGATGTCAAGCGCAGCTCTAGCCAAGGAAGAGCATAAACCTTCTTGGATTAATTACCAGTTCCCCTCATTTCTGAGGCAGATGAGCTCAAGCATTTCAAGCCGTGCTTTGAATAAAGCAGTATGCAAAAAAATAGGCTCAAAGATCCATTCCTCAATAAGGGCAGTTCAGCAGAACGAATTGCCAATCATAAAACAACAATTCAAAAATGCAGAAACAGCAGCAAACATTTCCTGCTTGTTTGATTTTGATGAGGATGAGATAGCCTTTTTATGTGAAGCAAAATCCGATTCAAAAAAGGTGCAGAATATTCTTGAAAAATCCAAGGAATTAAAAGAAATGAACATAAAAGAAAAATATGCCTCAGCAAAAGGGCATGTTGCTTTAATCTCGCACACTCAAAAAGGTTCACATAAGTTATATGGTAAAACAGAGCTAAAGAAATCAAAAATTCCCGAAACTGAACACAAGCAAAAAACAGAAAAGCATGCTGAAATGGAAAAACCCGCTGCGCATGAAAATCAAACAAGGCTTTTTAGATAATATAGCAAATGATAACATTTGTCCAAATTGCTATAGCTAACGTTTCAGTAATTAGAATTTTTGTTTGAAGCCAATTCTATTTCTAAAATAGCAATCTCCTGCCCCAACCCAAAGTTCTTTGCAATCTTCTGGTTTAATTCGCCAATGATGCCTTTTCTCCCATCTTCAAAAGCAAGTGCAGCAACCATCCCTTTCTTGAAAGTATTGTGCTCAACCTTTTTCACAGAATATTTCCAGCCCATATGTTCTGCAATTGCATCTAAGTATCTTTTCAATTCATTGAATTCAGCATTTTTGCCGCACAGCACTATTGTCAAGCACAGCATTTCTTTTACCTTGGTTTCTAAAGATTCATCAATGCTTAAGGCTTTTCCGATTTCAAACACATTTTGCGGGTATTCAGTATTTTTATTCTTCCCCAAAAAATCCAAAATTTCAGGTATTAAGCTTTTCCTGAAAACTGCCCATTCGCTTGACATTGGATTAGCTATTTCCACAAGCTTTTCTTTTTCCAATCCAACCTTATTCACTTGTTTTTCCAGAGAGGTTAATGTAAATGTCAAAATTTCCTGCAACCCTAACCCAACACAAAGTTCTGCAATATCCTCTACTAAAATTGTATCTTCCCTTAATGCGCCAAATGTATGCATTCTTATAGGGTCTAATTCTAATTCATTATAGCCTAAAGACATTATTACATCTTCAATTATGTCCATTTCATGCAAAATATCCTGCCTGTATGAAGCATATTCAACATAAGCTGTATTTCCCTTTACTTTTACATTATACCTTGACCGTTCAAGCAGTTTTTTTATTTCAGCATTGCTTATTTTTAGCCCAACAATTTTCCTTATTGTATCAAGGTTAACCTTTGCCTTTTTTGCAGCATAATTTGGTGTTGAATACTTTTCCTTCCCATCAATTATATTTACCTGCTCAACAATGCAGCCTCTTTCAAGGAATGCTGCAGTCATTATATTCAATGCAGTATTGACATATTTTTTCTGAAAACCAGTAGATTCAATAAAAATATTTTTTGTATCCTGAGTTACTTTTCCTGTGTACTCAGAATTAATTATTGGCGGCATTGAGCAAACATTATTTGCAGAGTCAATTACTATTGGGTAGTATTCATAGCCTTTAATCAAATGGCCATATTCCTTTCCTTTCTGGTGCAATTCCAAGATATCATCCAAAAATAGTTCCCTGTCAAATTCTAACGGCTGATATTTTAACTCTCGGGGTTTAAAGCCGACATAATAAATAGGTTCTTTTATCTTGTCAAAATCATATAGCCCTAAGCCAACTTCCTTCCTTTTCTTCCCATAGCTTATGCCTACTTTTTCCTGCAATTGGATTAATTGCTCCAAGAATTCATCTGTTATCCTGACATTCCTTATTACTGCTCCAACAATATAAGGCCTTGTTCCCTTTACACTTTCCTTTACTATGACCCTTGTTTTGCCCTTTTGCGCTTTTAATTTTGGCAATCCTTTTTCCATGCCTATCCTTGCACGCAATTCCCTTGCTATGCCTTCTACACTCCATAAGTCAGGCCTGTTAGTATCTTTAATATCCAACTTTAATTTGTCACAATCACTTGCATCTATCTCTCCCTTAACAAATAGCAATGTTTTTTCCAGCTCTTCACCTGTGAATTTTTTCCCAACAAGATTTTCAAGGTCTTTTTTGCTTACATCAATTGTTACCATAATTATTCACTACATCCTTAATAATTTTGAATTTCTCAGCCAGTTTAAATCATCTGAAAATAAATGCCGGATATCCTTAATCTGCATCTTAAATGCAGCTAACCTGTCAATCCCCATGCCCCAGCCAAGCACAGGCTTTTCAATGCCCAGTGTTTTTGTAAATTCTGGCCTGAATATGCCTCCTCCTGCAAATTCAATCCAGCCTAACTGCGGATGTTTTGCAGACAGCTGTACCGAAGGTTCGGTAAACGGATAATAATCCGGCAAAAATTTTACCTCTTCAGCACCCGCAACCTTTACTGCTAATTCTTTTAAAATGTAAAGAAGATTCCTAAAATTTAAATCATCACCAACAATAAAGCCATCCAGTTGATTAAATTCTACGAGATGTGTTGCATCTAAAACATCCGGCCTATAGCATCTGTTGATTACAAAATATTTTGCCTGTTTCTCCACTCCCTTAATCATCTGGATAGCATCTGCACTTGTTCCGTGTGCTGTAGGCATTAATTTTGCTGCAATATCTTCGCTCCATTCATATTCCCAGCCTGTTGATCCTGTGTTTCCACCATGTTCGTGTGCATGCTTTACCTTTTCAACAATTTCTCTGCTAGGCAAATTCCCTTTTGAAGGATTTTTTAAAGTATAAGTATCAGTCCATGTCCTTGCAGAATGATTCTGCGGCTGGAATAAAACATCAAAGTTGTAAAATTCCTGCGTAATCAGGCGCTCAGGCATTTCTTTAAAACCTAAATTGCACAAATGGTGCTTTAATTTATTTATGAAGCGTGCATACGGATGCCTTTTCCCGATAAAAATAGGCTTTACCTTTGTTTCAAGCACAAATGCCCTTTCTTTTACCTGAGAAGATAATTCGCTTACTTTTATTCCATCAGCATTTATTTTTACTGATATTTCCGTTTCAAAATCTTTTTTTACTAGGCCACGTTTTATTAACTCAAGCAGTTCATCTTCATTTGCTTGATTGTTTTTTACTTTTTCAATTAGTTTTTCAGTGTACAAGCCATTTTGTAAAGCATCCTTTCCCACTTCATTAAGTTCAACATTTCCAGAAATAATTCCAATATAACATAATTTTTTATTTGTCCCTAATGCAGCATTAAATTCTTCCCTGCTTAATCCTGCCTTTTTTCCGATTTCATTCAAAGAAGCTTTTCCATTTAATTCTTCAAGTGCTGAAAGGAATTTTTTTTCAGGCAAATCACCTGCCTTATCGGTTACAACAAATTTCTCAGTAATTTTTTCTTCAACATCAATTAGTTTTTTCTCCTGCAGCCAATTTATTGCTCTTCTTACTGAATCAATGTTTAATTTTCCAAATCTCGCGATCTCAGTTATGCCAAGGCTTTTTTCATTTACTATTGCCTTTAACACCGACTTTTCTATTTCACTTAGTTCAGAGGCAATTTCCTTCAAATTGGGTTCCATGCTATCGTATAACAAAATATTGGAATGATTTATATCATTATGTTTTTATTATATATCTAGCTGTTTTGCATAGGTAATGTAATGAAATTCCTGCTAGATGCTTCAGCTTTATTGAATGATCCTAATTTTAGGTTTGAAGAAAGCAATTCATACATTACTACGACAGAGATAATGGATGAATGGAAAACCTTTGAAGCAAAATTCCTTGCGGAAAATGCCCTGCACAAGAATTTGTTGAGAATTGAAGAGCCAGAATTAAAATTTCGGGAGCAGATCGCTATCTTAGTGCGGCAACATGGTTTTAACAAGCTTTCAAAGCCTGACCTTTCACTGCTTGCTTTATCTTTGCAATATCAATCAAAAAAAGAGGATTTTTCTGTAATAACTGATGATTTTTCAATCCAAAATTTCCTTAAAATATTAAAAATCCCATTCTCGCAGGCAATCCAGGGCAAGATTGATAAGGTTTTAAGCTTCAAAAATATCTGCCCTGGCTGTTCCCGCACTTTTTATGACCCAAGCCTTAAAACCTGCGATTTCTGCGGTTCTAAGCTGAAAAAGCAGGCTATTTTTAAATGATTTACTGATTTCAGTTAACAAGTTAAGTTTAAATAGCCAGCCAAATAGTAATATATTATATAATAAAACTGAATCCAAAGGCTGATATGTAATGTTTCTTGAATTTGCATACAATATGCTTAACCTAAATTTTGTCTGGATTTTTGATGTAATCATGAATAATTTGCATTACCTCTTTGGTTTTGCTTTGCTGATGTATTATTTCACAGATGGCAAGAATGCCTTTCGCGGTTTTGTAATCCTTGTTTTTGAAATATGGGCTGTTTTAGGCTGGATAGATGTTTTTGGCTGGGTTGGATTAGTCGGGGGATTTTTGGCAATAAATTATATTGTAAAAGTAGCATTACTGACCTTCATACTGGATGATCCAAAATTAGCGCCAAAGCTTTTTTGGGTTAATGAAATAGCAGCGTTCACTGTATGGGCCTTGTATAATTTCTATGCGATGGGGTATATATGATAGTGGATGTTTTTTACCATCTCTTAATATTTGACTTGGGTTGGGTAGCTATGCTTATCCTGACTAACCTGCATTACCTGTTTGCATTTGCTGCAATTGCCTTCTTTAATGCAAGGGACAAATTGATGTTTTTTCTTATGTTAACAGTCTATATGTGGGGCACTGCAGGATTTAATGGGGTAACCGGCTTGATTGTCCTGACCGGAGGATTTTTAAGTTTGCATTATGTTGTAAGGGCTGTTTTAATGATTTTAGTAGAGGATGTCAAATCACTGCAGCCTAAACTGGTGCCAATATTAATACTGGAATTTTTTGCTTTAGTTATAATTTATAATTTATTTTTAATCTGAAAATTAAAATATGTGGTAAAATGCTCGGAAAAGTAATATTGGCAATTTTCATAGTATACTTTATGCTAATTACTCTAACTATATTTGGCGTTGATATATTTTCAGAAAATATTTTTTCTATCCCCGGGATTATTTTTATGGTTATTTATATTCCGGCAATATTAAAGATGGTGGATTCCACTTGAGGAATAAGGATTGTTATGGTTATGGTGAATAATAATTTTTGTGGGAAGGTGGCTGTATGGGCGCAATAAGCTTTGTAATAAATACAATCAGCCTGACAATAATATTTTACATAATACTAGGGGTTTTTTTAGGTGTAAACACGCCTCTTTTTTCAGGCCCTATCTTTACTGTTGTTGGCTTTGTAATAATGTTCATATTCTTCTTTTGGGAATGGGCTTTTTTGAAATTGTAATCCCAAGAAATGGCTTTATTCAAACGAATAAAATTGTTAATTACATATTTCAACTACAAGTAATATTTCAAAATTAATTAGGATTGTTATATTTTAGGGAATTGTTATTCTAGTGCTGAATTGCTTTCAACAAAAGTCTGTACCTTTTCATTTATCTGCTTCCTTTTTACATAAAAACCCCCGAGGATGGCAATTAATATGACTGCTAGAATAATCTTAATTTCCTGACTTACATTATCCATAAAATTTTTGAATGCAAGGGAAATGCTTACTGACGGAGCTATTTCTTTCCAATAAGTGTATTTCAAGCTTAAATTACTTATCTCTTTCAAACCTTCCCATTTGATTATAAAATATGATTCATCAGAGCCGAGTGTAGCATCAGGGCTTATATCTTTTTTTTCAGCAGTTGATTTTGATGGCAGCATAAAATAAATCTCAGTGTTTGCAGGAATTTTATAAAATGGCTTCTCCAGAAAGCTATTGAAGTAGTTTTTTTTCAATTCATAATCTACTGATCTTGATGTTTCCACCTTTTTTGAAACAATCGGCTCTTGCAATGCATATTCCATCTGCAAATATTTATTCTCATTCTCAACAAAAGCAATAGACCCACTTAACGGCAGTATATCCTTTTTTGTCCCTATATGAATTTTTATTTTTGGGTCAAAACTCGCCCAAGAATCTAGGCTTACGCCTAATTCATCCTTCTTTACCTTAAAATTATCCAATTGTTTTTGTGAAGTAAAGTTAAGCACGAATTTTTCAGTAACTGTTGCATTCCCTGTTTCATTTATATTTATGAAAATCTGGTGCATTGAAATATTGTAATAAGGAACAGCATTTATTCCGTTGAAAAATGCAGTAACAAATGCAAGCAAAAGAAATATTTTCCAAAAATTCATATAACCAAAGTATATATGTGTTCCTAGTTTTTTAATCATTTCTTTTGGGAAAAAGATTTTTCTGAAGTAAATTAATGCTTCACAATACAGCTTGCTTATAAACGTATTCTCCTACTATTTTATTGGGTGTAGGTATGTATGAGGTCCAATACTTGGGACATTCATTCTTTAAGGTAAAGTTTCCTAAGGTAACTGTGCTTATTGACCCTTACATTAAGTTGGAAACAAACTCAAAGGACTTCACTAGGCTAATAAAATGCCCGGTTTCAGAAAAACACCTTAAGGATACTGACCTTATTCTCGTAACCCATGAACATTTTGACCATTTTGACCATCAGGCGATTGAAGATATAGCCAAAAACAACAAATCTTTAGTTGGTTCTTCATCAGAAATCCTGAATCAGTTAAAAATATCCCCCAGCCTCAAGATTCAGCTTGAGCCGAATAAGACTTTCAAGCTAAGGGGATTAAGCGTTAAGCCAATTTCAGTGCATCATCCAACCTCTTTCTGCCCCATGGGCTATTCAGTAGGTGATGAAAATTTTACAGTATTCCATTCAGGCGATACACAATTAATGGATTCTTTAAAAAGCATTAAGGCGGATATTGCATTTCTCCCAATCGGTGGTGGAAATATGACAATGGATGTTGTTGATGCTGTCCGTACAGTAAAAATGATGAAGCCCAAGTATGCTATCCCTATGCATTACAATACATTCAAAATGATTAAAGCCCAGCCATTAGAATTCAAGGAAAAAATAGATAAAAGCATCATTCCTACTAAACCCCTAATTATGAAAGTCGGGGAAACAATTAAGTTTTGAAAAAGTTCTATTTAAAAAACCAAAAACATATTATCCTAATTGAGGTTAGCCCTTATGAAGCCAAGGAACAGGCCTAAAATAAGAAAAAGGCAAGAAGCAGCTAGGAAAAGTGTTAATCCTGCAAAACGTTGGTCCGAATTAGGTAGTTTGCAAGCCAAATCATTTCAGGAAACCCAACTATTATTGGCAGAATTAGAAGCTAGAACCCCTGCGATAGAAGTAAAGGTTAATGCTAAAACTATCTCTAAAAAAGAAACTTTGGATTTCTTAGATTTAAGAAAAAGATTTTTGAAGAATTCAATGAATGGCTGGTTGATTCAGGATGAAATGGCTGGGCTATTATCAGATGCAGCAGCGATGCAAGCTGCAAAGGCTAAAGCATTGCAAGCCCTTTCAAGAAGAAGACATTTGTTGGAATTGGTCGAAAAAGCTGAAGTAAGAATAACTGCTGGCGAAGATATATCTACAGTTCTGACAGAAATGCAAGAAGAATATGCTGCATAATTTTTATCAAGAAATGAATTGCTTTATTATTTTTAAATCATAGGAAGCTTATGCCTTCTTGCAACTTTATTCAGAATGTCTGTAGCAAATCGATGATTTAATGAGTATTTAGCACATACTGCTACCCGTAAGTTATGCGCAGAGTTTTCCCAAATTTTTGCATCATTTTCTTGGCTTGGATATAAGATATCCAAATCCTGTACAAAAACCTTTACTGATCTATCCTGCAAGGTAATTCCATTAAAAGCATCTACTCTTCCCCATCTGCGATAATCATAAGTACCACCTAATTCCAATTTTGCTTTTGTTAATAAAACTAATTGTTCTGCAGTTTCCCTGAAAACTGCTTGTTCTTTTTCATCGCGCAAATCCATGTCATGGATAAACTCATCAGATGGCAAGAATTTTGTATAAACCACTTTTTTTCTTTGACCTGACAAATCCTCACTCTCCCCAACCTTTATGAACGGTTCCATTACAATATAGCGTTCTATTTCTTCATGCCCTTTTGAAATTTCAAAATAAGCCATTTTAGGGTGGGGTACCCCGCTTCTTTTAAGCCTTGCAATTATTTCAGGCATTTGCTGCGAATATGTGCCTGAAACAAATTTATGAAATTGTTTTACCACAATCCTTTCAGAAGAAGCTTTTCCCTTAAACTTTATCTTCCCCCAAAAGATAGCTCCATATCCCCCCTTAGCTTGTTTTCTCCCAAAAGGATCTAGGAAAACGTTATCCCATACCCTAATCCATTCAACATTCTCTAAAGTAAAAGGCTTTCTTTGCCCTCTTTCTACAATCTCCCTTGGAACAGGTACTGCATTAGGATTTTTGTAAATTATCTCTCCTTTTCTTTTTCCTTTTGGAAACCTTGCCTTCCTAGCTATCCCTTTTTTTGCTCTCCAAGCTTTTACTCTTTTACTTGTAGAATGTCTTCTTATTGATGGCATAAAGAATTATCTATGAAGTAGTAATTTAAGCATTCTTATTTGCTTTTTCCAAATCTTCCAAAGAGCCAATATCTAAAATTTTTTCTTCACACTTTACAAAGCCAATTTTTTTCTTTTCTTTCAAAAGAATTTTTATTGAATCAGTAATTTCGTATTCATTCCTCAATCCATTTTTTTCAGTCTTTTCAATCGTATCAAAAATCTTTTCATTGAATTTATACACACCAGCATTCACTAGATTGCTTTTAGGTTTTTCAGGCTTTTCTTCCAAACCCAAAACTGCATTTCTTTTTTCATCAATTTCCACTACCCCAAACCTTTCCGGATTTTTTTCTTCCCGCACAAGCAGAACAGCATCAAATTTCTTTTTTGCAATCAATTCTTCCAAGCATTTTTCCGGAACAATTACATCAGCGGAACATACAATAAAATCATCGTCGAAGAAGTTCTCACTAAGCTGAATTGCCTTTGCAGTTCCATTTGCTTCTTTCTGTTCAACATACTGCAATTTCATTCCTTTGAATTCACTTCCAAATCTTTCCACAATCTTTTCTTTCAAATAGCCTACAACCAAAACACATTCTTCAATTCCTGCTTTTTCGCACCCTTCCAGTACATGCTCAAGTAAAGGTTTGTTCTTAAGAAGCACCATTGCCTTTGGCATTTCATTAGTTAACGGTCGCATCCGTTTTCCCAAACCAGCTGCAAGAATTAATGCTTTCAT
>JBBSVU010000006.1:169195-193977 GCA_038046645.1 archaeon
CTTCCTTAAAATCTGGCACATCAGTAATTAATTCAGGCATTTTAGCCCATAATTTTTCGTATTTCTTCAAGGCATCAAAAAATTTTTCTTTTGTGAACTTTATCTGATAATAACTCATTTTTTCGTTTATCCAATCTACTCTTATTCCTACTCCATGAGAAAGCAAATACCAAAGGTCATAAAGATCGCGTGGGCGATCTCTAGTAAATATAGTGCGTACTTTTTCTGTGAGGATTTCTTCCCTTGACATTACAATAACTGTGTAATCTGAAAGGTCTTGATAAACCGGATCAATCTTTACAATTTCCCTGGTTTTAGGTGTTTCTCGTTTGCTTATTTCCACATAAATATAACAATGACCAAATCCAGAAGATTCTGTAAGAGGTCCAATTATATCAAACCTAAATGATATCCCGATTTCTTCCTTTACTTTCATTTTTTTAACAGTATTCTGGCATTCAAACTTTGTTGAAAGTTCTTTGCTTATCTTCTCAAGTAATTCATTGAAATCGACTTCCCCAATTCGGGTAAAATCAAGGTCTTCGCTAAATCTCTTGAGACCGTAAGCTTTCTTTATTGCGGTTCCACCCTTAAAGAGCAACACGGAGGTCTGGGAATATATTAATTGAAGAATGATGTGCTGAAAGTATTCTTTTTCAATTTGCCATGGTTTCATTCTAAGCGTTTTCGAATATTCTTTAATATCTTCCTTGGTTATCATTCAAGCACCTCGTTGGCAATAATCCTCCATTTGGAATTCTTCATCCCTTTTTTTGGAAGCAAAGGATTAAGTAGCACATAGTTTTTGCTGATTAGTTTATTGAAAGAAACCGGATTTTTTATTTTATTCAATTCAAGCAAATACCCAAGGCGTTGAATTAAAACTGTAGAATCCATTCTCTTTGCATACCCCCTAAGCTTCTTTGCATCACAAGAAGAAAGAGCATTGTTGATGTCGCTAACAGCTACGCCTTTTTGTAGGTAAAGGCAGTCAATAACTGTTTTTTCTTTATCAGCTAAAAAGGCATAACCTTCCCCAAAGCGATATTTATAATAGCCAAAAATCCTGCTTGCAGGGAATTTTATGAACTCAAAGTCATAATTTTCAAAGGCAAGAGGTTTTTTGGAGACAACAGAAACAACTTGAATTTTGATGGGGATTTGAGTAGTTAAATGATGTGTGTATAATGCAAAAAGAAACGAAATGTATGAAGGTTTTGACAGTTTAGTAACTATGGTTAATGGATTAATGCCCTTGAGTGCATATTTGTTTTTTTCAATGCGAAAAATAAGCTTGCGTTTTTCAAGGCGATGGAGATAAAGGCGCACATATTGCCTGGATTTATCCAGCACCTGCTCTGCATCAACCACTGTAAATACTAGTAAACCAAGGGCGTGAAGTTTATCAAGAAAGCTTATTGCCTGCACATAATACTATGCTCAGTATAGGTTTATTAATATTTTGTTTCAACAAAATTATCAAAAAGGATAATTATAATAAAACAAAAAATGCAACAACCAAGCTTTTGGGCATTTTCTCCAATAATTTCATTCTTTTCCCCAAGCCTGCAGCAAGAATCAATGCCTCCATAAAAATCACTTTTTCTTAGGCAAATACCTTCTCCACTGCCCTTTCTTTGCAATCTTCCATAAAAGATTGAAATGCTTAGTATATGAATTTGCAACTTCTTTATTTTTTATAACTACCGCGTACAAGGGATGGCTCCAGGTGATTATGGAAACAGTGTCATATGCCATGTGTGTTGAAATAGGGCTAAAGAATTCTTCAGGTATAAATTTGTATTCGGATGTTTTGCCACCGGCAAAGAATTTTGATCCTAATGGGGAAATCATTCTCTCATTTATTCCGCTTTCTTCAATTAATTTTATAAATTGGTGGAAATAAATAGGTTCATTTTCCACATATCTTGCATCATCTACATTCATAGCATAATGTATGCCGCCATGTTTTTTTAATAAATTTAAATTATTTGTAAGTACTGTCCTTAAGACATGTTTTCCCCTGTGCACAGTAACACTTGTTTCATCAGTTTTTTGTGCAATCATCTGATTTAATTCAGGGATTATTTTATGCAGGGTTTCATGCTTTTCAAGCAGATACTCCTCTAATTTTTCAGGTTTTTCTGCCCTGAAGTGCTTTACTCTGTCACTTATTACAAAGCTGACAAGCCCTTTCTCAATCAGGCTTTCTAGGTTATCATATACATTAGGCCTGTATATCCCTGTTTTTTCGGCAATCTTGCTTGCAGTTAGATTTTCTGCCCTCAATAAGGTAAGATAAATTTCTATTTCTTTCTGGCTTAATCCAACTTCCTGCAGAATTTTCTTGTCCATATCCTTACTTATAAAACAAATTGTTTTTAACTGTTGTCTTTTTATCGACAACAAGGACATTAATCCAGCAAGCAAGCATATTAGATATGAACAGCATATTCAATGAATTGGAAAATGGCATACTTGCCTTGCCAAATATCTCACATATTGAAAGAAATGATGAAGTATTATTCAATGATTTTTTCAGTCAAAATAAAGAAACCTTGGACTACGGAAATTCCTGGCCTTATATTGTCCAATCCACTTTTTTCAAAGGTTACAAGTACTTTGATGGGGATACGTTAATTGCATTTACCCTAAAAGAGCCAAATAAACTGCCATTTGTCATCACAAAAGCTTTGGGCAAAGCTGCTTTAGAGAAAACAATCCTGTTGGCAAATAAACTTCATAAGCTTTCAAATGAAAAAGTAATCCTAAAGAATCTTTCAGACAAGCAATTTGATTTTTTCAGGAAGAATGGATTTTCAGACTACCAAAAAGGTGATTGCTGGAATAACTTTTACAATTATGATGATGATTCTTTTCCTGAAACAGTGATTCAATTAAGGCCCTTGATGGATAAGAAAGGCGAAGACTATAAATCATTAAGGTATCATTTGAATCATTTCAGCAAAAAAGTGGGTTTTGAGATTAAGGAATATGATTTAAGCAATCATCTTTCTGATGCAAATAATGTACTGAATTATTGGGTTAATTCCATAAAGGAAAGATACCCTAAACATTTGCAAAATGATCCAATTTATTTGCATTCAGTTGATCTGCACAGGAAATACATTTCCGAGCTTCCAGCCGGGAAAAATGGCCAGCATTATTTTGCAAATATCCTTTATGCAAATAACCAGCCAGCAGGCTTTGCTCTGCTTTCAAAAATATCTGATAAATGTGTCGGAGTTTATTCCAACTTTTGCAAAAACAGCCATAAAGGATTATCTGAAACCCTATTATACTATTCACTAGCAAGAGCCTATGCTGCAGGTTTTGAATTTGCAAATTTTGGCGGGGCTGAATTCGAAAATCTTCTCGAATTCCGTTACAAATTCAATCCAATGACCCATCTACAAAGGCATCACGCAATACTTTATCCTAAAAAGGTGAGAGAATGATTGCAGCATTTTTTGTTCTGGTTTTTTTCCTAACCGCTTTGAATGCCAAGAAATCTATTACTGGATTTTTGCTAGCCATTGGCATTTCAGTAATTTTTGAAATTTATATTTTAGCGATGATTTCAATTTACCTTACATTTATGTTTTTTGATAGGATAGAATCAAGGACAAGCATGGGCATGTAAATTAGAAATTCATGCATTTTTTGCAGCACATTTATCCCAAATTAATCTTCATCAAATCGCGAGCAGCCTGCACATTTTCAAATATTTCCTTTGCTTCTTTTTCCAGAACAGAAGCGTCAGAATATCTTGAAGAAATATGCGTGAACAATAATCTCTTTGCATTTGCCTTTTTTGCAAGCATTGCTGCATCCTTTGCAGTTGAATGTTTTGTTTCAAAAGCCCTTTTCCTTAAATCCTCAGTGAAAACAGCTTCATGAATCAGCAAATCTGCATCTTGTATTAACTTTGCATTCTTCAAATCAAGCATTGTATCCACAATTATTGCAACCGTTCTTCCCTTTCTCCCTTTATCATAATCCATTACCATTTCTGGCGTAATTTTTTTCCCATTCAACTCAATATTTTTCCCTTTCTGCAACTGTGAAAACATTGGGCCAATTGGAATCCCCAAAGAAATTGCCTTCTCCCTTTGAAATTCCCCTTTCTTATCATTCTCTTTGAAGAAAAATCCAAAGCATTTGCCCCTGTGTTTTAATTCAAATGCCTTTACGATAAAATTATCCCCTTTCAAAACAATTCCATTTTTCAGTTCAATGCAATTTACCTTAAAGCATAAATTTTCCAAAGGCATTGGTGAAATCTTTTCTACAATTTGTTTTATGCCCTTAGACCCATAAATGTTCAATTCCAAGTCCCTTTCATACATATTCATGGTTGCCAGCAATCCAGGCAATCCCAAAATATGGTCTGCATGGAAATGGCTTAAGAATATGTGATTTATTGCCATGTAACTTAAATTGGATTTCATTATCTGCCTTTGCGTTCCCTCAGCACAATCAAAAAGAAGGTTTTCACCCCTATACTTCACAATAGTTGAAGAAAGATTCCTTTCAGCTGTCGGTGAGGAACATGATGTCCCCAATATTGTTATTTCCAATGGCTCCATAGCAAACAATATGGGGACAATTATTTATAATACTTTTATCTCTTTCCTAATTAGTTAATTGGAAAAATTGAGGGCCTATGCGTAGTTTATTCTTAATTTTATTTCTTTTAGCTATTTTGATTGCTTTTACTGGTTGTATTTCAAATGAAGAATCCAAAGAATTTTATTGTTCTTCCGGCTGCCACCCAAAATCAGCAACATGCACAAAACAAATCGAGCCAGTTTATTGCACAATGGAATTTCAATTAACTGATGGCTGCGCAAAATATTTCTCCTGTGAAAAGATAGGTAATGATTGTAAAGTAGCGGTTGATGAAAAATATGAAATTTGCATGGATTGTATAAACAATTGCGTATCAAACAGTAAAGAGCCTTTAATTATTTCAGAATGTGCCCAGAAATGCACATTAAGCTGATTGAGTTTTGTTTTTGTATTAATAGGTTTATATTTATTTTGATTTACTTGTATTTTATATAATTAATTATATATTGCTTTAGAGAATAATTATGCCATCAAATATTTTTGAGGAATACAAAACAACAGCAGAAATTCCTGTGCCGGAAAAGCTTGTTGACCAGGTAATTGGGCAGGAGAATTCTGTCGAGCTTATTAGAAAAGCTGCCTCGCAGAAAAGAAATGTGCTGCTTGTCGGTTTGCCTGGAACTGGAAAATCAATGTTAGCGCAGGCAATGGCTGAATTGATGCCTGCTGAGCAGCTTGAGGATGTAATTGTTTACGAAAATAATGTTGATCCGCAGAATCCTATTGTAAAAACAGCAAAAGCAGGTGAAGGAAAAAAAATTGTGGAGCAAGCACAATTGGAAGCGCAGAAGGAAGAAGGAAATCTGAGAATGATTTCAATGATTTTCCCTTTAGGCTGGTTTTTGCTTTCCTATATTATCTGGTCATTGAAAATGATTTCAGATATAGTGTACACAGGCACTTTATTATTAGGGGGATTTTTAATTGTTGGATTTGCATTAAGTTCTCAGTTAAGAACAAGGAATAAGGTTTCTGTGCCAAAGGTTCTGGTTGATAATTCAGGAAAAAAAATTGCCCCGTTTGCAGAAGGGACTGGTGCAAGGGCTGGGGCATTGCTTGGGGACGTGAGGCATGATCCGCTCCAGTCGTCAATTGACGAAGATTCATTGGTTGTTTGCTTAAATGGTATTTGGAAGGAAATTTCTTATGAAAAACTTTGGAATAGAATAGTAAAGAAACATCCTGACTTAATTGAGAAACATGAGAAAGGTTACGAAGCAATTGTATTGCCCAAAAATGAAAATGTTTATGTTTGGGGCATGAAAGAGGGCAAAGTAGTTAAGTCAAGGATTTACTCCTTAAACAGAAGGCCTTATGAGGGCGAAGTTATTGAACTTTCGGTTGGAGAAAAGAAAATCACACTCACTCCTGAACATAAAGTTATTACAAAGAAGGGTAACAAAATTGCAGAAAAAATTTCAGAAAAAGATTTACTATTCAATCTTTCCTCACCAAAAAGCATCTGCTAGATTTAGTTAGCCGCAATTTCTTATTCCTCCAATTTCCTACTAATTATATTCTTTGAAATAATCGCCACCTCCTTATTGAATTTTTTCTTAGGACTCTGCTTTTCTCGACTTAAACCTTTCCCTGCCTTTGGCAGGTCGCTGGCGCTAAAGGTTTAATGTCTCCAAAAGCAGCAAAGCCGTCCAAGAAAAAATTCTTTGTTCGGAGGTGGCTCAAATGATTTTTTCAGATAATCAATCACCGGAAATCTACTCTCAAAATAATTATAAGCCTGAAATACAGGCTTCTATTATGGAACCAAAAATCCTTGTTTCTGAGGAAGATATAATAAATACTTATTCTAAGGCAGAGCAATTTTCTTGCCAGAAATATTTTGAATATCAAAAATTGATGCAGGAAAACCCTTCTTTCGGTTACAAAAAATGCGCTAAATTTCTTAGTATAAAGCAAGGGCAGGTGAGATGGTGGCACACAAAAGGGGCGAAAAGAGCAATTCCTTTGCCTTTGAAAGTAACTCAAAAATTAAAAGAAGTAGGCTTGCTTCCTTTCAATGAAAATCACAAGGATGCAGAAATAATCTTCAACATTCTTGGAACTCTTTTTGGTGATGGGGGTATTGATATTCGCTTCAATACTGTTGCTTTCATTTCTTCAGATAAAAGGGATGTTGATTTATGGCACTCTGATTTGCTCAGGATTTTTCCATTTGCTCAAGGAAAGACTCAAATTGTTGAGGGAGGAGAATACGGACATTCTTACAATATTCGCTGTTATGACCGTGCTGTTGTAAGATTTTTTGCTGCACTTGGTGCCCCTGTCGGAAGTAAAATTGTTACTGATTACTCTTTACCTAAATATTTTTCTGAGCTAAAAGGCAGATCATATAGAGCATTCTTTGATGGATTATTTTCTAGTGAAATCGCTATTCCAAGGTTTGTTAAAACTAAATATATCACCGACTATTTCAAGAATTTTAGTTTGAGCCTTTCAAAGGCAGAGTTTCTTGAGCAAAGCCATCTGGCTTTTATGAATGCAATTAAGCACTACTCAAAGAAAATTGGCATTAAGTGTACAGCCATAGTTAAGAAAGATAAATATCGTAATGAACCGCGGAAAGATGGCCATCATACTCACGGATATAGAATATTTTTCAGGACCAATATGGGCAATGCCTTATTTTTCAACAAAATCTTCCCTTTGTGTTATTCAGCAGCAAAGAAAGAAAAACTTCAAAAGGAAGTTGAGTTCTGCATTCAGCATAATCCACCCACCTAGGCATTATTTTTGTTCTACAAAATTGCAAAAATCAATTTAATATCTTTAATAATAAGCGTAAGGAGGAAGGAATAGGTAGTGTAATTGAAATAGCTCTTGAGCACAGAAGAAAAAAAGCAAACCCAATTACTTTAAATTTTGTTTATTTTATGTTGTCATTATGCTAAGCAGAAGAAGAATTAACCTTTCACAGCTTTCAAGAGGAGAAAGGCATAGGATTAAATCAAGCAGGCCGAGGAGAAGGATTGCAAAAGAAGCTGCTAAACGAAGGGCACTTACTGATGCAAATATCAGGAGGACATTTGTAGGAATTTTCCCACATGATCGTGAATATATTCTTAAATCCGATTCACGAATTATTGGGGCGGGCAAAGGAAGATTAACCATCTCATTAGGTACATTGGTTGACCCTAAAACAGGCAAGAGCGGTTGCTTTGCTTTTAAGGTTTGCAGAATGCCAGACAATTTTGTTGAAGCCCATAAAAGGCACGTTATTTTTGGTGAGACTCACAGGTATAAATCCCTCTTTATGCCTGATTTCAAATCTGCAGAATCGTTTGATAACCATTATTTTTTAGAGTTAGCAGCACTTTATGATTTTAAGGTTGAACATGCACGGTTCAGAAGAATTGCCTCTTTAAGGATCCCAACTGTTTTTTCTAAGCTAGTGCCTATTGACCCTGCACAGGCTAATGGAATTCTTTTGGTTGAGGATTTAAGTGGGGGGGGGAGAAACAAGGTTGAAGAATTCCATAAATTCAATCATGCTAAAGTTTCAAATGCCCTAGAATTAATGACACAGTTTGAAAAATATTATCAAAAATTATTGAAAGCGGGCATTAAAATAAGTAGCGAAGCAAGGCACGGGGAACATTCTTCTTTGAGGGAGGAAACTGAGAGAAGTTTCTTTGTTGTGATTGATCCAAAAACCCGCAAGGGAAAACTTGTCGCTGGTGACGCTGACCAGATTGAGTTTTGAAAAACAATACCTATTTAACCCTTTTTTCTTTTATTTATTTTATATGCAGTTGAAAACAAAGAATGCAAGGATTTCTTCAAAAACTAAAAGAAAATTCAAAGGTCATGTTTACAACGTTACAACAGATACAGGCAACCTGTTTGTTGAAGATGTCCTTGTGTGCAATTCAGGCGGCCTTGGAACCCCAGCGCATTTGCGAGTAGAAGTAGGATTAATCCACAAAGCAAACAAAGGTGTTTTGTTTATTGATGAACTTTCTGCATTAACCCCAAAAAGCCAGCAGGAACTTTTAACAGCAATGCAGGAAAAGAAATATTCAATTACAGGGCAAAGTGAAATGTCATCTGGTAGCATGGTAAGAACCGAGGCAGTGCCTTGTTTTACCCCCAAAACAAAGATTCTTACAGAAAATGGGGAAAAGCCCATTGGTTATTTTGTTGATTCTTTGATGACTAGTTTTTCAGATTCTGTTGAAATAAGCAATGGTGTAGAAACCCTAAACCTGCCAAAGGATAAATTTTTTGTTTTTGTTGCAAATGATAAATTAGGCCTATCTGAACTACAAAGAGTTTACCGGAAATCATTTAATGGAAAACTTATTCGTTTGACCTTCGATGATGGGACTGAGATATTAACTACGCCAGAACACCCAATTAAAACAGAAGATAGTTTTGTGAAAGCCAATGAAATTAAGGAAAATACCTTGGTTGAAACAGTGGATTCAATTGTCAATCTCAACAGTAGTATAACAACCTATTCTTTGAATAACCAGAGAATGGCATTAACATATTTAAAATGGAAAAAATTTTTTTTACAATCAAATAAATCCAATTATGCTGTTGCAAAGCAGCTAGGGGTTGATCATAAAGTAGTGGCTAATTGGAAGAATAATGGTGTACCTATGGCTTTGCACTGTGTTAATTGGTTCGAAGCAAAAAATTTGCTGAATCTTGCACTGGATGATCCTCGTTTATCTGTTATTGCTAAGTTGTGTGGTGCTTTATTTGGTGATGGGGGAATATCAAAAGAGATGAAGAAAATTTATTTTTGTACTGATTTCAACAGTCAGCATGATTTGTCTGATTTCAGCAAAGATTTAATTACTGTGTTTGGAGAATCTATCTCTAATAATATAAAAATAAGAAAAACCCAAACAAGTAGTGGTGCAGGTTTAGAGCTATCTCTCAATAATGCCTTTGTTGCGAGGTTTTTCAACATACTAGGGGTTCCAAAAGGCGATAAGGTTATGCAAGCTTTTGCTGTTCCAAATTGGGTTTATCTTAATAAGAATTTTGAGAAGGAATTCTTTTCTTCCTTAATCTTCTGTGAACTATATGGTAAAATCAGAAGTAGTCAAGATACGCCAACTTTTGTTATGGCTAAATTACAAAACATAGAGAAAGAGCATGTTTCTTTTTTGAATGAGATTAGAAGTTATTTGATTAAAAATGGCGTCAAAGTTTCTGAGATTATCAAAGGTAAAGAATATTTTAAATCCATATCTCAAAACAGAGAATTAGCAGCAACTTATTTATTCAAAATAAGGGGTTTGTATGGAAATATGTTGAAATTTAGCGAGGCAGTTAATGCCTATTATGCTACAACAAAGGGCAAGTTTATTGGTGAACACAATGCAAAAGGAAAAATATTTTTAGAAAATAAGAAGAATTTTGAAAATTTAATGAAACAATCCTTGCATTTGAGAAGTAAAGGCAAAACAATCAGACAATTAGAGGCCATTACTGGCATTTCTAAAAATACAATCTTGAAAAATATCGAACCAACATATAAAAAATATTCAGAAGAAGATATGAAAAGAGTTTTCTTTTTACTTGAAAAAGGATTTATTTCGAAACAAATCGCTAAAAAACTTATGATGCCCTACCAGACAGTTCTTTACTGGAAAAATAATTATTGGGGTGCTGCTAATGTTTAATAAATCATTTAAAAAGGTCATTACGGTAAGCGAAGAACCGTTTATTGGTAATGTTTATAATTTAAAAACAGCAGATGGGACATACATAGCTAATTCAGTAATCGTTCATAATTGCGATTTTGTTCTTGTTGCAGCAGGAAATTACCAGGATTTGGAAAAGGTGCATCCTGCTTTGCGTTCGAGGATCCGCGGCTATGGGTATGAAATTTATATGAATTATGATGTTCCTGATACCGAAGAAAATATTCATAAATTAATTCAGTTTGTTGCACAGGAAGTGAAAAAGGATGGGAAGATTCCGCATTTTTCTAAGGAAGCTGTTGATGAATTAATTTTAGATGCGCGCAGAAGAGCAAACAGGAAGAACCGCTTAACCCTGCAGTTAAGGGATTTGGGCGGATTGTTGAGGGCAGCAGGGGATATTGCAATTAAAAAAAAGCATTCTGTTGTCCAAAAGGAAGATCTTTTTGAAGCAAGGATTTCAGCAAAAACCCTGGAGCAGCAAATGGTTGACAAGATGATTGAGACAAAGAAAGAATATAATGTTTATTTGAGTAAGGGAAGTGCAATTGGCAGGGTAAATGGTTTGGCAGTTACTGGGGATGGATCTGCAGGATTGATTTTGCCATTAGAAGCAGAAATCACGCCAGCAGCCTCACAGTCTGAAGGGAAAATAATTGCAACAGGAAAATTGGGGGAAATAGCAAAGGAAGCAGTGCAAAATGTTTCTGCGATAATTAAAAAATTAAGTGGGAAAGATATTACAAAGAATGATTTGCACATTCAGTTTTTGCAAACCTATGAAGGAGTGGAAGGAGACTCAGCATCAGTTTCTGTTGCCACTGCAATTATTTCCGCTTTGGAAAGCATTCCAGTAAAGCAGGATTTGGCAATGACCGGT
Organism: archaeon; assembly: GCA_038046645.1. GTDB lineage: Archaea > Iainarchaeota > Iainarchaeia > Iainarchaeales > 0-14-0-20-34-12 > 0-14-0-20-34-12. Next base: position 180,386 of record JBBSVU010000006.1, read on the forward strand.
TCATTGTCTGTGCGAGGAGAAGTTTTGCCTGTTGGTGGCATTACATCAAAGATTCAGGCAGCAATACAAGCAGGTTTTTCTGAAGTGATAATTCCAAAATCAAATATGCAGGATATTGTTTTGCCAAAGAAAGAATTAGATAAAATAAGAATAATCCCAGTATCCTCTCTTACCGAAGTTTTGGATATTGCCTTTGTAAAAGGTGCAAACAAAAACAAGCTGATTAAATCATTGAACAAAATAATTTCAATCGCAGCAATTAATTTGCCAATTGCAAAATCAGCTGCTTAATAAGGTTCTCGTTTTTAGAAAATATAGCTTATTAAATGGCGTGTGCCGTGCTTGCCATTAATTAGGAAATTGCCCTAAGCAGTTAAATATATGCGGCCGCTCTTGAAGAAGAAATCCCCTTCCTTCACATTCAGATTCTTTTCAGCGGTTTCAATAATGATTACATTCTTTTTTTTGTCAATTGCAATCACTTTGCCTTTGAAATTGTCATTTATTGTGTAAACCGGCAGGTTTACTATAATCGGGCTTATCCTCCTTCTTATATCAACGCTTTCAGTTGCCCTGAATGCAATGAACAATATTACAAACGAGATTAATATTGTCAAAAGGAAGAAATTTAAATCACCAATTCCAAGGAAAACCAAGGTGGCGGAATCAATAATCAGCCAGCCTAAAACTGTTGAGACAAAATATAAAATATATTTTCTTAGGTAAAATGCTTTCTTGAAGTGAATCATATCCAAGGATTTTGCGAGTATTATGCAAATGATTGCAAGCACAAAAAACAAGTAGCTGCCCTGCAAGGCTTTAACCCCATTCTTCAAGACATCGCCTGTGAAAGGTATGTTTGTGGCTGCAGAATAAATCCCAAATATAAATATGAAAATGCTTCCGATATAAAACGGGAATGAAACACGTTCAGCAGATATTGATGTTTTGATATTTTTTGTAAACCTACTTAGCATTATTTCAATTCCAAAACCTTTAATTAGTAAGTAAGCACCAATAACAAATGAAATACCTTGTATAAATAATGCCTGTGCACCCAAAACCAAAGTAATTGCATATATCAAAAGTATTGCACCAGGTATTCCAAATATTACCCTTGCAAAATAAGGATCGCTTAATGTTTCCTTTATGGTAAAGTATAATGATTCAACTTCTTTTGCCTGCTTTACAATAACAAGCTCTTTAGAAATTATCTTTGCCCTGCTTTGCAATATGGGGATTATCTGGTCATCCTCAGCACCATCAGTTATCAAAACAAACCCATTGATCTTGTATTTTTCAGCAATCATGTCTAACTGTTCATTAATCCTTTTGTCAGAAACAAACCCGGATTTTCCTATGCCTGTTAATGTCACAATTTCAACATGCTTGTAGTGCTCCTTTACCTCATCAAATTTTTTTACTGCGGCAAACATTGAATTAGCATCAGCTTCACCAGGGTCGGCCAAGATTAATTTATTTGCGGCATTTAGGTTATTTTCCCTTCCAAGGATAGGCCCTTCTACGCCTGCCTTCCTTCCAATATCATTGTCTCTGTCAACGCATACGACAAATATATATTCCTTATCTTCAGAAGCCATAACCATCAAATCATGTTACTTAGCGTAATTCTCCTATTACTATCTATTTTAGGGCAACTTATATATATAAATTTACTCAGTACAATATTATAGTATTAGGCATTGCAATATTTATCAAGTGATGCCAAGCAGCATAATGCCAACATTTATCAAATATATAACATATTTGTTTTATGTGTACATAGTAAAAATAAGCCATTTTAGGTAAAGGTGTTTTTTTGAGTTCTGAAAAAAAGCAAAAGCAGGGCATTTTTTTATTAATTCTGATAGCCATGCTGCTTTTTTTCGTAATAGGATTGTTTTTCTATAAAGATTTGATTGAACAATGGCCATGGCTTGCCCTTCTTTCATTGTTTTTAATAGCTATCTGGAGATTTGATTTCCTAATAACACTTAAGGATTATGAACGTGCAATTGTTTTCAGGTTTGGCAAGGTAAATAGGGTTGGAGGCCCTGGCTGGATTTTTATTCTTCCGCCAGTAGAGTCTTTTACTAAAGTTGATTTAAGAACTAAAACTACGGATGTTCCAAAGCAAGATGTGATTACAAAGGATTCAATCGAAGTAAGGATTGATGCCATACTTTATTTGAGAATTAAAAAAGACCCACAGTCAATAATAAAATCAGTTATTGAGGTTGAGGATTATAATTTAGCAGCACAGAATTTCATCATGGCTGCATTGAGGAATAAGATTGGAAATATGCTTTTATCCGACGTAATTGCCAACATAAACAGCCTTAATGAAGAATTGGCCCATGAGTTGAAATTGCTGATTGAAGGCTGGGGCCTAGATGTTGTTGATGTTGAAATAAAGGAAGTGCAGATTCCAAGAAAGATAATTGAGGCTATGCACGATGAAAAGGCAGCAGTGCAGGAAAAGCTTGCAAGGATGGAAAGGGCCAAAGCGCAGGCAGAAGAGATTAATGCAGTAAGCGAGGCAACAAAAAGCCTCTCACAAGATACCCTAAATTATTATTACATTAAAGCATTGGAGGAAATGGCCCGCGGTAAAAGCACAAAATTAATTTTCCCACTTGAAATCAGCAAGATAGTCCATTCTTTAAGTTCCAATATTTCTTCTTCAGATTCCCCTAATTTAAATAATCTGATGAAAAATGCCGAACCATACAAGAAGATGCTTCAGGGGTATGTGGAAGATGCTGTTAAAAAGGCCAAGATAGAAGAAAAGAAAAAAGAGATAGACATTGAAGAAAAATAATTGCCAAATTTCAAAAGATTTGTTTCATTGCCGCTAAATAATCACTGAAGCTCCACAGGTGCGCGGAAGCCGCACCATTTATGGTGCGGAGGAGCGCACCTGTTTGTTATTTTTTCTTGCATAGGCTTCCGCCTAAAGCCTATTGTGAATATGAGAAGCCACAGGCTTTAGCCTGTGGAGCTTCACTTCAAATCTATAGAGTAACTGCTTATTATAATTCGAACTTCGGTTTTGGCTCGTAATGGTAGGATTCCTTTTTCCTGATGCCTATTATGAATAACACTATCCCAATAATATATGCCGCAGAAAGATATGTTGGAATTTCCTGATTTCCTATAATTATGTTGGCTTCAATGATTGCCCCGACAAGTATGCTTATGAAAGCAAGCAAGGCGAATATTAATACTTCAACAATCATATGAACAGCAACAATTTTTTTCATCCTGTGCCTTACTATCATTGCAGAAAATAATCCGCCAGCAATTGCAGCGCTAAAATATCCTATAAATTCAGGAATGCCATGTGGTAAAAACCCTAAAAATGCAAAGTGCTGCACAGTATTTAAGCGTTCGGCAATAGCTATTGCAACAACCGAGGAATTCCAGCTTATCAGGAAAATAGCCCCTGAACCATATAATACTGAGAACAGTATTGCAAAAACCATGACTGTAAGGTTATTGACAAAAATAGTGTCAAACCAGCATCCTGAACTTGCCCCACAACTTGCGAATGCAGTAACATCTCCGGTTAATTTTGCCCTTAGGCTTTCAATTCCCTTTAATGTTTTCATTTGCTCTGAAAAGAATAATTCTTTTGAAATATCATTAATGCACATGTCTTTAGTAATGCAAACAGTTGTGCTTTGGTCAGGCAATATTGCATACCACGCAATAAAACTCAAAATTGTCCCCAAAGAGAGGAAAACATATATTGCAATAAGATAGCGGTGTATCACTAATTTATTTTCCAGGCGTTCCTGTATATGCTCTGCTTCAACAAATATTTTGTAAAATATTGGGACCATGCCAATTGCGATAAATGCTATTGCCAAAATGCTTGTGTGCGAAGGGAAAGTGAAATATGCAGTCCATAAGGCAACCGAGCTTATTATAAATGAGAATATTGTCATTAGGATTGCGTGCCTCCTTAATGACCTTGTTGACAATAAGTTTTCGACTACCATAGATATTAGCTAGGGCAAACCCTATATATTTATTACTTTCTATGGAAATATTTTGTTATATTGGAGCATAACTGAGGAAAATTGGTATTTTTTGGCCTATAGTAAAGGACATAACTATTTGGCTATAATATAATCCTTTACTATCTAGCAAAAGACAATAAAAGTCTCAAAATTAAAGTCTTTTGCTATAATTTATAGTATTTTTTATATCAAAAGGTGAATTAATGGATAAAGACATTGTAATCCCAGGGGAATTCATTGCATATGAGGAGGAATTCCTAGAAGGGAAGAATACAGTAAATGCAGACGGCAGGATATATTCCACAACATTGGGAACTTTAGATGTTGATGAGAAAAACCGCTTGGTAAATGTTAAAAAAGCTAGGGATATAGAAAAGTTGAAGGTTGGCGCAGTCATAACTGGGACAGTTGCCTTTGTAAGGGACAATGTTGTTTCAATAAGGATGGCAGAAGCCCATGATGGAAAAACAAAATTAGTATTGTCATCAGGAAGCGCATTCCTTAAGGTTTCAAATGTAAGCACTTCTTACATTGAATCATTAAAGCAGCATTTTAAAATAGGCGATATTGTGCAAGCAGTTGTCACCGAAATTAAGCCGTTTGGCATACAACTAAGGACAAACGACCCTAATTTAGGGGTAGTAAAAGCATTTTGTTCAAAATGCAGGTCAGCAATGCACTTAAGCCACGAAAAATTACAATGCTTAAATTGCGGGAGTGTTGAGCTAAGAAAGTTAAGCAGCGAATATGCAGTAAAGTAATTATTCTTATGCTTTGATTAATAAAAAAGAGAGGTGTTATTTTGAAAATACAGGTTTTGAATCACGATAAAAATGTGCTCGAATTCAGGATGCTTGGGGAAAGGCACACATTGCCTCAATTGCTCAAGACAGAACTGCTTTCGAATTCAGATGTGGAATTTGTATCCTATAGGTTGGAACATCCAACAGATGACGATTCATTATTTATTTTAAAAACAAAAAAAGCAGACCCAAAGAAAGTGCTGCTTGAAACATGTAAGGATGTAACAAAGGAGTTAGACAGCTTTGAGGATGCAGTAAAATCCTTGAAGTAATCCCTTTTTACTTATTTATTTGATGTTATGCCTAGCAAGATTCGGGCTATTGCAATAGATGATGGCTATTTTGAAAAAGGTAAATCTAAAACTACGAAATTAATAGGCATAATCTGCCGTTCTGATTCTCAGGTAGAAGGCATTTTATCAAAAGATATAGAAATAGATGCATTGGATGCAGCTGATTTGATAGCAAATATGGTGAAAAAATCAAAATTTTCTGACCAAGTAAGGTACATCTTCCTTTCAGGCCTGAATTTTGCAGGCTTTAATATTGTTGATTTGCAGGAACTTTATTCTAAATTAAAGATTCCAATCATAGTTATCCTAAAGAAGAAGCCAGATTTGCATAAAATAAATTTAGCATTAACCAGATTTGCTGATTTTGATAAAAGAATTGATTTAATTAAAAAAGCAGGAAAATTATATTCATACAAAAAAATATATTACCAAAAGATAGGCCTGGACGATAAGCAAGCGCAACATATAATAGGTGCTTTTACATATACATCTAACATCCCTGAGCCAGTAAGGCTAGCACATATTATTGCTTCAGGCCTTACCTTGGGTGAAAGCACAAGGCCTTAAAATGACGAAACACAATAATCCTAAAATTCAGAGGAAAAGTATTTCTGATAATAAACAAGAACCCAAAATCAAATCATTGAAGCAGAGGCTTGCATTTTTGCGATGGCTTGACCCATTTACCTATGTTGATATTTTTATACTCCCAAAAATAAATCCTAGCGAGAATAAAACAATTACAAATATTATCTATGTTATTTCAGCATTCATCTTTGCGTTTGCATTTTATTCCTTGTTCGGTTTTTTGCTTTCCACAAATTATCCTGCAACAGTTGTTCTTTCAGGGAGCATGGAGCCAGTTTTTTACCGTGGCGATATTTTAATTGTTCAGGGTATTTCAGCAGAAACACTTATTGCGCCAGAAATCTCTTTAGATATTGAATCACTTGAAAATGTTTCAACATTTTTTTATGCTAATGGTTACTGCTCTTTAACCGGAAGCACTTCCCCAGTAAAATGTTTGCAATTATTAAATCCTGTGCTTGCGAATAAAATTTCCCTAGGCAATTTTACCACTAATGAAATAAGGTTTTCTGATGGCAGGGTTCTGCCAATTGAAACATCTGGTGACATTGTCATTTACTATTCAAAGCTGCAGAACAAGGAGATTGTCCACAGGGCTGTGGCAAAAATAAAAGCAAAAGACGGCATTTATGTCCTTACAAAAGGTGACTCAAAGCAAAATCCATTTATAGATCAGGAAGGCGGGATTGTGGAATACGCAATAAATGTAAATGACCTTTACGGAAAGGTAATTTTCAAGATTCCGCTTTTGGGCTATGTAAAGCTTTTGCTTCTTGATGATCCTATGCAGTTAATAAAAGGCTGTTATCTGACAAACACTTGCGTTCTTCCATAGGAAGGTTTAAAATAATAAATCAGCAATTGTTTTGTATGATTTTATCTTTGGAAAATGCTATCTCTTTCAAAAGATGCATTGATGCTATTTCTGTCCTGATTGATGAAGCGGAATTTTCAATAACTGAAAATGGTCTGGAATTAAGGGCGACAGATCCAAGCCAAATAAGCATGATTGATTTCAAGATAAACAAAAGCGCATTCAAGCAGTTTGATGTGAAAGAGGACATAAAATTAGGCATTGACATAGGCTATTTGAGCCAAATCTTAGGAAGGGCAAAAAAAGATGATTCCATTTCTTTAGATTTAAATGCAACTAAAAGCTCCTTGAATGTTACATTCTCAGTAGGCAATTCCAAAAGGGCATTTTCTGTTCCATTAATAGACATATCACAGGCACAATTGCCTTCATTAAATATTGATTTCGATTCAACAATAACCTTGAAAGCAGATTCAATAAAAGAAGCGATGAAGGATGCTGCCCTGATATCTTCCTATGTCGTAATCCTGGCACAAGCTGATAAATTTGTTGCAGAAGCAAACAGCAGCAAAGGGCATTTAGTTAATGAAATATCTGCAAAAGATGCAGCAATAAAGGAATTCAAGGTAAGGAAGGAATGCAGAAGCATGTTCCCCTTGGAATACCTGCAGAATATGTTAAAAGCTGCTGAATCAAATGATTTTATTGAGATTAGCATGAAGAATAATGCGCCTATCCGCATATTTTACCCAATAGGCAAGGCAGAAATTACCTATTATCTGGCGCCAAGGATTGAAACAGAATAAAATGCACCAGCACTAAAAGGGTTTATATTCTCTTATTTGTTATTTGTATAATATTGGTTTGAAGTAAATCTAATATCAAAGGCCAAAAATAAAGAAACAAAATTTGCCCTTTGATATGAATTTAATAAGGATAATTATGATTGTTCTTGAAAATATAAAACAATTGCAGACAGCAATAAAATCCATTTCAAATTTCATTTCGGAAGGAAATTTTAGGTTTAATGACAAAGGAATTGCGTTAAGGGCAATTGATCCAAGCCAAATTGTATTGGTAAATTATCTAGCCCCAAAAGGCATTTTCAAGAAATTTTCTGTTGAACCCTCATTAATAGGAATTAATATTGAGGATTTTGAAAAGATAATGCGAAGGGCTTTTGCAAATGATGTTATGGAATTATCCCTTGAGGATTCATTTTTGAATATCCGATTTTTAGGGGATTTGGACCGAAATTTTAAACTCTCATTGATTGAGTTGAATGAAGAAGAGGCATCCTTGCCTGATATCGCATTCACTGCAAAGGTAACAATAAAAGCAAGGATTCTTCAGGAAACATTAAAGGATGCATCATTGTTTGGCAGTTCAATTGTGCTGAACATAAAGGACAATGTTCTCACAATGGAAGCAAGGGGCCAGCAGGGCACTTTAAAAACACTGATAAAAAAAGAATGCGCAGCTGTTGATTCAAAGGATGAGATTAATAACAAATATTCATTGAACTTCTTTGAGAATTTGGTTAAGGAAGCAGATCCAGAATCTGAATTGAAGATTGAATTGAAGACCGAATCCCCAATGAAGATAAGTTATAGAATCGGGGATTCAGAGATACAGTTCTATCTTGCGCACATGATACTCTAAGTCTATGTTTTTCCCAATTATTGGCAAATTAACTTAAGAAGCTGCAGGCTTTAGCTTGCGGAGCTTCAGTAAGCATAAAAGACCTTTTCTTTAGATTTTATTAGTGCATATGTGGACTTTAGACCAATTGATTTTTGCATACAAATACCCAATTTCCCAAAAAACCAGGGAAATAATAAAGGACTACAATTTTTCACTGGATAATCTAGATATGGAAATAATTGATATAGCAGTTTCAAGAATAAAATTATCTTATTCTGGCAAGGAATACCTTCCTTCCTATATTGAACATTCAAAATCAAAGGATTTAATTTTGAATGAAATTATTGCATTCCCTGTGGCAAAAATTCTTGTTTCATGTTTGGACCGGACTTTGATATATAAATTTTCAGAAAATGTTTCTTCCACACTTTTTTATCACCTAAATAGGGAGCAGAAAAGGCTTCAAGTAGCATTAGGCCTTGCAAATGAGCTAAGCCTTAAAGTGGATTTAAAAGAAAATGGTGAAAACTATATTGAATTGCCTTTGTTTGATTTCGTTGAGGTCTCAAATAAGGATCCCCAATTAAATTTGGTAAACCAGCATGTTTCTTTAGGGAAAGTTTTGCTGAATGAAATAAAATTTTGCAGATTTTTGGCTGCAAAAGCATATTTCCTTACCTTTAATTCATTGCAGGCAGATCCAGCATCAATCCCAAAATACCTGAAGGATATTGCCAAAGGGATAAAGTTTGAATCTGCATTTTCACCCAAATTTGAAAGCTTTGGTGCCTTTGGAAAAATAGACCCTAATGCTTTCCCGGCTTGCATGAAATCTATTTATACCTCTTTATTGGCAGGGGAAAACATTCCCCATAATGCGCGCTTTAACATCACAACATTCTTGAATTCAATCGGGATGCCAAAGGAACAGATAATAAATGCCTTCAGGAAAACGCCAAATTTTGATGAGCGCATTACCCGGTACCAGGTAGAAAGGATTACTTCAGGCAATATAAAATATTCTGCCTCAAGCTGTGCCACAATGAGGAGCAATGGCTTGTGCCCTGATAAAAATTGCATATCAAAGCACCCAATTTCTTTTTATAAAAGAATGCTTGCTGTTCCAAGAAAGGCATCAAAGGAAGAAAAATGATATTTATGGGATTAAATGAAAATGCAAACGAGCAGGGATTCCTGAGGAAAAAATTCCAGGAATTTTATGCTGGCAATGAAATTAATTATCCTACTAAAGTTGCGAACAGGGAATTTGGGATAGGCGAATTCGGGAAGAAGATTGTGAAAAGGCATATGGCCTTTTCAAATCCAAATTTCTTCAATGCATTCCTTAAGGAAGATGTTCCCTTTTATGTTTCTGCCTCAGCCAGCCTATACAAAATGCCTGATGCGAGGCCGATGGACAAAAAGGAAATCATCGGTTCTGAATTGATTTATGAGTTTGATGCTGATGACATAAAAACTGACTGCAGGAACCAGCACGATTCTTGGAGGTGCACGCAGTGCAATGCTTCTGGTTCAGGAACAGTGGAAAAATGCACATCTTGCGGCTCAAATTCCCTGCAGCTTGACCAATGGTTTTGCCCTGAATGCCTAAATGAAACAAAAAAGCAGGTATTTAATTTAGTAGATATTCTGCAGGAAGATTTCGGGATAGCTGAAGGCCTTTATATAAATTTTTCCGGCAATGCAGGCTTTCATGTGCATGTTGAAAATCAGGCGGTTGAAAAACTTTCAAAGGAAGCAAGGATTCAATTGCTTGATTATTTGACCTTGCATGAAATAAACCTTGAATTGCTCGGGTTTTTCCTTGAGAAGAAGACATTTGTCTGCCCAAAAGATCCGACATTTGGGCAAATTAAGAGAATAAAAAACTCTTTGAGAATTCTTTTGAAGACTGCCGATATTGGCGAGCTTGCAACATATGGATTAGTGCAGAAAAGCAAGCTGAAGTCAGTCCTTAAAAATAAAGATCTTGTTTTAGAAGGCCTTTCTTCTGGTACATTATTTTCAATTGATGCTGGTGCGGAATCAAATAAAAAATTCTGGCACAATATCCTAAACCATATTGTTTCCAGCATTGCTTTGGATATTGACAGGCAGACCTCAAGTGATATCTACAAATTAGTCAGAGTGCCGAATACATTGCATGGCGGTACTGGCTTGATTGCAAAGGTTTTGCCGATTGATTCACTCGATAAATTTGATGCCCTAAAGGATACAGTGGCATTTTCAGATGGTAGGACAAACGTTTATATTACTAAGGTACCTAGATTTTATTTGTACGGCAATTACTTTGGGCCTTATGAAGATACGCAGGTTGAATTGCCAGACTATGCTGCAATATATTTGATTGCAAAAGGAAAAGCAAGGCTTGTTTAATTTTTTATTTTGATTATTATGTCACTGACTTATGATGATATCCGCAGGATTTATAGGCTTGAAAAAAATTCTGTTGATTTAGTCAATACCGGTTCGAATTTTGACGAGCAGCTTGCGGAATTAATCTCAAAAGAAAGGGAAAATTATTTAGATTCAATAAAAAAGGCATCTTTTTCTAAGGCAAAGGATTTTAGCAATTTAAAAAAACTTATTGAGGAGATATTTCAGATGAGGGAAAAGAAGCTTTTGAATAAGGCTTTGCTTACTACCCGGCTTGAGGATTATACTAAAGTAAACCTTACTGATGCTGAAATTGAGACATTTGACAAACTTTTAAAAGCCCTGACAGAGCACAGAAAAAGGATTGAATTTTTATTTGATGAGCAGGCTGGGAAGCAGGATAAGTCTTTAAATAATCTTGCAGTGCGAATAATTAAGGAAGTGCCAAGTTTTATTGGCGCAGACATGAAGGAATATGGGCCATATCCCCAAGCGCAGGAAATAATATTGCCTACTAAAGTTGGCATGCTTCTTGTTGAAAAGGGCCTTGCCCAAAAAGTTTAATATTTACAAACAGGTGATTTTATGGATTACAGCGGAATGATTCCAAAAGCCAAGACGCATTTTATAAAAGTAAAATGCAAGGCATGCAATAACCAGCAGAATATATTTTCAGCAGTTTCGAGGGTTGTAACTTGCAATGTTTGCGGTGCTGTTTTGGCTACCCCTACGGCAAATCATTCTAAGATAGAAGGGGAAATTGTAAAGGCAGTGGATTCTTAACCGCCTTTTCTTTTCTTTCTAAAGAAAGAAAAGAACAACATAAAATTCATTGAATTTTATGTGTCCAATAAAATTTCGTAGAAATTTTATTTGGAAATGTAGGTTGCAACAAAAATCCAAAAGATTTTTGTGCACCACAAAACCAAAGGTTTTGTTGTTGCCAAAAGAAAAGAAAGACACTTCAGGTTGCCAAAAGAAAAGAAAAATTGCACTAGCAATTAAAATCTAAAAGAACTTTATCTTTAATAACTTAATTTTGATTTTTTATGGTACAAGCAATAGAATTCCCAGAAAGGAAGGAAAAGGTAATTACTAAAATAAAAAAGATACTTGACTATGGTGCGATTGTTGAATTGATGGAATATCAGCATCTTGAAGGCTTTGTGCATATCTCAAACATTGCTTCAGGTTGGATAAAAAACATAAGGAATTTCGTGAAGGAAGGGCAGATTAAAGTAGCAGAAGTCCTTGTTGTTAATCCGGAAAAGAGAAATGTTGAGCTTTCTTTCAGAAGTATTTCTTCAGCAGATGAAAGGGAAAAGCTTGAACAGTTTAAGCAGTTCAAAAGGGCAAAAAGCCTTATTGAAATTATCGCAAATAACCGGAAGGAGAAATTTGAGACAGTTTGGTCAGAAATAGCCGATCCATTAATACTTGAACATGCGACAATCGGAAAAGCATTTACTAAAATTGCTTTAGAAGGGGAAAGTGCAGCTTCAGGCGTTCCCAAAAAATGGCTGCCTGACCTGCTTGAAATAATTGAGAAGAATGTGCCTGTATCAGAAAAAGTGATAATGGCAATCCTTACCTTGTCCTCTTACGATTCCTATGGTGTTGATAAAATAAAGAAGGTTTTGGAGGAGGCAATATCTGCAGTAAAAACAGGAAAGGATTTGAAATTTGAGCTAAGTTATATCGGTTCTGGGAGATATGATGTAAGGGCTAAGGCATTATCATTCAAAAAAGCAGAGAATGCGATTAAGCAATTCCAGGAATCTATTTTGCAGCTTATGAAAAAGAATTCAATTATAGGGGAATTCAAGCGCAAGGAATAATTCCCATAGTAAAAGACATTTATTTTTTTGAATTATGGCAAGTGATCTTAATAGTTAGACATTTATTGCTCGCTTACCCTCGGTAAATGATAATTATTCGCATAATTACTTTTGTCATTTAATATATTTATGTTCTCAATCCTAATTTCTAAATCCTCCTGCATAAGTATATAAATTGCTCGAACTGATTTTACATTATGGGTACAGAAATCCACTTTAGCGTAAAGAAAAAACTGAAAAATCCGGTGCTTTTTATAGGATTGCCTGGTATTGGGCTTGTAGGGAAGATAGCCATTGATTATATGGTAAAGCAATTGAACCCAAAGAAGATTGCGGACATTTATTCTACGAGTTTTCCACCATCGATTTATACGAATGATGGCATAATCAACCTGATTTCAGATGAGATTTACCTTTATGAAACAAAGAAAAGGGATTTTCTGTTTGTTATCGGGCCTGTCCAGCCGTCCCTGAGCATAAATTTTGCCTCTACTGAACAGCATTATGAATTCTCAGCAAAGCTTGTTGAACTAGCAATACAATTAGGGGTAAAAGATGTTTATACCTTGGCAGGGATTAATGTGGGCGATAAAAGAATGGAATCAAAGCCACAGATTGTGGTAGCAGCAACCCATAAAGATATGTTAAAGTCATTTAAAGAAGCAGAAATAAACAAGACAGGAGGCTTAATTTCAGGAGCTGCAGGATTAATTCTAGGGATGGCTAAGCAGAGAGGCCTGAAGGGAGCATGCATAATGGGAGAAACTAACGCTAGATTAATTTATGGCGACCATGGTGCAGCAAAAAAAATTATTGAAACTATCGTCGGATTATATGGCTTTAAACTGGACATGAAAGGCATAAAAAAGGAGAGCAAGAATATTGAGGATGCGTTCAAGCAGCTGAGCAAGCAGATGCCGCACAAGGAAGAGGAAGAGCATCACGAAGACCTGACTTATGTGAGATAATCCCTTATTTTAATCAATTTAGTTTATTTTTCTTATTTTTTTCATGATTTTTGGTTTGTATCCCAAATTGCCAAAAATAATTAACCCCTATGGGCATATGTATATCTGGTGTGATTTGTTTTGTATTGATCCTCGTGATCTTTACAAAGTGTTTTTTCCTTCGGGAAATCTAACACTCTTAGGATAAATTCTTCGGAATTTCTATTCCTATCGAATCACACC
>JBBSVU010000006.1:194077-212437 GCA_038046645.1 archaeon
GTTTTCTGCTTTTCCTTTGCAGAATTGCAATCCAGCATTTCTTTCATCGAAATTTTAGTTTTTTCGAAATCATCTTTGTCCTTGCAGATGATAGGTTTTCCATAATTCCCGCCTCCGCCTGCAATGTATAAAACATAGCCATTCCTGAATGCTAAGATGTGCTTTGCAATGTCTGCATCAATTTCTGCAATCTGCTCTATCGGTGAATCAACCAAGATATTTATTTCTGATTTAAACCTTTCAACTAGCCGCATCCACAAGCCCTGGACTTTTTTGCTGTTTGTTTGCTTCACATCTTTTGCAATTGAAATTAATTCCGCCAAAGGAATGCTATGCAAATAAGGAGGCCGTGTTTCTGGATGTATTTCCTCATTAAAATCAGCCAATTCAGAGATTCTATCCATAACTCCCTTTTTTATCGGACCTTTGCATAATTTACATTTCCAGTTTAAGGCAATTGCCTCTTTTAATGAATATTTTTCCTGGCAGCCTTCGCATGCAGTACAATGGTACTTTCCTTCCCTAGGGTCAACACCGACATTTATTGCAATATGCCTGCCATCTTTTCTCTCAATTACTTTTTTCAATTCAGCAAAATTTGGTTTTTCCATTTTTGCCCTTATGAATTCCCTTCCAAGCCTAACAGGCCAAGGGCTGTGGGAATCTGAACATGTGAGAAATTCATAATTATGGTTTTCCTGAATCAAATCTGCAAAATAAGAATCAGCGCTTAACCCCAATTCAATGAATTTAATCTCAGAAATCATTTTACCATAACATTCCCTGATGGAATTGAAATGTGAATAAACAGAAAAATAAGGAGTAAATGCATGGCTTGGCCCGATTAACCCACCTAATTCAACAATCTTTTCAGCTAATTTCTCTGCACTTATCTTTAATGTAGGCCTTCCAAAGCCTTTCCCATCTAATCTGCCATATTTTAACAAATAATCCCTCAGCTGATTCACCTTGTCAAAATCCTCCATGAAAAATAAATGGTGAACATTATTTATGTCATTTATTTCCCCACCCAAAACAAAATAAGTATCAAATTCCTCAACCACAAAGCAATGGTTTTTCTTAATCAATGAATGCTCTGCATGCTTAATCCATTCCCCGCAAAGGATATCGCCGGTGCTTAATAATTTCAGGCCTTTCAATCTTGCCTGCTCCGCCAGAATTGGCAGAAGCATGTTTTTGCTTACTCCGCCGGCATATGGGCTATGTATGTGCAGGTCGCAATCAAATAATTTCAAATGTTCTGGCATATTACAATATAGAAACATAAAAGGTATAAAATAACATTCCACTTTAATTAAGTTGATGAAAGAAGCTATTTTCTATGAAAAACTGAAAGACAAAAAAGTAAAATGCACTGCCTGCAATCGCTATTGCATTATCCCGGAAAACAGCGCGGGTTTCTGCCGAGTGCGAAAGAACCTTGAGGGAAAATTATTCCTGCTTGTTTACAATAAAACACTGACATTGACTGTCGATCCGATTGAGAAAAAGCCGTTCTTCCATTTCAAGCCAGGAAGTTTCTGCAACAGCATAAGCACATATGGCTGCAATTTTTCCTGCAGGTATTGCCAAAATTATTCCATAAGCCAGGAATTTCTTGCGAGCCAGATTGATGATGTGCAAGAAACAAGCCCAAAACAAATTGTTGAAGATTCTTTAGCTAAAGGTGTTGAAGGAATTTCTTACACGTATACCGAACCTACAATTTTTGCAGAATATGCTTTGGATACAATGAAGCTTGCAAAGAAATCAGGATTGTACAATGTTTGGGTTTCAAATGGGTACACAAGCAAAGAAGTTTTCAAAAAAATTATTCCTTACCTTGATGCAAATAACATTGACCTGAAAGGCAACAAGGATTTTTACCTGAAAGTGTGCGGAGGCATAGATATTGAAAAAGTAAAAGAGAACATTGAAAGATTTTCAAAGAAAACGCATGTTGAAGTAACAAACCTGATAATCCCAGGATATAACGATTCAGAAAAGGATTTGAATGATGTTTGTGGATTCATCTCTTTAATTGATAAAGAAATGCCTTTGCATTTCAGCAGGTTTTTTCCTTATTACAAGATGAATGATGTTTCTCCCACTCCTTTAGAAGCATTGCAGAAGGCAAAAGAGATTGCAAAAAAGCATGGTTTGAAATATGTTTATGTTGGCAACACGCCAGAAGAATCAAATACCTATTGCCAGAAATGCAATAATTTGCTGATTGAGAGAAAAGGCTATTCTACCTTCAAGCTTGGGTTGCAGCAAAAACTAGATGAAGCATATTGCAGAAAATGCGAAAATAAATTGCCAATTGTTCTTTGAATTATTTCACTAAAGCAATCCCAAGAATTTCAGCAGAAGCATTACCCCAATGCCTGCAGGCCCGAATATTATGCTGACAACAAGCGTTGGGATGGTTGGCAACCCAATGCCCAACCCAAATTTAACAATAGCAAAAAGGATTAACCCTAAAATAGAATTTACAATTATCTTTTTCAAAAACACCAAAAGCAGTATTGTGACAACAATTAAAACAATTCCGGCTATCAGCCATATTGGATTCCCGAGGATTGAATTAGCAGTATTTACTGCGCTGCTTGCAATATTGCCGTCTATTCCTGCATTTGTTTCTGCAAAGATATTTAAAAAATCAAGGCTCATAACCTATTTGGCTTATTACTATTTAAATAGTTTTATGTGCTATTTCAGATATGTTTTCCGACAACCAGAAAAAAATAGCGTTGAAATTATTGAGCAATTCACAATCTTTAGATGAATTGGTTGAATCAACCTCATTTGACAAAAAGATAATCGAAAAGGAATTGAAGGAAATGCTAAAAATGAAATTAGTGAAGAAATCTGAAGACCGCTATTTATTAGAAAATAAAATTGCAAATGAATTAAATAAAAGAAAGGCTTTGCAAGAAATAGACCCTTATGAATTAAGGACCCAGGCATTCATAGAAATGCAGGCACTAACAAAGGAATTGCTTGAAACCTATTTGGGAAAATTAGAAGAATCCCTAAAAAAAGACAAAAGCATTACAATTTATTCAATCAGCAAGGCCAAGCCAGTAAAGCAAGGCAGCTATTTCAGTTCATTCATTGATATTAATTTTACAGTAAAGGATTTGGCTGCATTAATCAAATTCATGTTCTTCTATGGCCCTACCTCTGTTGAAGTAATCAAGCCTGAAAGCTTTGAGATTAAAGCAGATGATTTGCAGGATGCATTAATGACCATAAGCCAGATGACACAGAATTATTCTAATTATATCTTAAAATTGGTAAAAGAAAAGGAAATTAACGATTTGGACAGAAAGATTGCACAAGGAAAATTAGGGTTTAAGCCTTAGTTGAAAATCCCTATTTCGTGGATTGTCGAATCAGTATTCAACAGAATAAGAGAAAACTCCCTTAAAAAACGTCAAAACACGTAATTTTAGTACAAATACCGAAACCTATTTAAATAGCTTCAGAGATTGAATAATAAAAGCTTGTGTCTAGCCTTCCATATATATTACATATATGTTTGGTTGGATGCTAAAATCATGGAGAAAGTGAGGTGAAACTTTACATGAAGGTTTTAAATGTAAAAAGATTGGCTGCAATAGGATTAGGTGCAGCTTTAGTTGGTACAGCTTTGGCTCCAGTAGCTTCAGCATTGACCCTAGATGATAAGTCAACATTAGTTGACTCAACTACAGGTAAACCACTGGTTGACGTAGTTGTAGGTGCAAATGCTGCAGTCTCAGACGTAGTCTGGGCAGGAAATATTGCTACAAGGGTTGCACAGTTGGCCACAATTGATGCAGATGTAACTCCAGAAGTTACAATTGCAGAAGGAACAGGAGAAGAGACAGTTGTTGATCCAGCATTAACAGCATTCTCATTAGACTTAGTATTGGGAGGCACAACAACCTACGCAACAGGAACAGCAAAGACATACGATGATAACTATCTGACATCAACAAACACACAGCCAGAATATAGTAAAGAAATATCAAACTCTACCTTGACTTTCTTAAAAAACGCAACACAGACACAGAAATGGAATAGCACTACATACTCAGAAACAGTTAAGGAAGTTTTGAATGTAAAGCCAGACTTCAAGTTTGATTACACAAATTACAGCACAGTAGGAGATTTGGTAGGTTATATGACAGCAGTCGGAGACTTTAACTACACAGTTACATTCTCACACGGTTTGCCATTGAATGAAACTACCGCACAGCTTTACAGTACTTCAGGTACACAATTCCAGTACGACAAAGCAGAGGATAGTGTTATAGTTCCTTTCTTTGGAGACACCTATAAACTTTATAGGGCAGATGCAACCGGTACCTATGTTGATATAAAATTGATTAAGGATTCCGGTGAAGCAACCTACTATAAAGGAGATGTAATCCCAGGCTTGAAAGGATCAGGTGCATATGTAGGCAAGGATGTTACTGTTGAAGTTACAAATGTATTCCAGACATCAGCTACCTCAGCATATAGTGCTGACTTTGTATTGAAAGATGCAAACGGAAATGTTCTGTCAACAGCTACTTCATTAGCGGCAGGGGTATTCCTTGAAGCTTATTTTATGGACGGTAGCGGAAATGCAGCATTAGGAACCTCAGTATATTTAAGTACTGTTGGTGCAAATGTTGAGACAGGAAAAACATTCGTAACAGTAACACAGGGTACAGATGTACTTGAATTAGTGGATACAAAAGCATATCCCTATGTAAGTACAGATACAGATACATTGGACGATTACTGGATCTTTGACACAGGAACAATATCACAAGGAGCAAGCCCTGATGTAAACGTCATAAAGCAGTTCAGTATCTACAATAATATGAAGAAATGGAATAACTCAACAGGAAATACTCCTTTATGGGTTGCTGACGACCAGTGTTTAACTACAGCTTGTGTATCAGGATCAAATGAAGCAATTTTCCTGCAAGGTGTTGCTGAAACAACCAAAGGATATAACTTTGCAAAGATAACCTTTGATGGATTCAAGAAATCAGCTATTGAGTTCAGTACCTTGAAATTAGGTGCAAATTACGTAGATTACTACGATAATTCAGATTTCCACCACAAGGTTCCATTCTACATTGCATTGGACACAACATTGACTACACAAGGAAGTTTCCCAATAGACAATCAGACATTCTATTATAGAGTGAATGATGCAGATGCAAACTTCTCATTAGGTGGAGATAACAATGTTTTGAACGGTGTTACAGTAACATTCATAGATAACAACATTGGATTGCCAAGAACAGATGCATTTACTGGTGTAGATGCTAACTATCTTACAGGTACTCCGGGTAGAGTAAATGTAGACTTCAATGGAATTACCTATAGGCAATGTGCATTAGCAAGCACAAATACAAGATTACAATGTTTAGCAGATGGTAACTTCCAGATTTCACAGATACAGTTCGCAAACGTAGCAGATTCAGATTTCATAGGGTCAGCTAATTTCAATAAGTCCTGGTACTATGAAAAAGTAGATGCAGTAGGGGATATGAATAATATCACCACAAAAACCATAGATCTATGGGCAACAGTTCCATTAACAGGTTCACAGATGAACAGTAAGACTTTCAAGTATGCCTACTATAGAGCTAACACAGGATATGCCTACGTTTACTTGATGTTAAGTAGACAGACAGACTTCTCACCAGCTCAAGTGCAGAAATATGCATATGGTTTGCAGTTAAGCGGAACTGACTCAGATTTAGGTGGAGGAACTGTTGAAGATGGTATAGTAGATCAGCCATTCTATGTTCCAGATTTAGGTGAATCTTGGGCAAGGACTGGTGGAGCAAGCGACTACAATTACTACCTATCAGTGTTCAACTTGAATACCTTCGATGGTTCAGCATCATCTACAACTGTTGGTACTGTTGATGCAAATGTATATGTCTTTGCAGATGCATCAGGTAAATTACCAGTACTTCCAAATAACAACTTGTCTACCTACACAGTTGATGTAGCTTATTTGAACTCAACTTGGACATTATCTAACAGCACAGCAGCTAACTATCTAAAGAAAGGTTACACAGAAGACGGTGCAAAGTTAGATATTGCAGACAATGTCATGACAATGATATCTCCAGCAAGCAGACTTTACCTGAAGATGTCAGTTGTCGGTTCAGCAGCTACTACCAGTACAACAGGAACTGCATGTACCCCAGCAATAACTGCTGATGGCGGTAAGTGTACAACTTCAACAGGTACAGAGATTACCTTAACAAAGTTGACTCCTACAGTCGAGCAGGTAAAGTACACCGCAGGTTGCTCAGCTGACCAGTTAGAAGTGGCAAATGTCACAGCTAACCAGGTAGTGCCAGCAGGAGACCTTGTTGTAACTGATGAAGATGTTGTTGCAGGCGGTAACCACGTTTTAGTAGGTGGTTATTTAGTCAACACATTAGCAAAAGTAGCAACAATCGGTGGAGCTAGCTTGGAAGAAGTGCTAACAGCAGATAACCCAGTCGTTGTTGAAGTAACAGACGACGGTGACTATGTTGTAGCTGGTTATTCAGCAGATGACACAGTCGACGCTGCACAGCAATTCATTGCTGAGTTAGACAAACTGTTGGAATAAAATCCATCATATACCTTATATATATGAAATAGGCTATGCGCCTATTTCCTTTTTTTATTTTTTTCGGTCTTCTTTTTCTTTGCGAAAGAAAAAGAATGTACGTTGCAATTAAAATTCAAAAGAATTTTAATGCACAATAACAACATAAAATCTAGGGGATTTTATGTGTCCAACAAACTTTGTTTGTTGACCCTTTCAAACCTTTGTTTGAAAAGGTCCAATAAAATTTCATAGAAATTTTATTTGGAAACTAGTAAGTTTTATTTGTGCCAAGAAAAAGAAACTGATTTTTATGAAGATAAATTCAAAAATCCTGATTTTTATTGTTTTAATTCTGGTTATCGCAGGCTCTTATTTTTTATTCTTTAATTCTGCAAAAAGCCAGTATGCTTATACTTGGCAGAACAATACCATCAAATTTAATTCGAATATTTATCAATCATTAAATGATTCTGGTTATATGTCAAAAAAAACCTTCTTAATATCGCCAGCAATGACCTCTTTTTCATCGCAGCAAAACACCAATTATACAAATGATTTTCTCATACCCTTTCTTGTGGTTTTAAGCGGCAATGACAAGAATGCTGTTACGTTTATCCGCGTTTATGATGCCAACTCTGATTTGGCTTATTGCTCCACAAATTTTGGAAATGTCAAGGATGAGAAAAAGCTGCCAAAAGAACAATGTTTGAATATTTTGTCAGATTCTGCTTTAATCAAGATACAACTGGAAAATTTGGATGGCCTGAAACCGCAAAGCGAGGTATTGCTTTCCGAGGATTCAATTATAATAATCCCAAAAGATATTTCTGATTTGAAAAAGATATTTATCATTATTTCCCAAGATCTTTTCCCAAATTATAAGAATATAATAACTAATTCAAATATCCTTTCATCATATGTAATGAAATAATTGCTTTCAGGAATTATGGACAAATATTTTCTTTACCTAAAGAGTTCTTTTTCTGCGCTTTTCTTCCTCATAGCTTTCGCATTTCTCATTTATTTGACCGAGCCTAAAAACTTGTTGGAAATCAAGCCAGATTTATTTCTTATTTCTGTGCTGCTGTATCTCGTAAGCATTATTATTCTGTCTTTTTTAGAATTTCTCTATTTAGGGAAATCCGCAAAAACAAATTTCGTGGGATACTCTAAAATATATTTTGCAACCATTTTTGCAGATATTAATGCGCGATTCAGCTCAGAATTCCTTCGGCAGAGAAAATTTGCAGAAGCAGATTTTAGCAAAGTTTCAGGAATAAAAAAAGCATCCCTTGCAATCCTTTTAATTTCTGCCCTTTGCATTCCACTGTTCCTTATCGCAGGGCTTTTCCTGCACAAATTTTTGATTCTTTTATTATATTTGGCATTTCTGCTTGTTTTTACCAATGAAAAATTCAATTCTTTATTCTGCACTTTATTTAGTAAATTTCTTGGGATTTTCCATCCAGCTAATTTTTTATTAACCCTGCCCTGCTTTGGCCCAAAAAAAGAGTTTATTGCATTTCTTATTATTTCGCTCTCTCTATTTTTGGAATTGGCTTCTTTTTATTTTATTTTTAGCTCCCTTAATATGGCCCTTAACCCCGTTTATTTAGTGTTATTCTTTGCAATTTTCAAAATCGCTGAATCTGTTAACTTTGCAAAAAGAAATATAGGGCTGGCTGAAGGCATAACATTTATTTTTCTCTCAAATTTCTTTGCATTAGGCAAAATACCCCCAGTTATTATCCTTTCAATTAGTGCCAGAATCATAATCCCAATTAGCTTATCAATTTTATGGTTTTTATACTATAAACGAGAAGCAAAATTGCAGGGTTAAAATATGCAAAAAATCCCAATAACTAATCCGAAGGCATTTTTTGTTGGCTGCTTGCTTGTTTTTTTCCTGATTCTTTTATATTCATTTGGTTATTGGCATTCTTTTTCACAGAAGGAATCTTTTTCAGAGATTTATTTCCAAAAATATGCCAAAGAAATAAGCACTGAAGATGCCTGCTTTGCCATCAATGTGCATTCTTTTAACCAAAAAATAGCCGATTCCATGCAAATACAAGTAAATTCCAAGCAGCATAGTTCCTTGCCAATAAATATTCCTGAAAATGAAGAAATGCAATTGGAAAAATGCCTGCCGAACAGTGCGCTATCTTTAGGGGATAATGTTATTTCTGCTTCTTTGGGCAATGATTCAATATTTTTCCATGTTTTGAAATCAAAAATTGCAAAAATATCTTATGCCGCTCAATTGCCAAAGAAAAGCACTGCAAATAAAGAACCAATTTTTGCAAATCTGCTTTTTTTCATGCTTTTTATGCTCTCCTTTTTCTTTTTTACATATTTATTCTCCAAAAAATTCGGGCTTTTGCACGGCACAATTATTTCAATTGCTATTTTTATCATTCAATCCCTATTCAGGATTTTTTTAGATTATTTTGGGATTCTGCAAAATGCTTTTTCACTGTACCTAGTTTATTTTGCGGCATTTTGCCTGGCTTATTTTTACCTTCCAAGAATTATCCAACCAGAAAAAAAAGATTCAGAAAATGATTTTGACAGAAAAGCATTTATTGCCTCGCTTATCCTTGTTTGTTTTTTCATTTTTCTGCAGCTTTTTTCAGTTTCACATTTTTCCGAGTGGAATATCTATTATGAACGGCAGACATCACTTTTCATGGCAGATAGCCTTTCTATTTATGACCCTTTGAGCTATTTAGGAAGGCCATTTACCTTTGATCCTGGTTATTTCCTCTTCGAATCAAATATAGCAAAGCTTTCTTCCCTTTCACAGGATTATCTCTTTGCCGCGAGCGCTTTCTTTGCAATTCTGCTCCTGTTTTTCAGCTCCTTATTCCTTGCCAAATCATTGAAATTCTCATTTCCCCAAGCAATGCTTTTCTTTATCCTGCTAATCACTTTGAATTTTAATTTTACAAACTTTTTGCTGTCCCCAAGGCACATAATAGCAGTTTCCCTAATGCTTTATGCATCAGCACTTTTCATCACTGACAAAAAAGCCTGGGTTTGGCTTGGTTTGGTTGCAGGTTCTTTAGCTGCAATCCAAATTCCTGCAGCAATATTCTTTGCCTTATTTTTATTTGCAATAGGCATTAATTCAAGGAATGATTTGCTAAATAAAAACAACATTTATGCTGCAGTCCTTGCTTTCGCAGTGTTCTTGTTTGCCTTTGCATCAATATTATTTAAGCATGGGCTGCCTTATACTGCAAAAATGAAGGATTGGGGTTATCTGCTGCATTTGGATAATGGCTGGCTTATGTTTGACATGAATATTGTCTATTATCTGCTTTTGTTTTTAATTTTGTTAGGCATTTTCTTGTTCAAATCAATGGATTGGGCAGATAGAAAGGTTTATGTTGCAATGCTGCTTTCCCTACTTTTGGAATTCACCCTGAGTTTTAGGTTTAATATAGTTACACAAGCGCTGTTTGCAATCTTTTTAATAAAATCCATTTTTTACATTCTGCCAAAAAGATACCCAAAAATTTTCTCCCAACCTTTGTTGGGGCTAGCTTTTGCCATTTTGCTCATATTCGCTAGTTATGCAACATTTGAAAATATCCAAAAAGAACCTTCACAATTATCAACCTTGCAGGAATTAAGCCCGATGCTTTTTGCATCAAGGCTTCCTGAAGATTCAAACTTTTTGGTTGAGCCGTTATACGGCCATTCTTTAGCCTATTTCGGAAAGCAAAAAGTTTTGGCAGATTTATATACTGAATATGCAGATACAAAAAAGCTTGATGCTGAATATGATTTTCTAGTGAATGGCAATAAAGCAGTGTTAGAAGAATATTCCATAAATTATGTGCTGATTTACAAGGCAGGGGTTCATACAAGTGCTCAGCCCTTTATCCAATTCGATGCAAATTTTTCAATCCCTTATCTTTCTAAGGTTTATACTAACGGCCTTTTTGATCTTTATTCCACAGATTGATTAATTTGCTAAGGCCAATAACTGAAAGCGTAATATAATTAGTAAACAAATATAACAGAGACACGGTAACAGCGCTTTCTGCGCTTATGCCCTTCATTGCAAGCATAAATATCATCCCAGCTTCCCTAGTCCCTAAACCTAAAAAGGTAATCGGCATTGTTTCAATCAATATGGTAATTGAAACAACCATGAGCAAGAATGTGAGTGATAGATTTATGCTAAGTGATTGCGCTATTAAATAGTAAATCAACACCGTACTAAGAAATGCTGCCGGCGTTAAAAAAATCAAAGGAATGATTGTTTTTTTGTTGCTAATTGCAGATATTGTTTCATTTGCTATATCTGTAATTTTTGACCTGAACCTTTTTATTGAAAAGGCAATTATTGCGGCAATGAGTATCAAGAACAGCATAATTATTTTTTGCGATGGCATAAAAACAACTTCAAGGTTTAATGCAAAAATGCTGAGCATTGCAATAAAGCAGACAAAAATTATGTCAGTTGCCCTGTCAGCAAGGACTGAAGCAACAGCCTTCTGCAATCCCAGGTGTTTTATGTATGCTGACCTTATAAAAATGCCCAATTTAAGAGGGGTAAGAAATCCAATCATTGTTCCGACACAGAATATCCTTACAGATTCAAATAACGAAGGCGCTTTTCCATAATGCTTGATTATTGTTTGCCATTTTAATCCGTGCAATATCAGGCTTAGGATTACTGCAAGCACAGCTAGCCCTAAAAAAGCAAAATTTGCCTTTTGTATATTTATTAATAATTTGCCCAAGTCTATTGTGCTTAGGATATAGCCAAAAATTATCAGGCCGATAAACCCTGGAAGTATCTTCTTTATTTCCATGACAAATAATGCAGGAAATGAGCTGTTAAATACTTATCTGAAGCTTAGTAGGGTTTAGCTTGTGAAGCATACTTGCACTTTAGATTCACCTTTTAAAGACAAATATCTTTATAATTATAAATAAATATATATGTGTAGACTAATAATTGAAGGAGATTAAGAGGCTAATTCATGGTTTTAATCATAGATTTGCTGGATGCAATAACCCAAATAATAACCCAAATATTTCTGCTTATTTGGCCAATTACCTCAAAAATGCTTGTTTTTGAGCCCCAGTTAAAGGTAATAAGCTACTTTTTCGGTTCCCTGTTTAGCGTATTCCTTGGTTTAGCAGCCATAATATCAACAGTTTACCTTATTATGGTGCTTTATGTTCTCTTTTTTGTTAATGGCAGGAAAGAGCCAGAAAAAGCGCTTGATTTCAAAAAAGCGCCATTTGTCAGCATTCATATTCCAACAAGAAATGAGTTAGCGGCAATAACCTGTGCCAAATGCTGCCTTGATTTTGATTACCCAAAAGACAAGATGGAAATTCTGATTGGGGATGACAGCGATAAGCCTGAAATATCAGAAAAGCTCAGGGAATTCGCATTGAAAAATTCAAAATTAGTTAAAGTAATTAGGAGAGAGAAAAATATCGGTTTTAAATCAGGCAATTTAAATAACCTTATTGACCATTCCAAAGGGGATTTTTTTGTAATATTTGATTCTGATTATGTCCCACAAAAAGATTTCCTGAAAAGGATAATTTCTCCCTTGGTTGAAGATAAAACTTTATCGGCAACCCAAGCAAGATGGAATCCAGCAAATGCAGACCAGAACTTTAGCTCAATTTTGGCAGCAAGCATAGTGTATGTTTTCCATTTAATCTCGCTGCCATTTTTAAAGAAATTAAGCGGAACTGTGATGCTGTGTGGCTCTGCTGAAGCCGTAAGGCGCTCTGATTTGGAAGCATTGGGAAAATGGGAATTAGGCAGCTTAACCGAAGATATTGAATATTCATTTAGGCTTATTAAGGCAGATAAAAAAGTGCTTTATTTGGAAGGTTTGGAGTGCAGTTGTGAAGTGCCTTTTACCGCCAGAGATTTATATAGGCAGCAAATGCGGTGGGCTTATGGTGTAATAAAAGCGCTAAAAAAGCATTTCTTCAGCATATTGCAATCAAAAAATATATCATTCTCAAAAAAATTGCCATTATTCGTAGCAGGTATTGGCTATACCTTTACAACAATACTTTTCCTGCTGTTTATGAGCGGCATGATAACATTAATCTCTCTGCCGGTTTATCCAAATTATGAGACAACAAGGTATCTTTTAATGAATACCCTGCTTAGCATATTGTTTACTATCGGGCCGGTATTTGCCAGTGTGCTTGTTTTGCTCATTAAGAAAAAGATAAGGTATGTCGCTAGGCTTTTGGTTTCAATATTCTCAATCGGCATAGTATCAATGGTTTATGTAAATTTAGGGGTAATAAAAGCGCTTGCAAACAAGCCAATGCAGTGGTTCCTTGTCAGCAAAAATAGCAATAATCTTGAATCAGAAGAACCCTAATTTATTCAGTTTTCATTAATTCCCTTAAAACAACAGTCGCATAGCAGCTTTTTTCCAGGTCAAATGAAAGCTTGCAGCACATTTTCCCTTCATAAAAGTCATCTCCCCTTATTTCAATTATTTTCAAATCTTTGGGGAATATTACTAATTTTCTATATGCCCCTCTGCTTGAACATTCTGCAAGTGTTTTTAATTTAAAATCCTCGAATTTAATATTTTCTTCTTCCAAAAGATTTTTTTCAATCTCTGCTATCTTTTCATTATCTGAGAATTTTGATTCATAGCCCGCTAATAATCCCATTGCTATGCCATCCTCTGATTTTTCCCCCTCTAATGCCATTAACCCTAAACCTAAATCTAATCTTTTGTCAATTATCTTGTTGAATAAATATCCTTGATATGCATGTGTAAATAAAAACCTGAATTTTTTTGGCATTTTTGCAAAAGCCCCGGCAAAATCATTTGGATATTTGCATAAATGGTGGATCATCGACCTTTCAAACCTGTTTTTTATGGGGAACATTTTTATTGCTGAGCTGAAATCTTCTGTTTCAGCCAGCTTTAACCTTGCTCTCCTTAAGTCCTCATCCTCTTTAATATCCGTAGCTGTCAAATAAAGCATTACTGCATTTTTTATGTTTTCTTTAATTAATTCTTTTCCAACCAAGTGGCTTATGTTTCTTATCCCGCCAAACCTTTGTTCGCCATAATAATTTGCTATTCCATTTTCATTAATCTCCTTAATGCCCTCAATAAGCCTTTTTTCTATTTCTTCCTTTGCCAAATTAATATTCCTAATTATCACCGTGAACCTGTTGCCCTTTAATTTGCCCAAATCAAGCTTCCAGTCTTCCCATGAAGGATTGCTCAACCTTAATCCTTTCCAATGCGTATCCCCAAGCAGCTTTAAATTAGGATTCCAAATACTTATCCTTTGGCAGGTTATGCCTCGTTTATCCTTTAGGCCGCCATATCCTATTCTTTTTGGGCTTATCTGCAGTTTTCTTGCAATAATTCTTATTGCAAAATTCATATCCTGGTTTATTTTTTCCAAGTCAAAATGTAAATGTTCTTTATTATCAATATTTTCTGGCAATAAAATTTTCTCATGAGACGCATTTTCCTGCGTAAAATATTTTACCTCACAGATGCGGCCATTTTCCTGAATCTCTTCCACGATAAAGTCAGCATATCTCCTTTTTATTTCCCCACCTGTTCCTTCACATTTCGTAAAATATTTTGCCATTTAATCACAATCCTACTATAATTAGCATGCATTGCCAGTTAACTTTATTTATACCTTAGGATAGCGCCAATTCCGCCAAATCCGGTTTGGAATTGTTTTCCCTCATCTGTTTCTGTACTTACCATATGTGTTTCTGCATTGCTTTCTGCAGCTTTTTCCATTAGGTAATCAGCATAATCCACTTCCTCAATTATTTCCAAGGCAGAACCGCATAACTTGCATTTATAATTCCTTAAATCAGGCTCTTGGTACATTACCTCAGAATAATCACAGGCTGTGCATTTCACTTTGTAAATCATCTTCTCTAGGCCCTCACTTATCAAAAGCTTAGAAACCTTTCTTGCTGTTAATGCAGCTTCAACCTCTTTCTCCCCGTATGTTGCCAAGCCTGTTTTTACAACATTCATCATGAATTCCTGCACTATCTGCTTCTCCCTTATTATATCTGTCTGTTGCAATACGTCATGGGATTTATCAATAGCTTCCTTTATGCCTGAAGGATCAGTATATCCAACATCAATCTTCCCTATAATTTTATTCTTCAACCTGTGGTCTAATAAGTCAGTTTCTAAAAAGTAATTTTTGGTAAGCCCTGGCCCCCCAACAATTATCCCCCGTATTTTATCTATCTGGCCAACAAAAGCCTTGTTCATCTCTTCGCTTACCTTCCTGTAAAAATCATGCTCTGCCTCTTCCCTCAGCCTTTCAAAACGCTGGGCTGAATTATGGACAATTAACCCATTTGCCATGAAATTTCCCATTTTTGTGGTAATATCTATTGTTTTGGTTTCTTTCCTGATTTTTTGTAATTTAGCTATTTTTACCGGCAAAATAGGGATATTTAAAATATTCTCAAATTTCTTTCTTAATCCTTTATTGGCTTTCACTTTATTTATTATGGACTTTTTGAATACTGTTTTACCCATTAGCCTTTCATTTCTGAAGAAGTTACTTACTTTTGGGAAGTCGCAGGTATTATAACCAACATTCTCAAATATTTCCCTAATTTCACTTCCTGGCACAATTATCTGGCGCACATTGCTTTTCATTGTTTTGTTTTTTATGCATTTTTTCAATTTTGCGAATTTAATTTTTGAACTGAAGCATATCGTCTTTTTGAATGTTTTTAACGATTCTTTCTCTGTTATATCTAAAGTATAGCGATTATTTTTTGAATAGATATTTTTTCTGTTGTCATACTCGTAAACTGAGGCAATAATCCCAAATCTTAGTAAAGCCATTCTAAGATGTTCGATTATCTTTTTATTATTCATGCTTATTGATAACCCTCTCTTAGTCACATAGCCCTCTGCATCAAATAATCCCTTTATAAATGAGGCTAAAACTTTGTTTTTAGATTTAAGTACCTTTGCTGGAATATTGCTATCTAGCGCTTTTTTTACTTCAGGGAATTCATTTAATATATAATCCGCAATAGGCTTACCATATATTCTAACTTGCCAATAATTTTTGCTGTTTCTAAACACAATATTTGTATTTGCGTGGAATAATGTTTTCCCCAATTTTTCATAAATCAATGCTATTTCCCTATTCTGTTCACTAAAAGCAATTCTTTCTTTTTCAATATTGCCATCACCAATTAAGTAGCCTAAAAATTGTGCAAGTTTTTTATTTAAATATGTTGGCAGTTTTATGTCCGTTTTCTTTTTACAATATTTCTTCAGGAATGGATCTAGCGGAATTTTTAAAACCGTGCAATAATTTTCCAAATAATCGTCTGAAGGGTCAAATTTTCCCAATTCTAAAGCTGAGACGCTTGCCTGATGTGCCCCAAGCATTTCACCTAGCTGTTTTTGCGATATTCTTAAAGAATTTCTTTGTTTTGCTAAATGACCTAAACCCTTAGTGTTTATTTTATAATTGTTGTAATAATGAGTGTTAAGAAGCTGCGTTTTTCCACTGATCTCTATTCTTGCAGGCATTATTAATAAATCGCCCTCCCTTAATGAAGATGCGGTTATCTCGGCTATGCCTTCTTCTGCAACTTTAAATAGCGTATGTTCTTCTGAGCAGGTTAAATCTAACTTTGGGTACTTTGTTGTTATCTGGATTAACTTATTTTTATTGTTCTCCCATTTATTGGTTATTTTGGTATTGCTTAATTCTAGATTATTTAAATTAGCTGCGCAGATTTCTAGAGGGTTATGTGCTTCTTGTATTTCAATAATTTCCCCATCACTTAATTGAATTAAAGTTTCAGGATGCAAACATTGCCCACCCGCACGTATTTTACCAGCTACCCTGCTTTTGAAATTGCCAACAATATCATACCGCTTTCCTTTCAAAACAGCGAAGGTAGCCTCTCTTTTATCCATTGTAACAATCACATAAATATCAGTAGGCTGGACCATATTCTTCAATGGAATTAGGTGGAATTCAGAATCACACCAGTACAATTTAGTTTCCAGTTTATTAACAGGCTTTACAGTAAACAATTTTATGTCAACCTTTCCGTCATTCGGGCTTACATTTCCGCAAAATATCGCTAACCCGGTATCTGGCAGTTTGAAATTAATCTGCTTAAGCAGATTGATAATTTTTCTTAATGCACCCTGCACATTCTTCCTTGTTTTAGGGTCCTTAATATTGCTGCTCTGGCTTACTTCATCACTCAGCTGTTTCATTACTATGGATCTGTCCGTGCCTGGCGGTATGTAAACAGAAATTAATTCAGTGCCTGATCCTTTAAATGATTCAAGCATCTTTATCTTCTTCTTGAATAATGCTTTCTCCGCATCCATTGCATTTAAGTCAAGATGAGCCATAAAAATCAATAATTTTCCCCAATCGTATATCTAATAGCAAAGCAAAATCTTTTTAACCGCACGAGCAAGAAACCTTAATTTTTCAAGATGCAGATGCGTGTGAGTTCAGAGGAAATCCACTCTCCCAAAACGTTTATAAATTACATTAATATTATTATTTTGAGGATACAAGACTGAGCATAGTGTGATGCAATATTTATCAAATAAAGATAATATTGTTTTATATGTTCATTACCCTGTGAACGTGCTGGTATTCTTTTTAATAAAATAC
The DNA here is from genome assembly GCA_038046645.1 of archaeon. Taxonomy (GTDB): domain Archaea; phylum Iainarchaeota; class Iainarchaeia; order Iainarchaeales; family 0-14-0-20-34-12; genus 0-14-0-20-34-12. Next base: position 211,368 of record JBBSVU010000006.1, read on the forward strand.
ATACTCATAAAAATGAGCTACTGTCGGGCAGGCAGGAAGTTAAGCCTTTGGAGCTTCTTATTAAAGAAGCGATGAATCAGGAAGCTGCAGCCTTTAGGGTGCAGAATGCCACTTATCAATTACCTTATATGACCAGGTGTTGAATAAGCGTAACACTAAAACAATTAGTAGAAAGTATGTTTTAATGCTGTTCGACACCTTATAAGGTATATATATTTAGGGTGAATCTATGTTTGATGAAAGTATTTTCCCAATGGCAAAAGCTGAGGAATCAACAGAACAACTACAATCTGAAACCCAGCCTTATTATTCAAATGATAAATTATTTGTGTTGTCCGTAGGTGGTTCAATCTTGGTTGATGAAAAACCAAAAACCACATTTATAGCGAAATTTGCTGAAACAATCAATGAATTATCTAGGGAAGGATACAAATTCTGCCTTGTGGTTGGAGGAGGGAAAACCGCCCGAAATTATGTAGCAGCAGCAAAGAATTTTGGTGCTACAAATTATGCCCTGGACAAATTAGGCATAGTTTCAAGCAGGTTAAATGCTTTGCTTTTAATTCAGGCTTTGGAGAATGCTTATCCCACAGTAATGACAGACCCAGAAAAAGCTACTGAGGTGTTAAATCAGGGCAAGATACCAGTATTTGGCGGTTTGTATCCAGGGATAACAACCGATGCAGTAGCTTCCTTAGTGGCAGAAGCCCTTGATGCTAAATTTATCAATCTTACGAATGTTGATGGCGTTTATACCGCAGACCCTAATGTTGAGCCTCATGCCAAGCTGCTTAAGCATATGTCCTATGAGAAGTTATTGAGTTTGATAAGGGTAGCAGATTCCAAGCCGTCCCAACATGTAATCCTTGATTTGCCTTGCTGCTTGATTATAAGAAGATCAAGCATACACGCGGCAGTTTTGAATGGCAATAATTTAGATAATCTCAAGAATTACCTTAGAGGGCTAGATTTTGTAGGGACAACAATTTCCGAAGAAGAGTAATCCAGTTAATAATTAGCCGTGTGAGCGGGAAACCTACATCTTTTAAGATGTAGATGAAAGCTCACAG
>JBBSVU010000007.1:0-32602 GCA_038046645.1 archaeon
TGACAGCGAAATGTATAAAGACAAAAAAGCAAAAAAAGCAGTCAGGGAATAATTACTTTTTAGCAAAACCAGAATATAATTTTACGAATTCATTTATCCTGTTCTTCCAGGAATATCTCTCTGCGCTATGCCTACTTATTTCTGACAGTCTCTTCTTGTCCTGCCTTGAAATTCCTAAAATTTGATTTGCTGCTTTTTCAGGGTTTTCAAAATCAATTATAAATTCATTTCCGAAATCTTTTGCGAATTCTCTGAATTGCGAAATATCACTAAGCAAAGGAATGCAGCCAGAGGCCATGCCTTCAACAATTGAAATCCCAAAACCCTCATAGGACGAAGCAGAAATAATATATTCTGCTTTAGAATAATATTCAAGCAGTTTTTCCCTTTGGAGCTCGCCTACAAATATCACGTTCTTTTGAATATTGCTCCCAGTTACAAGCTCCTTGCATTTCTGCAGGCAATTATCAAAATCAGTCCCAATAATATGAAGCTTTGCATCAGGCATTAATTTTGACAAAAATGCAAATGTTTTAACAAGCAAATCAACCCTTTTGTTTGCACTAATTCGGCCAACAAACAAAAATGAGTTTTTTTCTTTCCCTATTTTTATATTTGAGAAATCATCCAGGGAAATAGCATTCTCAATATGGATTAATTTTGAATCTGCAGATATTTTTTTGAATAATTCAAAATCCTGCAAACTGTCAACAACTACAATATCCGCAAAATTAAAGAGAAATTTCTCAAAAAAATTGAAATAAATATTTTTCAGAAAACCGAGTTTTTTTGTGTGGAAGATTCCACCATGGGATTGCACAATGATTGGCTTATGGTGAAGGAATTTTGTCATAAGCAGGAAATCAGAAAAAAATCCTATTCCGTGAATATGCAACAAATCGCAATCTTTTATGTGGCTGAGCACTGAAGGCGCTATTTTGTAATATTTCAAATCAAAAAACGGTATTCTAATTATTTCCATATTGCTTAATTTAGCATAATGTTCTAATTTCTGGCTTGAATTCGCGCATTTGTTTAAGCAGATAACCTTGCACTCAATTTGATTCTTTGAGAGCTCTTTGCAAAGATCTAAAGTAAAGGTTTCAATTCCCCCAATGCAAGGATAAAAACGATTAGTAATATGGGCTATTTTCATAATATATCATTGATTTGAGAATTAAAAAGATAGTAGTATGATATTCGCAAATTAAGCAATAAATCCATTAAATTTTTGCTATTTGGGATATCAGCTAAAAATAAATTTTAAGGCTTCAGGGAACAAGGTAAGCATTGACGGTTTCCTAAATATCTTGCCAACAAACTTTGTTGGATTATCCATATCGCCATAACTGGTCAGGAATTCCCCTAATCCTGCTTTTTTGGCCTTTTGGAATAGCTTTTCTGTCTTTTCCCTGCCAAGTGAATTAATATAGGAACGTATCTTCCAGTGCATAACAAGCTCCTTATTCAAGCCAGAAAGCATCTTCTCGTAATTCTCAAGCGGTTTTGAATTTAACAGATTTTCTGAGATTGCATTTGCTGCTGTTTCGGCTGCCCTTAACCCAAATATTATGCCTCCACCAGTGGTTGCCTTTGTTTGGAAGGCAGCATCCCCTACTAATAATTGATTGCTTAAAACAACATGTTTAAGCGGATGCCCTACAGGAATAATTGAACTAGTTTCAGAAATCTTTTCGAAATCAAAATTTTTGCTTGCATAAAAAGAATCGAATGCACTTTTTGGGTTATTCCCTAATGTAACGCCAATGCCCAAATCAGCTTCTTTTTTTGAGTGAGGAATTAACCAGGCAAAAAATCCCACTGCTTCCTTGCAAAGGTAAACATTTACTTTTCTGGGGTCAAAATCGCCTGAAACCATCTGTTGGTAGGCATGGACAAACATATGGGTAGGGGCATTAAGATTCATTAATTCCCGGGTCCTTGATTGCACACCATCTGCGCCAACAACAATTTTAGATTTTACCATTGTCCCATGGTTGTCCTTCTGGTAAAAAACATTTTTGTCAGTAAAATTAATCAGTTTGGAATTAAAATCCACTTGGACATCTTTAGAGATTGCTTTTTTGTAAAGGTTTTTGTCAAATAATTCCCTATCAACCACATATGCAACAGGCCTTTTTCTCTCAACCGTGATTTTTGTGCCTTCAGGCGAAATTATATCTGCGCCATAAATTTCATTTAATAAAACACCATCAAGTTTTAAATCCAAATCATGGCAGCCGGATTCTGAAATAAGGCCAGAGCAATGCACTGGCACGCCCACTTCCGCGTGTTCCTCAATCACTAAAGAAGAGATGCCGGAATCAGAGAGCTTAGAGGCCAAATGCAAACCTGCTGGCCCTGCCCCAACTATGGTAACTTGAATAGCCATCTTAGATCTGTTTAATTAAAAGAAGAAACAGCTTTAAAGCTTTGTGGGAAGAATAAAAAAGGGAAAAAAATAAAGGGTAAAAATTACCCTCTATATTTGAATTTCTTTCCGCTGGCAAAGTCCTCTACTGGATGTGAATCTTTATCCATTGAAAAGCCTGAATTCCCCTTAAAGGAATAGCCTTTTTGCCTTCTTCCCAATAATACAATCCCTAAAATTAATACGATTAGGGCAATTACTACAATAGGCATCCACCAGGTGAATTTTAAATCAGGGAATTGGAAACCTGTTCCAGCAGATTGATTTGAGGAAAGCTTTTCTATAACATTTTCAGTTTCACTCAAAGCAACTGTTGGCGCAAATACTGCATTAAAGTCATCAGAGAACAAATTTACATCTTGATCCACTTTTTCCTTAATGTAATATGTGATTTCAGCACTATAAACAACGTTTGATGTGTCTACACTTTCATCTGCAAGGTTTGCTGTTGCATTACTGTCCAAATTAACATCAACTGTTTCTTTAATCTTGGATATTCCTGGCAGGTTAATGGTGAATAATAATACCGGATCGGATTCCAAAACAGTAAAATTGTAATCTGAAACAATGCTGTTAGCGTCCTTGGCAATCTCCTTAGGTATTACTTCAACTATATTGAGGTTTAAATCATATAAGTAATTCTCATCCCTTGCAATCTTAAGTGTAAACCTCACATATTTATCGCTGATATTCTTATGTTTTACTTCGATGATTTTCATTTGTTTTGTCAATGAGATTTTATTAAGGGTAGAGGTAGCATCATCTAAAATAGAAGAATCTGTTTTCAATTCTTTTAATTTTGCAACAAATTCAGCTTTGCCATAGGAAATTTCTTTTTCTGTAACCGTAACATCAAAGGATGATAAAAATTCATCAAACAGTTTCTTTGCTTCCTCTGCTTTTGAATTAGCATCAGAATAATTGCTGTCGCTAAGGGCTGTGTCTGCAGAATTTAATGCCAAATTTGCCTGTGAAAGCATCAATGAAACATCCGCAGGTAATTCAATGCCAAAGCCGGTTAATTTGGCAATCTTTTCCTCTGCCACAGTTTTTTGTGATTTTACTGCATCCACAACTGCAGCAGTGCTTACCTGCACAGGATTATCCAAATAAATAACCCTACTAGCTTCTGTGACATCCTCGGTTCCTCCATTGCCAAATGCCTTTACTTTTAAGGTATATTTGCCGTATTTTGTTTCATCATAAGAATATTCATAAGCATAATTGCCTGCATCATCTGCTGAGCCAACTGTGCTTAATGCAGCATCATCCAAAAAGAACAGGACCTTTTGAATCCCGCTGCTATCTGTTGCTTTAATGCTAAATTTAATTGGGCTGCTTGAGAAATGTTTTTCATCTGAATCCGGATTTACCCAGGTAATTGCTGGTTTTTCAGTATCTGAAGAGGTTGTTGCGCTTGAAGCATTAGCTGCAGAGGTTGAAGTATCTGCGCTAGAACTGCCGGTTACTGTTGCTGAAACAGTAGCACTGAATGCACCATAATTGCCAGCGTAATCCTTTGCCCTGACTTTGAAAGTATATGTGCCATTTGATTGGCTTGCGAATGAATAACTTGTGCTTGCAGTATTGCCTTGGTTAATATCATTCTTGTACATTTCATACTCTTTTACTGGCGCACCAATTACGCTTGCTGCACCCCAACTCAAGATAATAGTAGAGCCGGAAACGCTTGCGCTAGGCGTAGGGACAGAGGGCCCGTTCACATCATAATAAAATGCAACATTTGCATTCTTGTTGTTGTCCGCTAAATCTAAAATTTTCAGGTAAACAGTCCTGTTGCCATCTGCATTTGTCGGGCAGCCGGTTGCTGATGCAATATTAAAGCTTGATTTCGTTGAAGCATATGTTTCTGGTGATGACCAACTTGAGTTATCACAAGAAAAGGCCATTCTCAAAGCTGCATTTGGGGTGTAATGTTCATTATCAAAACCATTAATGTCAAAAGTCGGGGTTGCTGTTATAACATAATTCTTATCAGAAGCAGCATAAGCTATGCTTGATGTTGCTAAGTTTATTGTTGAAATTGTTGGTGCTTGTGTATCTATAGTGTAATAAAAACCAATATTCAGGTCATTGCCTGCAACATCCACAGCATTAACATCAATCCAAACATTGCCATCGGAAAATGTGCTTGTCGGGGTAAATGTCAAGACATAGCCATTTGTGTCTGTCCTTGCAGTCTTTGTCAATGTTCCGCCATAAGAAACACCGCTTGCGTTTTTTACAACCATTGAAACATCAGCTTGGTTTAAACCAGAAAGTGCATCAGCAATGTTTACATCAATTGAAGCACTGGTTTTTTTATGCACATTTTTGTCTGAAGAAATTGTTGGGTCTGTTTTATCAATTCTGACATAAATTGTGTTTGTATCACTTTGGTTTCCTGCCAAATCAACACAGTAAAAAGCCAAGGTATGGTTTAAGTCTGAAGAAATTGAAACGCCTGTTGAAGCAGAATATGTTGCAGAAGAGCCATCAAGTGTATAAGTAATGGTTGATGCTCCGCTTGCATTTCCTGTTCCGGATTGTGAATTTAAATCATTGCAGTATAAATGAACAGTAGCATTAACATTCTGCCAGCTTTTATTGTAATCTGCATTTACATCTGGCTTTTTGTCATCAACCATAAAAGAGGAAGAATGAACATATGCGAAAGCGCCTGTTTCATCAAAAACATTAATGTCTAAAGTATAATTTCCATCAGCAAGGGAAATGAAATTATAATTAAAAGTATAAGTGCCGGAAGAATTATTCGAGTCTTTCAGATTAACATCATTGAAATATACTACGCTAGTTCCTGTGGAATCTGCGATATTCAAATCTGCCAAAGCAACAGCTGAAGCATTATCATCGGTCCAGGCAAAAACAATATTTGATGCTGCTTTGAAATAGGTATTTGTTGCTGGCTGTGAAATGCTCAGGGTCATTGTGCTTGCAAATGCTGCTGAACAGAATAGGATAAAAACACTTAAGATTAACAAAAATTTTCTCATCATTTCCCCTCTTGCTAATTATACTTCTATAATTTCTATATATAGAACAATAATATTTATATAAGTAGGGTTTAATGCTGCCAATCTTTAATAAATGATTTTGATGATGCGCTTTTATTCAGCCGGGAAATTTGACAAACTTTCAAGTTTAAAGGTAAGTTCAACAGGGCTTTCGATTACATATGAATCTGCCCCTACCTGTGCATATTCCCCATTAATATAAAATGACCAGTATTCTGAGCTTGTGGAATTAATTCCAGATATTCCAGTGATAAATTTCCCAAAAGAATACTCTTTTGTTTCAACAAGCGCAGTCTCTTGCAAAGCCTGCAAAGCTGTTTTACCTTTCTGTACTGAAATATTCTGGTCAACAATTATTTGGGAATTCGAAATTACTTTAATAGAAACAGCAAATTTTTCCTTGCCTGTTGGCTGCAAATCACTTGAATTTATACAGCCTAACAGTAGTATTGCTGCCAGCATCATGCCTGCTAACACTAAGCACTTTAATTTCATCATCAGTCACCTTATTTTTTAATTTTAAGTATTTAGAAAAAAGCCCTGCAAACCCAGCATTTGCGGCAATATGCGCGAGTGAAAATGGCAGGGAGGTCAAAAAATAAATAGGAAGGGATAATGCGCCTAAAAATAATCCATAGAAGAATAACGAACCGAATAAATTCATCAAAATTTCAAAAAAGATTGTACCTGCAACAGACATTATTATGAAATCTTTCTTGCTAACTTGCTTTACCTTGCCAATTAATCCCGCACCAGCAGCAGGGATTCCTGCGCCCAATGCTTGGAATAATGTCCAGGGGCCCTGTAAACCCCAAACAAAGAAATTGGAAACAACATAGGCAAAAAATCCAAGAGAAAAGCCTTCTTTTGCGCCAAACAGAAGGCCTGCCAAAATAGCAATAGGGATTATGGGCTCTACACTTGGAACCCATTGCAAAGCAACCCTGCCTAAAACAGCGGCCATAAACATAGCTAAGAAAATTGCGGTGCTTTTCACTTCGGAATTTATTTTTTCCTGCTGAAGCTCTTTTTCTAAATCTTTTTCCTTTGTTTTTTCAACCTGTTTTGCAATCTGATTTAAAAAAGGGCTTTTTTGCTTTTGAACAAGTTCCATGCAAATCACAACAAGTATCTAAAAATAGTAGATAAACTATTTAAATTATTGGTGTATGCTAATATACTAAGCAATGTGCAAATGCTAAACATAATATCTAGTGCGGCATAGAAGCAGATTTTGTGTACCAATTGCTTTATAAGTCGGATAAATATTTTTGATAAATATGGGCAATAAAAAGATTTTAATTGCTGGCGCAGGCTTAAGCGGCCTAAGTGTTGCTTACAAATTGTCACAAAAAGGGTTTAATGCAAAGGTAATCGAGAAAAATAATTTTGTTGGCGGAATTTCATCAACATTTGCATACAAGGATTTCCTTTTGGATTACGGGCCACACAAAATATATACAATCATGCCTGAAATTGAAAATTTCATTAAAGGATTGTTAAAAGAAGAACTGCTAAAAAAGCCAAAAAAATGCCTTGTGTTCCTTGAGGGGAAATTTTTTAATTATCCTGTGAGAATACCCCAGCTATTATTGGGCATTAATCCAGTTAAATCATTAAAAATGGGATTCAGCTTTTTATCTTCTTCTTTAAAAAATGCCAAGAAAAAAGATGATAAAAATTACAGCGATTATCTTTCAAACCGCTTTGGAAAAGAGGTATATAATTTAGTTTTCGATGGCTATGCAAACAAAGTATGGGGCAATCCAAAAGAAATAAGCAGCGACTTGGCAAAAGCAAGGATATCTGCGCCAAACCTTTTGTCTTTAATAAAAGCCAGCATATTCAAGGAGAAAAAACCGGAATTAAGCGCAGAATTTTTTTATTACCCAAAAAAAGGCATAATACAATTGTCTGAAAATCTTGCGAAGGGAATTGAGAAAAACAAGGGCGAAGTAATTCTGAACAAAAAAATATCAACGATATTTTGGAATGAAAAAACGGGTTTTGAATATGCATTGGCTGAAGCCAATGGCAAGGAAGAAAAAATCCAGGCAGATATTTTTGTATCAACAATGCCGTTGCCTGAGCTCATAAATTCAATGAATCCTAAACCGCCAAAAAAAGTTTTGGATGCTGCAAATAACCTAAAATTAAATTCTCTTGTTCTGCTGTATTTAATCATAAAAAAGCCAAGGGCATTGGAATCTAATTGGATTTATTTCCCTGAGAAGAAATTCCTTTTTAACAGGATTTCAGAGCAGAAAGGCATGAGTGAATTTACCTGCCCAAAATCAAAAACTGCCCTATGCATTGAATTCACCTCCACAAAAGAGAATTCTTTTGAAGCAATAAGTGCAGAAGACTTATTTGGAAAAATCCTGCCAGACCTTGAGAAGATAGGCATATGCAAAAAAGGGGATATTGAAGAGGTTTTCATCAAAAGAATACCAAAGGTCTATCCAATATATAGCCTTGATTACAAAGAAAACTTATCAATTATTTTAAATTTTTTGGACAATATTCCGAATATGCTAACTGTGGGAAGAAATGGTTTATTCAATTATAACAACATGGACCATTGCATTGATTCTGGATTTAAGGCTGCTGAGAACATATATTTGGGCAAAAGCAGGGAAGAATGGGCAACGGAAAGGGAATCTTTTTATAATTACAAGATAATTGATTAAGTGAAAAAATTTAAAGAACATATGTGAGTAATCTATTATGGTTAATGAAAAACAGCTTATTTTGTCAATAATTATCCCGGTATTCAATGAAGAGAATACTGTTGATAAAATAATAAACCGGGTAAAAGAGGTTGACCTCTCCAAATACGGCATAAGCAAAGAGATAATTGTAATTGATGACGGCTCAAGAGACAACACCTTCCAGGAAATAAAAAAAATAAAAGGGATTACTGCACTTAAACACGATAAAAACTATGGAAAGGGAAGGGCAATAAGGACAGGCCTCGCGGAAGCAAAAGGGCAGATTTTTCTGATTCAGGATGCTGACCTTGAATATGACCCAAATGATTATATTAAATTGATTGAGCCAATAATAGAAGGTAAAAATGATGTTGTATATGGGTCAAGATTCCTGAATAAAAGCAATGTCATACCCTTGACAAAATTCAAAATCGGGAATTATTTGCTTACCTTCTTCGCAAACATATTATACGGGGCAAACATCACTGATGAAGCTACAGGATACAAAGTTTTTACAAAAAGGGTGAAAGATTCAATAAATCTTAGGTGTGAAAGGTTTGAATTTTGCCCTGAATTTTTTGCAAAAGTGAGAAAAAAAGGGTTTAAGATATATGAAGTCCCAATAAGTTATAAATACCGGACAAAAAGCCAAGGCAAAAAAATAAATTGGAAAGACGGCATAATAGCATTGGCAACTTTAATTAAATACAGGTTCTCAGATTAATTATTAAAGGGTGGAATATTGCAGCATGTTAAATGTAATCTGTGCGGGGCTGACAACTATAAAATAGTTTACCCTGCCAAGAATGTTCAGGTGAAGGCTAGGATTTACAGTGCATCCAGCACAAATATAAATACTGACCAAATAGTTAAATGCAAAAAGTGCGGGTTAATATATGTCAATCCGCTAAGGCCGCACAAAGAGATAATTGAAGAATATGCAACAGGTTCAGATGAGACATTTGTCTCGCAAAATGATGCCAGGGCAGATACATTTAAAAAATATTTAAAAATATTAGATTCAAAATTCCCAAAAAAAGGCAAAGTGCTTGATATAGGCACTGCAGGCGGGGCATTTTTAAAAGCAGTAAAGGAAGATAACTGGGACTGCGAAGGCATTGAGCCAAACAAATGGATGGCTGAATGGGCCATGAAAAGATATGGGGTAAAAATACATATAGGGACATTAGATGATTTCAAGGGCAAAGATGAAACCTATGATGTAATAACCTTGTGGGATGTTCTGGAACATGTGCCTGACCCTATGAAAACCTTGGAGAAATGCAACAGCCTGCTAAAAAAAGACGGATTGCTGGTAGTTAATTATCCGGACATAGGGAGCATAATCTCAAAGATTATGCGCAGCAAATGGGTCTTTTTGTTAAGTGTACATCTATTTTATTTTGACAGGAAAACAATTAAGGAATACCTTAAAAAGGCAAAATTCGATATCCTTGAAATAAAGCCGCATTTCCAGAAGCTGGAATTAGGCTATCTGGCCCAAAGGATTTCCCCTTACAATAAAACAATTTCAAAAATTGCAACCAAGGCAGTGGGCACAATAGGGCTTTCAAAAGTGCAAATACCATATTGGCTAGGCCAAACATTGGTAATTGCCACAAAGAAAAAATAAATAAAAAACCCAAATAAATGGACAAATTTGTTATGAAATTTATCTGTGATGAATATGCTTAAAGTTCTGTTAATAAATCCCTCAGAATCGCTTGCTGTCTACAATGTATCCAAAATAAAGATGGCATTGTCAGAAATACCTTTGTTATCGCTTGCTGTTTTAGGCGGCAACCTGCTAAGAAATAATGTAGAAACAGAAATTTTGGATTTATCAGTAAGCGAAAAGCCAAATGATGATTTAATTAACAAATTTAATGAATTTAAGCCTGATATTGTTGGCATAACCTTTACTACACCACTTTTTAGCGAGGCAAAGAGGATTGCTGAGAAATTAAAAGAATTAAACCCAAAAGTAATTTTAGTGTGTGGTGGTGTTCACACATCTTCAATGCCTGTAGAAACATTAAAAGAAAGCCTTTTTGACATCGGGGTTGTTGGGGAAGGGGATGATACTATTGTAGAGATAGCCCAGAATAAACCTTGGGATATGATTAAGGGGATAGTTTACAGGAAAGGAAATGAGATAAGGGTAAATCAGCCAAGAGAATTAATACAAAGCCTTGATTCGCTTGCTATGCCTGCCTGGAATCTTTATGATATACATAAATATCATTCTTCAAAACTTACCAGCAGAAAAAATCCTGTTGGCGCGATAGAAACAAGCAGGGGTTGTGTATTCGGATGCATTTATTGCAATAAAAGCATATTTGGGAGAAGATTCCGTTTTAAAAGCCCTGAAAGAGTGCTTACTGAGATAGAATACATGCTAAGCAAGGGATTTAATGAAATTCATGTCTGGGATGACAATTTTGTAACTAATTTGGACAGGGCAAAAAAAGTATGCAAAATGATTATTGAGAAAAAATTGAAGTTTAGCTGGTGCCTTGCCTGCGGAGTAAGGGTAGATTGTGTTGATAAAGAATTCTTAGAACTTGCAAAGAAAGCAGGTTGCTATGCTGTTTACTTTGGCGTTGAAACCGGCGATGCAGAAATAATGAAAAGGATAGACAAGGGCATTACTTTGGACAAAGCAAGAACCGCATTCAAGCTTGCAAAAGAATCAAACCTAGAAACAGTCGGGTTTTTTATGATAGGATTGCCAGGGGAAACAATTGAAACAATGGAAAAAACAATCAATTTTGCAACCGAGCTTGATCCTGATTATGCAAAGGTAACAATTACTGTCCCCTATCCGTCAACCAAATTGTATAGTTATCTTGAAGAAAAGGGGCTTATAAAAAACAAGGACTGGGATAAATATAATTTCCACACGCCTTCAAAGGTTTATGACCATGAAACCCTGGATTGGGAAACACTCAATAAATATTATGACCTTTTTTATAAGAGATTCTATTTCAGGCCAAAATACCTGATAAGAAGGATAATAAAGGGCATAAAAAGCGGAAGATTAATCATGGAATTGTATTATGCAATGAAAACATGGGGCTAACATGGAATTAAATGGGAAAAACCAAAAACAAATTTTAAAAGATACAATTATCAGAAATAAATATCTTTTTATCATCCTGATTCTGGCGCTTTTTTTAAGGGTGTATGGTTTAAGCACAATGGGGTTGGGGGTAGATGAAACCCTTACAATTAAACAAGCGCAGGATTTTTCACAGATATCCTATCTTGCAAAAACAGTAGAATTCAGCCCTCCTTTGTACTACTTAATTGTATTCACAATATTCCAAGCAACGCATGATTTCTTTTATGTGAGATTATTCTCCGCAATAATGGGCATTATTTTAGTATTGCTAATTTTTATTCTAACTAGGGAAATATTCGGGGAGAATACTGCAACAATTGCAGCATTCCTTGCAGCAATAAACCCGAGCCTAATCGCCTACTCCCATTTAATGAGAAATTACGAATTCTTCTTTGTGTTAATTTTTTTGACAATTATTTTTACAAAAAAGTATGCTAAAACAGGGAAAAATCTTGCAAATCTTGCTGCCTCGAATGTGATTATGCTGCTGACAGCATATCACGGCTTTTTTATCTTGGCAGCTGAATGCCTATTTTTGAAATTAAGCAAGGTGAAAAATCGGATTATAATAGGGCTAATTGCAATTGCAGTAATAGCTCTTCTGCCACTTATTCCGCTTTTACTCAAAAGAACCGCAGATTGGAATGCGATATATGCTAAAATATACTTTTTAAATTTAGGCCAGATTGCTATTGATTTCTTTTACATGCTTTACAAATTATCTATTGGCGGCCTTACCCTAAAAACAGCAATAGCTATAACCCCTGCATTATTTATTGTAATTCCCGTAGCCCTATTTTTATTCTTCAAAGGCATTTGGATTGAAAAAGGCAGGGATTATGTTCTGCATTATTTTTTACTTATACCCGCGGGGATTGCATTAGTTTTCGGCCTAACAGGTTCTCTTATGTTCAATCACAAATATTTGGCATACCTAATTCCAATATTTCTGATTTTTGTGGCAAACGGACTTGCAAAAATAAAAAATCAGAAACTGCAAAAAATTTTACTTGCAATAATTATAGTGTGCTGGTTTGTGGCAATATTGACTTTTTATTCAATCAGCAAAACAGACGGCTGGAATGCTTATTTGGGATTATAAAAATTAAAAGTAAAAGCATATTGCTTCAGCAAATAAAAAACAAAAATAGTTAGCTGGTTTTACTTGCATCCTTCACTGCTTCAAATAATCTCCTTGCTTTTGAATCCTTTTCAAAATGCTCCCTAATTGGCTTGATAAATTGATTAAGGTAAGCACTTACTGCATTTTTCAAATCCAAGGGATGAATCTTTCCTGCTGCAAAAGCAGCTTCCAAAGAAACATAATCCTCAAATTCAACTGTACCGCCAAACTTTGCAGGCCTTTCAATCTTGAATGTTTTGATTTTTTCAAAAATAATATATTTGCAATACTCCAAAACAGGATTTTCAATTACCTGCTTTTCAGGGCAAAAAGCCTTATTGATTTTGCGCTTCACATCATCCTCTGAATCGGTCATGAAGATGCAGGTGTCAGGCTTTGATTTAGACATTTTCATTTCAATGCCTCTATCAATTCCTGTTAAATTTGATTCCGGCGGCTGGCCCAAGCCTAATAACATGTGGTGAGATATAACAACCGGCTTCTTGTAGCCTAATTTCGGAGCAACCTCCCTTGCCAGCATATTGACCTTTCTTTGGTCCATCCCTAATTGGGTAATATCAACATCAAACTCAAAAATATCTGCGCATTGCATGCAGGGATAAATTATCTGCGAGGCCTGCTGAACCTCTTCTTCTTTTCTGCCCATAATCTGGCCGCAGCGCAGCATTCTTTTAACTGTTGAATTTTGTGCAACCCTCATAACCTTTTTCCAGTATTCCTGGTTGCCTACAACATCTACTGCCCTAATAAATTCAACCTTTTTCACATCCATGCCGCAGGCTTTCCAAACCTCGATAAGGTAATCACCTGCAATTTGAATCTTATCCAAATCACCGCCGAATTTCAAATTAGTCCAGGCATGCCAGTCAGCAGCATACATCTTGAATTTAATCCCTGCATCAAGCATCTTGTTTACATTTATTGCCCTAAGGACTCCTTGTGCTATGTGCGGATTCCCACTCGGCTCAAAACCATCATAGGCAATTGGCCTGTCATTTGTTTCAAGAAGGTTTTTCAGCTCTTCTTCTGTAACAATCTCCTCGCCAATTGATTTTACCAATTCAAAACGTTTTTCTGAATCCATACTATCACAAAGTACAATAAATTAAGGCAATTAGGATTAAAACATTAACCATCATAAAAAGATTATTATGATAGGACGAAGACCCCCACTAGCTAAACCAAAACCTAAGAAAATTATTAAAAAAGGCAGAATTGCCAGAAGAACTGATTCTGATGCAAATGCTATTGTAAAAAAATATATTAGATTTACAAAAAGCATTGCTAGGGAAATGGCTGATTCTATGAGATTGACTCCAAATCTTAAAGACGAACTTAATTCCGTTGCCCTTGAAGCACTTGTTGTTTCATCAAGAAGAATTAGGATTACTGATGAAAATGAATTAATGGGTTATTTAGGAAAAAGAATACGTGGGGCGATTATTGATTTTCTCAGGAAGGAAATTATCACAAAAAGAGGAACTAAACGTAAGAGTTACCAAGAAATAAAAGACCCAAAATTGCAAGTAAGTGAAGATATGGCTTACAAGAAGGCTTTATCGAAAAAAGGCCAGGGCAGGTCTAGGGAGTTGCCTCCTGAAGAAAAAGCAGTAATAAGTGATGCGTTAGGCAAAATAAAGGCAAGCATTAGGAAAAGATGCAATGGGACGAGGGTGTTAGGGGTAATGCAAATGATATCAAAGGGTTTGACTAATAAAGAAATTGCGGATAAATTAAACGTAACTGAGAGCAGGATTTCCCAAATAGTTCATTTGGACATTGAACCAGTATTAACCAGATATGGCTTAAGCGGGAATATTTTGGAATTAATAGCACTTTCCGGCGAGATTGGATTCACGTGGAGATAATAGAAAAGCAGAGAATCACCCTTACAAATAAGGTATAAAAATCAATCCTTAATATAGATTTATATGGCAAATAGCATTGATCCTGAAAATAAAGGGCATATACTCGAATTTGCTTTTGTTATTGCCTTGGTTTTTGCATTCTTATCTTTAGGTTTGCAGATGCAAACAGGCAATTTTTCAATGTGGTTGGCCGGTAATGATAGCATAAAAATTACGGTTCTTGAGAAGGACAGTTTGAAGCCAGTATCCAATAGTACAGTAGGGGTAAGCAACATAGATATTTTTAATGTGAAATCTGGCAGCACTAAGCTTGCTGCCGCAAAGAGTGGCACGGATGGCAAAGCTGAAATTCCTGTTAAAACCGCTCTTTTATTATTGGGACTAAACTCTATGCCTCAAAACATTTACTTGGTCGCTTTTCCGCCATCGAATGCCTATGAACAATCGATTGAGAAGGTAAAATATATTGCAAACACTGAATATAAAATATATTTGAAAAAGAAGATGCCAGCAGCAATAAAAGTGGAGATTTACAAGGGAAGCAAGATATATGCCAAAGATGTAAAATTGCTGCTTGAACTTGGAAATAAGGCTGTTTGCAAGATATTGGTAACAGCATCAATGAAAGGAAAGATTGAGCTGACAAACAAAACAAAAGGATGCCTTGAAAATATTTGGGTTGGTTCAGGCTATAAGCTAACAATCCTGCCAATAAACAAGGAATTCAAGGAAATAAAAGAAAACATTACGATTGCAAAAAGCCCATATGCCAAAAAAATGACGATTAAATAAAGGTTTTTGCTAGTGGCAAATTCTCGGATATTTTTTTACTATTGACGAATTATGCTATTTTTACTATTGACGAAGTATTCTTCTAAATCAACAATTGGATTATTAAATAGTTGTTATTTTTAATAAATAGTTGAATTGAAAAATGAAATTGTAAAGGGTGAAGCGATGCACATTAATTCTAAAGTTGACGAGGCAGACATTTCCAGGGCAATAATTGAAGAGTACATGAAAGAACTCTATGATTACACAGAATGCGATGTTATTGTTGTTGGCTCAGGCCCTTCAGGAAGTGTTGCTGCAAAGATACTTGCTGAAAACGGCTTGAAAACTGCTATTTTTGAAAGGAATTTGAAGCCAGGAGGCGGCATGTATGTTGGCGGCATGTTAATGAATAAACTTGTAGTGGAAAGTCCAGCTGAAAAAATCCTAAAAGATGCAGGCGTAAATTCCCTAAAGGAATACAAAAAAGGGCTTTATGTTTGTGATGCTGTAGAAGCAGGCATAAAATTAATTGCAGAAGCAATCGATGCAGGTGCAAAGGTATTCAATGCAATTGAAACAGTTGATGTGATTTACAGAAAAACAGGCATCTGCGGAATTGTTGCAAACTGGCATGCTGTTTCAGCTTTGCCAAAATTCATCACATGTGTGGATCCATTATGCTTCAAGAGCAAAATGGTAATTGATGCAACCGGGCACGCTGCTGAGGTTGCAAGAGTAGCCTCTGAAAAAATAGGGTTCAAATTTGTAGGAAGGGAAGGCTCAATGTGGGTTGAGGAAGCTGAAAAAGCCACCCTTAAACATACGAAAGAAATCTATCCTGGGTTGATTGTCTGCGGGATGGCAGCAAACAGTGCTTATGGCGCTCCAAGGATGGGTCCAATATTCGGGGCAATGTTCCTGTCAGGGCAGAAGGCGGCACAGCTTACAATACAAAAATTGAAAAAACAGAAGAAGAAATAAACTTCAATTGAAAAAATTGTTAAGAAGAAGAGGTAATTCTCTTCTTTTTTTATATTTTAGGAAAATATGCGAATTTTAAAACTAAATGAAAAGGATATTCAAAAAATAATTGATTTGGATATTGCCTCATTTGGGCTTAATTATGATTTGCCGGCAATTACTGAAAAGCAGGTTAGAAAAATATTGGGCAAAGGAATTATTTTAGGCATTAAAGAAAATGGAATCCTAATTTCAAACATCCAGGTTGCGGAAAAGAAAAAAAATGTTTGGTTTATTGAGGGAATAGCAACAATTCCTGAGAAACAGCACAAAGGGCTTGCAGAAATATTGCTGAAAAAAGCAATAAAGATTAGCAGGCAAAAAAGGATAATGAAAATTTCTGCTTTGATAAGGCCTTGCAACCAGAAAAGCATAAATCTGTTTTTGAAAAACGGGTTCAAAAAAATAAAAATCATAGAAAATTACTATGGAAAAGGCAAGGATCGAATTTTGGCAGAATTAGCAATAAAATAAAAAATACTTTCTCATTTTTTCAGAATCTGGCTTCTTTCTGCGCCTATGCCGACCATTGAAATCTTTACCTTCAATTCCTTTTCAATGAATTCAAGATAATCGCGCGCTTCTTTTGGCAGATCTGAATAAGATTTGCAATTGGAAATTTCAAAGCCCTTGAATTCTTTTAAAACAGGCGTGCATCTTTCCAAATCAGATGTCAAAGCTGGAACTTCTTTCAATTGTTTGCCATCCAGATCATATGAAACGCAGACTTTCAGTTTATCCAAGCCTGAAAGAACATCCAATTTTGTGACAATTATCTCATCCAATGAATTCAATCTTTTTGCGGTTCTTAAAAGAACCAAATCAAGCCAGCCAATTCTTCTTGGCCTTCCGGTTGTTGTGCCGAATTCATTTCCTGCTTTTCTTAAATTATCGGCTAATTCGCCCTGCAATTCTGAAACCAGAATTCCTGAGCCTACCCTTGTTGTGTATGCCTTTACAATGCCAACAATTCTTGGATTTTGTTTTGGCCCGATGCCTGTACCAACAAAGGCTTCAGCAGCAATCGGATGCGAACTTGTGACAAAGGGATAGGTTCCAAAATCCATATCCAAAAAAGTTCCTTGTGCCCCTTCAAACAAAACAGTTTTTCCTGAATCAAGCGCTTCCTGCACAAGCAGGGAAACATCTCCGCAGTATTTCTTCAGTTTTTTGCCTAATTCAGCATATTCATTAATTAATTGTTCCAAAGAAAGCTCAACTACCTTTCCGTAAGAGCATTCAAGCACCTTCTTTTTTATCGGGAAAATAACCTTTAATTTTTCCTTTAACCTGCTTTCATCAATCAAATCCTCAAACCTTATGCCTTCCCTATATGAACGTTCTGCATAGCAAGGGCCTATTCCCCTTAAAGTTGTGCCTATCTTGTTGCCTCTTGAATCTTCATGCGCTGCATCAAGCATAATATGATAAGGCATTATTATGTGCGCCCTAGGGTCAATTATTAAATTAGGATTTTTGTTAATTTTTTCTATATTCTCAAGCTCTTTCAGCAAAACCTTTGGGTCAATTACAACACCCGCCCCTATTAATGATTTCTTATTTTGAATCATGCCTGAGGGCAATAAATGCAATTTGAATTCTTTATCGCCAACAACAACTGTGTGACCTGCATTATTTCCGCCCTGAAATCTCACAACCAAATCAGAAGTAGACGCAAAATAATCAGTTACCTTGCCTTTTCCTTCATCCCCAAACTGCGTTCCTACAACAATCAAAGCAGGCATTCAATCCCCCAATATCCACAAAAATAAAAATTCAGAAAAGTATTAAGATTACTAACCAAATTCCCCATTATTCTTACTAGGAAAGACTTTAAAAAACATTCTGCTTAATTAGGTTAATCTATATAATTATGTACGAAATTAGGATAATTATACTATATGGTTTATATTAAGAAAAGCAGGGTTAATATAAAAGAAATGGTGGTTGCATGGAAGAAGGTCTTACGTTTGATGATGTTTTGTTAAAGCCAAAATACTCACAAATACTACCTAAAGAGGTGGATGTCAGAAGTAAATTAACAAATAACATCGAATTGAATGTTCCATTGCTAAGTTCGGCAATGGATACAGTAACTGAATCAAAAACTGCAATCGCAATGGCAAGGGAAGGTTGCATAGGGATAATCCACAAAAATATGCCGGCAAACAGGCAGGCTGAAGAGGTAATTAAAGTAAAAAGGGCGGAATCATTAATTGTAATAGACCCTGTAACAGTAAGCCCGAATGATAATTTAGAACAGGTTGCAGCTTTAAGGCAGAAATTTGGGGTAAACAGCTTCCCTGTGATTGATAAGGGAAAACTTGTAGGCCTGATTACCAAACGGGATATTATATTTGAACACGATTTTACAAAAAAAGTAAAGGACATCATGGTTACTGATTTGATTACAGTAAATAAGATGATAGGCCTGGCAGAAGCAAAAGAGATAATGAGGATGAATAAGGTTGAAAAATTACCAGTGATTGATAAAAACGGAGCTTTGAAAGGATTGATTACAAGCGCAGACATAAGAAAAAGTGAAGTATATAATAATGCATTGAAAGATGCAAAAGGGCATTTGATGGCAGGTGCTGCAGTAGGCCCAAAGGATATGGAAAGAACTGAGAAATTAGTAAATGCCGAGGTTGATGTTTTGGTAATAGATACAGCACACGGGCATTCAAAAAATGTAATTGATGCGATTAAGAATTTCAAAAAGCATTTTGAGGTAGATATAATTGCAGGGAATGTTGCAACAGCAAAAGGCGCAAAGGCATTATTGGATGCAGGGGCTGATGCAATCAAGGTAGGAGTCGGGCCAGGAAGTATTTGCACTACAAGGATAATTACAGGTGTAGGGGTACCGCAATTAACCGCAATAATGGACTGCTATAAAGCAGTGGGAAATGATATTCCCATAATTGCAGACGGTGGAATTTTATATTCCGGGGACATTACTAAAGCACTAGCAGCAGGTGCTTCCTCAATTATGATTGGCTCTTTATTTGCAGGATGTGAGGAAACCCCTGGAAAAGTAATTTATATGAGAAACAGGAAATTCAAGCAATACAGGGGCATGGGTTCTGTTGGCGCAATGCTGGAAGGCTCAAAGGACAGGTATATGCAGGATTATGTCATTGATAAGGAAAAATTAGTGCCTGAAGGAATTGAAGGGGTTGTTCCATATAAAGGAAAAATCAGCGAGGTAGTTTACCAATTAATGGGCGGGGTAAAAGCAGGCATGGGCATGATTGGAGCGAAGAATCTT
This sequence comes from archaeon, assembly GCA_038046645.1. Taxonomy (GTDB): domain Archaea; phylum Iainarchaeota; class Iainarchaeia; order Iainarchaeales; family 0-14-0-20-34-12; genus 0-14-0-20-34-12. The sequence continues at coordinate 19,379 of JBBSVU010000007.1, forward strand.
ACGGAGTTAAGAAAAAATGCTGAATTCCTAAAAATAACAGCTGCTTCATTAAAAGAAAGCCATCCGCACAATGTAACAATATTGGAAGAATCGCCAAATTATCCTTAAAAAACAAAATAAATCCCAGACAATCCTTAACTAATTGTATTTTATTCTTTTTTTCTTATTTTTAGGTATGCCTAACAGACCGCAGCATATAATTGCACTTGCAAAAAAGCAGCATACTATTTATGTCAAAGCAAGGTACTCAAAACAGCCGGCTTAATATTTCATTTTTTATTTTTTTATTCCTTTATGATATATACCTTTCCATCCCTAACTGAATAATTCAAGAAAGACCTATTTATTTTTTGCAGCAATTCTGCCCTTACTGCTTCGGTTACAGGATATCTGCTGGCAAGGGTTTCAAAGAATTTTTTTACATGTGCTTGGCCTGGCAGGAGAATTGCTGCAGAATGCAATAAATCAAAATAGTCCTGATGAAAATAATCAAAGATTTCTTTAGGGTTAGTCCAGTCTAAACTTCGCAAATCCCCTTTTTTCCAGTCAATTATTCTTAAGGCATAGCCTGAGCCTCTTCTTATCAAGGCAATATTCCCTGCATGGATATGATTGTGTGAAACACGCAAAGCATGAATCCTTGACATTATGCCGGCAAGTTTATCCAAAACAGCAATTCTTTGTTTTTGGCTCAGGGAAGATTCAAGTGAAGATAAAGAATTTCCTGCAACAGCATAACCCATTGCATGCATAGAACCTAAAGGTTTAATTGCAGGCTTTCTTTCTGGTCCCTGAAAAAATGATTCTTCAACCGGCAAACCCTTGGATAGTAAAAATCTTATAAGCCTCAAACTATGAGCAGCAACATTTCTTCGGAAATAAGCAACTGGCTTTCCGGTCCTAAGATTCATTATTGCATGGGTGTCTGAACCGCCTACCCTGTCAAAACCATATTTTGTTGAAATATCCTTTGGAGAAATATCATTAGAACCAGCGTCAACAACAAGCCTTCTGCCTTTCCTTGATTTTGCAATGCCTTCAGCAACAAAGGCTGGCATAATTATTTTTGAACTTGGCTTTGAATATCTCCTCTTCATATAAACAACTAATATTAAAAGAGTTTATTTACTTTTTGCACATAGGTATATAGGAATGGGAAAAATATCAAAAGGCAATAACAGGGCATTCGGCTCTATTGAAAAAGCAGTTTCTGACTTGAAAAAAGGGAAATTAATTATTGTAGTGGATGATGAGAGCAGGGAAAATGAAGGCGATTTGATATGTGCAGGCTCGCTTGTTGACAAGGAAAAGATAAATTTTATGTTAAAGCATGGGCGCGGATTAATTTGCGCACCTATTGCAAAAAAAATTGCAGAACAATTTTCCTTAGATCTGATGACAAAACCAAAGGACCCTTTTCAGACAGGCTTCACTGTTTCAGTTGATGCTAAAGAAGGCACAACAACCGGGATTTCAGCATCAGACAGGGTAAAAACTATTTCAGTATTGTGTGATGAAAGGAAAACTGCTGATGATTTAAACAAACCAGGGCATTTATTCCCGTTGCTTGCAAAGGAAGGCGGTGTTCTGCAAAGAGCAGGGCATACCGAAGCAACAGTTGATTTATTGAAGATTGCAAAAATGAAACCTGTCGGGGTAATCTGTGAGGTAATAATGCAGAATGGGGAAATGGCTAGGCTGAATGATTTAAAAAGGATGGCAAAAAAGCACAAATTAGCGCTTGTAAGCGTTGCTGACATTATTAAATACAGGTTAAAAAAAGAAAGCCTTGTTGAAAAGGTTTCAGAAGCGAAATTGCCGACAGAGTTTGGTGATTTCAAAGTATTGGCATTTAAGGATAAAATTGCAAATGGCGAATACTTAGCATTAGTAAAAGGCAATATAAAAAAGGAAAAGGAAGTGATAGTAAGAGTACATTCAGGCTGTATTACTGGGGACATCTTTCATTCATTAAAATGCGACTGCAGAAAACAATTGGAAAATGCAATAAGGATTGTACAGAAAAGTAATGCTGGAATTATCCTTTACCTGCACCAGCATGAAGGCCGGGGCATAGGGATTGTAAATAAAATAAAGGCATATAATTTGCAGGACAAGGGACTAGATACTGTTGAAGCAAATAAAGCCTTGGGATTCTCGGCTGATTTAAGGGAATATGGAATAGGGGCACAAATCCTGAAAGAATTGGGAGTGAGAAAAATAAAATTGTTGACAAATAACCCAAAGAAGATTGTTGCCCTTAACGGATATGGCATTGAGATTGTAAAACAGATTCCATTAATTGTGCAGAGCAACAAATTCAATGAAAAATATCTTGAAACAAAAAGGACCAAATTAGGGCATTTGTTATGAAATTGCAGGAATATGAAAAAAGTGCGATTGATGCAGCAAAATAAAAAATTTTTCTGGAAAGGTATGATTATGGAAAATTTGCCACCAAAGCAGCCTGATGTTGCGGTGTATATCACGCATTCACCTCCAAGAAAAAGAAAAGTCATTGATGTTGAAAAGGAAGCTGATGGAAAAACTCGCTTTGAAACATTTGATAAGGGAAAAATACATTTGGATAAAATTGAAAGATTGCTGAGATTTGCCAAAAGGAATAATCTGCCTGTTTTTTGGGAAAGGATGCATGAAACTACTGATGAACCTGCATTAGGTGAATTATTACAAAAAACAGGCTTCAAAAAAGATGAGATTGTTTTTTGCCATGGTTCTCCTGAAGATATAAGACGCATGGCAGAAACCCGAAAAATTCGCCCAAAAAGAGTTTTAATTGCAGGCTTTTACGGGGAATGGTGTTGCAACCTTGCTGCTAATGCACTTGCTTCAGCCTTTCCTAAGGCAGAACTAATTGCAATCAAGGGAGATTTTAACTTATCCATGATGGTTAATTATCACAAAGGGCAGACTGTTGCCAGAGAGAAACAGTTAGTTGAAGAATACAGGAAAAGCCTAAAAGAATCCCAAGCAGGAATGGGAATTAAAACCAGAAAACTAACAAGGGCTTTGCTGCGCAGGTAAAGCCAACAAGCTAAAAACCCAAACAAGGCAAAAATCAATTCTTTAAATTATACTTTTTTTTGTTAAAATTTTTCTAAAAACAATTGCTTTTTTTAAACATAGGTAGATTTAGTAAGTATATGGTTTACACAGGCCCCGTTGTTTTTATTGTGCATTCTCCTTTGCCGCACAGTGAAAAAGAAGGGGAAAAAGTAGCGCATTTAGCAAAGATGAGAAAGGTAATTGATTTTGCAAATAAAAATAATTTGCCGGTAATCTTTGGGCAAAGAGGAGTAAAACATCGGGAAGATTGGCCGCATGGATTTATTTTTGATCTTGATTTAACTACTGCAATATCACCTGAAAACGCAGCAGAATTTAGGGCATTAACCGATGCGTGTAAAACAAAAAAAGTTATTGTAAGCCTAGCTGAGGATTTTATAGGAAATGAAACAGAAAGTAACCGGTTAACAAGATGGGGAAATGCAATAAAGGAAGGGCTTAGAACCGCTAAAATAAATCCAACAAAAGTGATTCTTGCAGGATGGTATAGGGAAATCTGCATGAATCGGGCATCAAGGGCATTAAGGGAGTTATTGCCAAAGGCAGAATTAATTGAATTAATAGGAGATTATTCTTTATCAAAATTAAGGCATTCTAAAGCCGCAAGACAAATGGGGTTTAAGCAAGACCATAAAACTGCAAGAAAAGAATTAGGAATAAAAAGAAGGCCTCTTGCAAGGAAAATTCTGGGATGAAAACATGGCATTCACAAAATTAAGGGGTTTAGGAAAAAGAATTAGAAGAAATGCCAGAAGATTAAGACAAAAGCTAGCTAACAGGATTGCACAGAAGGGAAGAATAAGGCAAATGCAAACAGGGTTTAAGGATAAAGTAAATCCTAAAAATTATGCGTTCCAAGAAACTAAAGAATGGAAGTATGTGGATTCGGGACAATATACTAGACTTGCAAAAGCTTTTGAGAGGAATAATATTGGTGAGAGGGAGAAGAGAAGGATTCAGGCAGCTGCTGCGTTAAGGGTTCCTCCAACTTATGCTGAAATGAGGAAAAGGTTTGGGTTGTAAGTAACACTTTTAGTGCTCATTGTATTGAGCAATATTGCACATTATTGCTCATTGTGGTGAGCAATGCTTAAATACTAGTTTGTGCATTATTTTATTGTGATTTCAAAGAGTGTTTTGAGGACAGTGATTGCAGACCAGCTTAAGGAGATGGAGTCTTTAAAGGATTCTGTGCCAAGAACGGTTTTTTCCACTGCTGTTTCTTATAGCGGGGCTTCTGCTTTTGTTGTCAAGGGAGTGAGAAGATGCGGCAAAAGCACATTGCTAAAGCAGCTGATTAAGGCAAAATTTGAAAACGATTTTTTTTACTTCAACTTTGATGACGAAAGAATAGAAGATTTTAAGTCTGAGGATTTTCAGCCACTAATGGAGACACTGATTGAAGCGTTTGGAGAAAAGAAGAACGTCTTTTTTGATGAAATTCAGAATATTAAAGGATGGGAATTATTTGTCAACAGGATATTAAGGCAGGGTTACAAAGTTTTCATTACTGGTTCTAATGCAAACCTGTTAAGCAAGGAACTTGGAACACACTTGACAGGAAGGCATGTGGATTTGGAGCTTTACCCTTTTTCTTTTGCTGAATTCCTAAGAGCGAAAAAAATAGAGGTTCCGAAGAAAGGAATTTATTCCACCGAGCAAAAAGCCTTGTTTTCAAAGGAATTCAAGGAATATTTTTCGAAAGGGGGAATGCCTGAGGCTGTTGTTTTCTCAAACGAAGCGGTTCTAACAACACTACTCACAGACATAATTAGAAAAGACATCTCTGAGAGATATGACATTAGAAAGCCAAGCGAACTGAAAACAGTGTTAAAATTCTTAATAGCCAATTCTGCAAACCCTATAACTTACAGGTCTATCAAAAACAATTTTGACATTCAAAGTGCCAATACCATACAAAAATACATTGAATATGCTGAAGAAACATACCTTGTCTTCACTGTCCGAAGGTTTGAAAAGAAAATAAAACGATTCGACAAAAACCCAAAAAAGATTTACTGCATTGATAACGGCGTAATAACAAAAAACACGCCAAGCATTACAGAAAAAAAAGGAGCTCTCTTGGAAAATATGGTTGCAGTTCACCTGAAAAGGCTTGGAAAAGAATTCTATTACTTCAAAACAAGAAACAGCGAAGCCGACTTTGTGGTTCCAGCAGAAAAACAAGCCATACAAGTATGCTATGAACTCGACAACAAAAACAAAGAACGCGAAACAAAAGGGCTCATTGAAGCAACGCATGAAACCAAAGCAACCAGCGGCCTAATACTAACACTCGAACAAGAACAAGAAATAACAATCCAAAACAAAAAAATAATAGTAAAACCAGTTTGGCAATGGCTGCTGGAAAAAGAATCCTGATGCTTTTCAAGGAAAATTTAAAATTTTAAAACCTAATGAGGGGTTTTAAATGGATTATGAAGAGATAAGGAAAATGTTTGGATTGAAATGAAAAAAAGTTACTTTTTGCCCAAAAGTAGCACGCAAGCTTTATGAACTTAATTCTACTTAATGTTGAATGATATTAACATAAAACCTATTATGTGATTTTGAATGGTTTTCAATCATTTGGAAATTGAGAAGAAATGGCAGGATGCTTGGAAAAAAGAAAAAATCTTTGAAGCAAAGGAAGATTCCAATAAGAAGAAATATTATGTTTTGGAAATGTTCCCCTATCCAAGCGGAAAACTGCACATGGGGCATGTGAGAAATTATGCAATTGGGGATTCAATTGCAAGATTCAAAAGAATGCATGGCTTTAATGTTTTATATCCAATGGGCTATGATGCGTTTGGGTTGCCTGCAGAGAATGCTGCAATAAAAAGCAAGGCAGACCCAAAGGAATGGACTTATTCCAGAATTGAAGAAATGAAGGATCAGCAGGAACGCTTGGGATTCAGCTATGATTGGAGCAGAATGGTAAAAACCTGTGACCCTGAATATTACAAATGGAACCAATGGATATTTCTGCAATTTTTGAAAAAAGGCCTTGTTTATAAGAAAAAAGCGCTTGTGAATTGGTGCAATTCCTGCGGCACTGTTTTGGCAAATGAGCAGGTTGAAGACGGGAAATGCTGGCGCTGCAAGAATGAGGTTATGCAAAAGGAATTGGAACAATGGTTTTTGAAAATAACAAAATATGCTGATGAACTGCTTGAAGATTTAAAAAAATTGGAAGCTGGTTGGCCTGACCGTGTACTAATAATGCAGGAGAATTGGATTGGCAAAAGCCAAGGTTTAGAAGAATACTGGCAGGTTGACGGCATGGATTTGAAATTAAGTACTTTTACTACTTGGCCACACACATCGTTTGGTGCAACATTTATGGTAATTGCCCCTGAACACCCATTAATTGAAAAACTGGTGAAGGACACAAAATATGAAAAGGGTGCGAAAGAGTTTGTTGAAAAATTGAAAAAACAGAAGCTTGAGGACAGGGTAAATGTTGAAAAGGTAAAAGACGGATTTTTTACCGGCAGATATGTGATTAACCATTTAAATGGAAGAAAAATGCCTGTTTACATAGCAAACTTTGCGATAATGGATTATGGCACTGGAATTGTAAAATGCACGCCTACGCATGACCAAAGGGATTTTGAATTTGCGGAAAAATACGGTTTGGAAAAAGTCCTTGCAATTAAGCCAAAAGATAAAGAAATGAAAGAAAGCGGGATGAAAGAGGCTTACACAGGGGAAGGGGTAATGATAAATGCCGGGGAATTTACTGGCATGGATACTTTAAAGGCAAGAAAGGCAATTGCTGATTATACAATTAAAAAAGGCAATGGAAAATATGTTACAAATTATAAAATTAGGGATTGGTTGATTTCAAGGCAAAGGTTTTGGGGCACGCCTATTCCAATAATTTACTGCGAAAAATGCGGGATGTTGGAAGTGCCTGAAAAGGATTTGCCTGTTTTGTTGCCTGCTAAAGCAGAATTTACAGGCATGGGAAATCCTCTTGACAAGGCAAAAGAATTTGTTGAGGTTAAATGCCCAAAATGCGGGACAAAGGCAATAAGGGAAACAGACACAATGGATACATTTGTTGATTCTTCATGGTATTTCATGAGGTATTGCTCGCCAAAAGAGGATAGGCAGATATTTGACAAAAATAAAGTGAATTATTGGATGCCAGTAAACCAATACATTGGCGGGATAGAACATGCGATCCTGCATCTGTTATATGCAAGGTTTTTCTGCAAGGCATTGCGCGACCTTAATCTGGTTAAATTTGAAGAACCGTTTGAAAGATTGCTGGCACAGGGCATGGTATTGAAAGATGGGATAAAAATGTCAAAAAGCATCGGGAATATTGTAAATCCCGAAGAGATAATACAAAAATACGGTGCCGATACTGCAAGATTATTTATTTTGTTTGCTGCCTCGCCGGAAAAGGAATTGGAATGGAATGATAAAGGGGTTGAATCCTGCCATAAATTCTTGAATAAATTTTACTATATTGTTGAAGAGAACAAGGATAAAATTTTAGATAAAAAAGAATTCAAATTTGACATTAAGAAAATGAATTCAAAGGATAAATTTATGCTAAGCAGGGCAAATTCAACCATAAGAAGTGTAACTGAACATATTTTGCTGTTTGATTTCAATTTTGCAATCCGCGATTTGATGAAATTCATTGATGAATTAAGCAAATATGAAAACCCAAATAAAGAGATATTTTCATTCGGTGTAAAAAATTCAATTTTATTGTTAAGCCCTTTTGCCCCACATTTGGCTGAAGAATTATGGCAAACTATTGGGCAAAAAGGATTTGTTTCAATTGCAGAATGGCAGATTGCCAATGAAGAATTAATAGATCCTGCAATGGAAGAGATGCAGAATTTCATTGATGCAATAAGGGCAGACATTATGCACATAAAGGAACTGGCAAAGATTGAAAAGCCGAAAAAGATTGCATTATATGTTGCGCCAGAATGGAAATATTATGCATTGCAGGCAATAGCAAAGGCATGCGAAGAAAGGCCTGATTTCAATGCAGCATTAAAGGCTGTGATGGCCGATAAAAAACTTGAAAATTACAGAAAGGATTTGCCTGCATTAGTGAAAACACTTGTGAATAAAGTTGCAGAGTTAAGGGAAAGAAAAAGGATTGATGAATTTACCATACTTGCTGAGGCAAAAGATTCTTTGGCTAAAGAATTTGATTGTGAAATTGCTGTTGAAAAAGCTGATGGTGCGAAATTCGACCCAGCAAACAAAGCAAAGAATGCTTTGCCGTTTAAGCCTGCAATTTATTTGGAATAAAACTAGAAAAAATAATTTGATTAATTAACAGTGCTCTTTACACTTATTACTGATTTAACCTTCTTCAAATCAGAAATAAGCACTTCAACTTCTTTTTTATTCCTAACATCAACAAGGAACTCTGCCCTGACATTGTTTTCACCACGAGGGTCAAACATAGTTACATTCTTGATTGATATACCTTTATTTGCTATAACCCTGGTGAGATCTGCAAGCAGGCCCTTTCTATCAACACAATCAACTATTACTGCGGCTGGGAATGTAATATCTATGCGGCTTGTTGGCTTCAATTTAAGATCTTTCATGATTAATTCCTTTACTCTCGGGGATTTGACATAATTAAGCCACTCCTCATGGGCAGTAACATTCTTCTTAAATCTGACTTTTACAATATCCCCTGTATCAAGTGACTGCCAGAAAGGTGCGTCTTTCCCATTAACCTTTGCACAGCACATCCTTGATGCTTTTTTCGGTTTTAATTTATATGCAAAATCAATAACAGAGGAATGCACTGGCAATCGGATAATTTCCCCTTTTTCAGTAAAAACATAAATATGAAGCTCCAAAAAGTCAAGCTTCAATGCATCAACAAAGCTTTTGTCATCCTTCATTAAACTGAAACTTTTCAAATCAGACCATTTCTTCTTGAGGTTGTTTATTATTGCTTTCTTTTCGTTGAGGATTTTTATTAAGCCATATTTTGTAATGTCATCCATTGCCTTGGTCCTTATCCTGGCCCTTAAAAGTGAATCCCTGCAAACAATAGTCGTATGCAATCCTGAATAAATCAATTGCGGGGTAGCAATATAATCTCGCATCATCTGCGGAATAGGGTGATACAAGCTGTGAATTAAGCCTAAAGTAACATAACAATCAGAATTATTTTCAGTAAGGATATTCAATGAGACAAAATCATAAAGCTCATCCTTTGACCTTCCCAATTTGTACAATTCACGGTAAATTGAATAATAGGGCTTAGGCTCGTTGGCAAAAGAAATCTTTATCTTGTATTTTTTGGATTCATCTTTAAGTACCTTAATTATGCTGCTTATCAGCAAGGTTTGTTTTTTTCTTTTAGAATCAGTAAACTTCTTTACTATTTTATGCTCTTTTGGATAGGCATACGGGAAAGAGTAACCTGCCAATTGGTCTGCAATTGGGTGCAGGCCAATTATCTGGGCCAAGGGAACATAAATATCAAGTATTTGCATTGAAATTCTTTGCTGCTGTTCTTCAGATAAATGCTCTAGTGTTGAGGCATTATGCAACTTGTCTGCCAATTTTATAATTAAAATACGTATATCCCGTATTGATGCATTCATCAGTATTTTCAAATAATAAGGATAAGCATCTTTGCCTTTCAATTCAGACCTTACTGAACGATATTTCAATTTGCTTACGCCTTTAACAAGAGTATAAACAGTATCACCAAAATCAGCACGTAAAGCATCTTCATCAATATAAGTATCTTCAATAACATCATGCAATAATCCTGCAGCAACAAGTTCTGAATCAGCACCAAGCTCTGCAAGTGTATTTGCAGTGCCATAAAGATGCACAAAATAAGGTTCTCCAGAAGCCCGTAACTGGCCTGCATGCTGCTTTAGCGCAAAATAATATGCTTTTTTTATAAGGCCTGAATCAACTCTTTTTTCCATTTCAAAAAGGTGGTTAATGAATACCATTGGATTCCTGACAAGCTTTAACTCAATGGCATGGTTCTTTCTTACTTTTTGGATAAGAACTTTAAGTTCATGTGCCCCAAAAATCATATGCGCCATAAAATTCCCGAAAAATAGCCCCCTTACTCTGGCTATTACTTACTTTCTTACTATTATAGATATAATATAACAATTAGCCCTTTTTAATTGTTTTTTTAGCGAAAAACAACCTCTGAGTTTATTCTCATTACATTTTTTCAAGCACTCGTATGTTTAAAAGCTGCAAACCTGCCCTAATTGAGATAGAAACTGCTTCAGTCAGTGACAAACGTGCTTCTTTTAAACCAGAATCTGCATTCAACACCTGGCTTTCATGGTAGAAACTGTTGAAAGAATCTGCTATCTCTAAAAGGTGATTTGCTAATGTGTGGATTGATTTTGTTTCTGCCACGTGTTCAATCACTGCAGGCAAATCATAAATTAATTTTATTAATTGCATCTCATTCTCTGAATTAAGCCTTGAAAAATCTGCATTTTTCAGGGAATATTTCTCCGCCTTTGCAAGAATGCTTTTGGCCCTTGCATAAGTATATTGCAAATACGGGCCGGAATGCCCTTCGAATGAAATGCTCTGCTCAGGAATAAAAGTAAAGTCCTTTTCATGGTCTATTTTCAGCATCATGAATTTTATTGCTGCTAGAGAAATAGCATGTGCCCTTTTCTCAAGTTCATTTGCTGAAAGATCTGAATATCTTTTCAACAATTCTTTTTTTGCCAATTCTTTGACTTCATTAATTAAATCATCAGCATCTATAACCTTGCCTTCCCTGCTTTTCATTTTTCCTTCAGGCAGGAAAATCATGCCATAGCTCATGTGGTAGCAGGAATTAAACCAAGGATAACCTAAAAGCTTAAAGATTGTAAAAAGCTGCTTAAAATAAAGGTTCTGCTCAGAAGCAACAACCCAAATTGATTCATCCAGTTTGAAATTCTTAAATTTATGCAAGGTCATTGCCAAATCATTTGTAACATAAATGCTTGTTCCATCCTCTCTCAAGATTACTTTATCTGGCAGGCCTTCAGGTTCAAGCAATGCTAAAATTCTGCCTGTTTCTTCCTTTTTGAAAATGCCTTTTTCCAATCCTTCATCAATAATTGGTTTTGCTTTATCATAGAATTCAGATTCCATAAGAAAAACATCAAATTCCGAACCGAAATTTTTGTAGGTTTCCTTGAAGCCTTCCAAAACCCAGGAATTCATTTTCTTCCACAATGCTCGGGTTTCTTTGTCATTCTTTTCCCAAAGGTTTAACAGTTTTTTAGCTTCCTCTTCAAGCACCGGATCTTCCTTTGCATTTTGGTGGAATAAAACATAATATTTCCCGACAAATTTGTCGCCTTTTAATTTTTCTGACTCAGGGCTATTTTTACTGCCATATTTTTTATAAGCAAGCATGCTCTGGCATATATGAATTCCTCTGTCATTAACCATATTTGCCCTTACAACCTTGTTGCCTTCAAATTCCAAAATATTGCTGATAGCCATCCCAATGGAATCATTTCTCAGATGCCCGACATGCAAGGGCTTGTTTGTATTCGGCGCAGAATATTCAACCATGATTTTTTTTGGTTTGAAAGATTTTTTCTGGAAGAATTTTTCTTTTTTAGAAAGGATTGCAGGAATAATCTCTGAGGCCAAAAGTGCTGAGTCAAAATAAAAATTCAAATAGCCATTTACTGGTTCAATCTTTCTAATGCCTTTCATTTTTTTTGCACTTAATTCTGCATTTAATTTTGCAGATAACTCCTGTGCAATCTGCACAGGGCTTTTTTTCAGCAATTTGGCAAGCCTGAAGCATGGCAATGATAAATCTCCATAAGATTTATCTGCAGGCTGCTCAAGCATTTTGGAAATTTCTTCCTTATCTGAAGTAGTCAATACTGCAATTTCCCGGGCAATCTGCTCTTTCTGGGTCATAACCTAAATAATACATATAAAGAATATAAATTGGCCTGTTTTTGTCATGACATCTGGGAACCCACGCCTAAAGGCGTAGGCTTGCGGATAATGTGACTTCATTTTTTGTTTCGGGATTCTTTTCCCAGCAGCCATTTCCAGAGTGGAATGTATTTTATTTTTGCTTTTTCGCCAAACCATTCTGCCTCTTCTTCATTCCCATAATCATTTGTTAGGACTATCAAGTTATCGCATTTGAGTTCTTGCTTAGCTTTTATCAAAGCCCTTATTTCCCTCTTTTTAGTGTCAGGATTTGAAATATCATAGCATACCTGCATGAGTGCAGTTATTTTTGTGCCATGCTTTATTACAAAGTCAACCTCTTCATGCTGTGCATTTTTCCAGAAGAATACTTTATGCCGCTGCTCGATTTCACCCTTTTTGAGTTCAATTGCAACAAGGTTCTCAAACAGCCTCCCCCAATCAGGGCTGCTTTTGAATGCTTTGGCAAAAACGAATCCATTGTCAAAGCAATATATTTTCTTGTTTGAATGTACCTGTTCCTTAGGCTTGAAAGAAAAGCGCGGCACCTCGAAAAAAACAAATGCTTCTTCCAAATACAAGACAAAACGCTGGAGTGTAATGGTGCTTGTGCCAGAAATTGACTTTTTCAGCGAATTGTAGGAAAATTCCCTTGCAACATTTGAAAACAAAATGCGTGCGATTTCCTGCATAGCCTTAATTCGCCTAATTTTATAACGTGCCACAATATCCTTGTAGAAAATTGCATCAAACAGCCGCGATATGTAATCCGCATAATCCAGTTTTTTTACTGCCGGCTCAGGAAAGCCACCATAAGTGGCAAACTCCAAGAGTTTCTGCTTTGTCTCAGGTGTTGTCAGGCTCTTTTTTTCCAGTTCCAAAAACTCTGCAAAAGAAAACGGAAAGATATAAGCTAAGGTATGCCTACCTGTCAAATGTGTTGCCAGTTCAGCGCCTAACAAATTTGAGTTGCTTCCAGTCAGAAATAAATTTCTGCCCTGCCTTTGCAACCTGTTGGCAAGCAATTCCCATTTAGGGAAATTCTGGATTTCATCCAAGAGCAAAAAATGTGGTGAACCGTATAAGCTATCAACTGCGGCCAGAATTTCATTAAAGTTGTCGATCTTGGCCAATTGCTCATCATCAAAATTAACATACCCAAATGAGCCTAGTTTCTGCAGTTCATGG
>JBBSVU010000008.1:0-23946 GCA_038046645.1 archaeon
AGATTGCTTTAGCTATATCATCATACTGTGAAGTCGGGTGTAAAGCTGCTGTTGTGCTTGTACCATAATCAAACCCTGAAACTTTAGCTAAATCAACATATTCATCTATTTTGCCTTCTGATTTTTGCTGTTTTATCCAACTATTAACGTTAAGGATTGAAATAACATGGCTTTTCCAGGGAGTAATGGATACTGCAATTACCCTTTTTCCCTTGCTTTTTGCCAATGCATATATTTTGGAAAGGTTATTTTGTATGCTGGCAACTGTTGTTTCATCCGTTAATGCACTTACATCATTAGTGCCGCCCATAACTACAATCTGGTCATAGTTGTCAATCACTTTGGCAATTTTTTCAGACATCCAAGAGCTCCACTTGCCGCAGCAGTAGGTGTAAGAATCTGTAAAACAAGATGCAGCTTCGCACTTGGTGCCTTCAGCCTGCCCCTCGCTAAATGTAAAATTACAATTATTTTCTTGTGCCAATTTTTTTAATTCAGGCGCATAGCCCATAGTAATGGAATCACCAAGCAGAGCAATCCTGTTCTTGCTTCCCTTGCATTTGTAATCTGCTTCTTTTACTTCTGCTGTTACTTGAGGAATTGTTACTGCAGCTGCACCTCTTACCATCATGTAAAACAACTGGTCGTATGCAGATTCATCAACACAGGCTAGGCATTGCAGGACTGAATTGCAGGTTGCACATTCCTTTGAAACAGGTATTGGAACCGGTGGAATAGGTCCAGGGGTTTTTCCTGCAAATAAATGTTTTAATACAAGCACATCAACAACATAATGCTCTTTATCACAAGAAACATCAACTGTAACTGTTTTCTTTGCATCATTATAAGCGCAGTTATCAACAGCGTGTTCCCCACACCTGTAACCTAAAATGCCTAAAGCTTCTCCAACAGTAACGCCTTCCATAAGACCTGCTATCTGTTTATCCGCAACCTCTTTGCAGCCAGCAGGAATGCTTTTTTCTGCATAGGTAATGCCGCTTACATACCTTAATTTTACAACAAGCTGCTCTGTTCCAACCTTTAAATTATTCTTGTAATTGCTCCAATTAAGCCAAGGTAGGCAGTAAGTATTTGGAGTATAACCAGCAACTTTTTTGTCTACGCTTTCAGAACAACTGATTTTTTGGGCAGCATCAGCTATAGTATTGCACCAATCTGATTTAATATAATCTTCAGTAAGCTTTCCTTTAACGCATTTTCCGGAAACATCTGGATTCTCCTTACAATATTTACAAGCAGCAGTAGGATAATACAAACATTTTGCACCTTCTGCCTTTTCACCGACAGTGCCCCAATTAGAATGATAGTATTCAACATTTACCTGCATTAAACCGCAGGATTCATTCTTTTGCGCATTGGCATAGAAATTGCTCTCCTTTTCAATTATTGCTTTCAGAAGGTCTGCTGGGTTATTTTTCACAATAACATCCAGGCCTTTTTTTTGGTCAACAAGCTTTGGGGCATTCTTCTGAATTTCAGATTCATATTTTGAAATTCTGGATGAGGATTCAGCCATCTCGCTTGCCCAATGGGATTTTGTTTTATATGAATTTGCAGGGACATTATCCTTCCAGGCATTGGAAACTGCATCTGCAACATTTAAGCCATCAGGGAAATTCTTGCTCTCGCCTTTAAGTATTAAAACAACACCAGAGGTTGGGATTGCTTCTGCTTCTGCAACAGCAACTGGTGCTTGGGTTCCACCAAGCAAGGCATAAAGGCCTGCAAGGTCTATTGGGTGAATATACAAATAAGGGTCAGAACTGAAATTAAACAAACTCAAACCTAAGACCAGCAAATCTTCTCCAGGGCTAGTAACATAATTATTAGGCACATACTTAACAACTCCAGCTTTTGTTACAGCTACTACTGAGGCACAACTCTTTAGGTCTTCTGTTTTAAGATAATCTATATAAGTAGCAGTCCCTGTGCCACAAATTGCGTTATTCAAATTAATATTAATTGGTTTGTTTTTTAAAGTTGGAATTGCATCAGCATATATTATCAGATTCAATGAATTTGCGTCTGCTGTTGAATTAAAACTTACTTCAAACAAAAGATTTAGATCTTCTGCATCTTTTAACAAAGATAGGGTTATAGTTTCTGCGTTATCCAAAACAATCGACTTGCTGTCACAAAAGATTGTATCAGATTTAACATCTAAATCAGTATCGGCAGTCAAAAGCACCTGTTCAAAATTAAATTTTGCTGATGTTATTGTTACAGGATCAGAATTAGCATGATCAATCCGTATTGCAGGATATCCAGTATAATCTGCTGGCT
The DNA here is from genome assembly GCA_038046645.1 of archaeon. Lineage (GTDB taxonomy): Archaea > Iainarchaeota > Iainarchaeia > Iainarchaeales > 0-14-0-20-34-12 > 0-14-0-20-34-12. The sequence goes on from JBBSVU010000008.1 coordinate 2,305, forward strand.
TTGCACAGTCTCCTGCAACTTGAGCTGCTGGTGCGCTTTCAATTGCACCATCACCAAAACTGCAAGGTTCTAAACCGTTTGTTGCGCTACTTAGCGATTCTGCTATTGGTTTCATGTATAAATCATGAAAATATGCATCTGAGAATTCAATACGCTTCAGGGCAAATTCAAAATCATCCTCTCCACTCCCCAAACCATGCTGATTTTTGCAAGCTGTGTTTAATTCAAAATCAATCTTTACTAACCAGTTAGGTACTTCGGATTCAGTTATACTGAAAGTATCTGCATTCCCATAAACACTAATTGTTTTATCCTTTGCAAAACTTGCTGTTGGGAAAACAATTGTTTTAGTGTTATCAATAAGGCGAAAGCCTATTTCTTTGCTGCCATCAAGCATTGTTGTTGGCATTATCTGCAAAATGTTTTTCAGCAATTTGCCTGGATTAGGTTTAAAGCCTGGGTTGCCACTTTTATCATAAATATACTGCCTTAGGTTAAGATATATTCCCTCATTCAACTTTGGAATGAATGAAACCTTGCTTGTTGGGGAAGCCTGGAGCAAATTAGCAGAGGTATCTAGTACATACTCGCATTCTTTAAGGTCATCAACTACTTGGACACTGACATCATCAGTAGCAGTGCTTCCTGCTTTCAGTGAAAAATTGCTATTGCCTAAATCTTTCGTGAATTGAATCGCATTAATAGCATCGCTTGGGTTTAAGGAAAATGCCTCAGAATTTGCAAGGTTAGTGCATGAATTCCTTCTTATTTCAAAGAATCTCTGGTCTTGGCAGTCATAATTTCCCGATTCCACAGGAACGCAAAACAGATGTGGCTTATCTTCATAACATTGGTTTCCCATATCCTCTTCTCCGGTACAACCGTATTTTTTTTGCTCTGCAGGTTCACTTGTCACACAATCGGTAAGCATATTTGATTTAGTCTCAAAATCAAACTTCGCATTATCGCAGTTACCTTGAGTGCATTCACCATTATCATAGCACTTAGTGCTTAGTACACTTTGGCATTTTCCGGCAACATTGACTCCATTGTCAAAATGCTGCCCTATGCAATAATTTTCACAATCAAACAAAGTATAACAAGGAAAACCGTCCTTCAATTTTGGCTGGCATGTTCCTGTCTGAAAACCTGATGCTAATCCAGTCTCATCAACTGTTGTTAATCTTACACCAATACACTCCAAATCAGCAGCACAATTACCAAAGTCATAACAATCAGCGCCTTCAAATAATCTTGCACCGCATGTTCCTTGAATAGAATCTGACCAATTTACAGAAGTACCGTCCTCAGTATATTGCATCTTTTGATTATAACGACCTATACACAAATTAGGGGCTGTACATTCTGAATCAATAAAACACTTTGTTGAAGCACTTGTTGTTTTTTCAGCAGCTTTATATGAAAATGGGGTTAATCCAGCAGTGTTCTGAAGGGCAGGATCAAGCACGCATAAAGGCGATTCTCCTTTAAAAGCATCACCTGATTTTGGGATTACTTCAATTGTGTCATTCTTAACTTTAACAAACAGCATTGTTTTTTCTTGGGTGCAGCCACCATTTGCAAATTGCACTTGCTGCGAGGTTGTGCCTGTGTTTACAAATGCTGTATTCTGATAATTTGCCATAAAGAAAAGGTGTGTATGCCCGCCAAAGAAAACTGGGTTAATTCCGTTTGATTTTAATAAACCAATAAAATCATCTGCAACAGGGCTGTTGTCGCCCAATATAGTGTCGTCGTCATCCAATGAACAGTTAAGGGAAGCCAAAGCATCTTTGTGCTTAGCTAGATTTGGGCTTGCTAATGGGAAATGTGAAAATATGAAAAAATGTTTTAGATTAGGATTAGCTTTAAATGCTGGGATTACATTAGTTAAAATCCAATTCTTTTGAGAAAGATATTGATTTACACAACCTCCCCTCTTCCATATGGGAAGAACAACAAACATCGCATTTTTATGGGTAAAGGCATAAGAAGCTGGATAAACTGACTGCTGGACAATTTTGTCAGTTAAGAAATCTTTTGACAAAGGCTTAGATTCATTAAATTTGTCATAATCATGGTTTCCAATAACCGGCAGGATTGGCGGCGTATTTAAAGTTATTTTTGATTTTAAAATATCCCAAGCATTTGGGTTATTTTCATTTGGATCAACAGGGTCTGTGTAAACCATATCACCGGTTGAAACTATGAAATCTACAGTATAAGGATAGCTTTGCACTGCATCCAAAGCATTTTTAAAGAATAATCCGGTAGGGTCTGAAGGAATGCTTGAATTATGCTGCCCAATATGCATGTCTGAAATAATTGCAAATGTATATTCTTGGGAAGCTGTACCTGTAACATCTGCAGCTCCGCCTAAGCTTTGGGCAAATATAATTGCCGGCAAAATAGATAATATAATCAGAAATAATAGATACCTATGCTCTGCAAACCTATGTTCTGCAACATTCATCATAAACACCTGCTTACCATATAACCCTTATAACGTTAAATAATTAAATTATTATAAAAACAATGTGTTAAATCCTTTATTAATATATCCCCTTATTACTTTAAGTTATTTTTTATTACTATTTTATTCAGCATGAGAATTTTAAAAAAGCAGAAGAGGTAATTGCATGGATAAAGAAACAGCAGAGATAAGCAAACGCTTTGCTGAAAAACTGAAAAAAGAAATAAATCCGGAAAAAATATTGCTTTTTGGTTCAAGGGCTAGGGGGGATAATTTCAAAACAAGCGATTTTGATTTTATTATTGTTTCTGAAAAATTCAATGGGATACATTTCTTGGACAGAATGTCGGGCATTTACAAATATTGGGATAATGATTATCTTATTGAGCCTCTCTGCTACACTTCCAAAGAGTTCGAAATGAAAAAGAAGCAGATAGGGATAGTAAAAAAAGCTGTTGAAGAAGGCATTGAAATTTGCTGAATGTTAAAAATCTTATTTACGATTATGCGTGTTTATTCGCACTTCTGCTTTTCTTCAGTAACCGCTGTCTGCATTGTATAAAGCTGTGATGTAAAATCCTTCAGCTGGTCTTCTGAAAAGAGTTTTTCTGAAAGCTTTGTATTCTCATACTCTGTGGGATATTTCCCGGCAAATTCTGTAATTAAAGCAGTATTTGATTTGTAAATATTGACAAGCTCCTGCTGTGTTTTGTAAACAGCGTCTGCTTTGTCCAAGGAAGTGCATTTTTCTTCTTGGGACAAGGCATCAAATGCATCGGCATCAACCATAAGGGTTTTTCTTAAAATATATTCTTCGACAAAGTTCAGGTAAATTGTTGCCAAATCCTTGAGCGCATTTGCCTTGAAGCTTGGTTTTAGTGAATTAATCTTTGCGGTTGTTTTTGCAAAGGATGAATCAGGGATTGAAACAATTACTTCTTTTGCTGGGCTTGAATAAAGGCCTATTGAATTTTCAACAAAAGCATTATCCAAAAGGTTTAGTCCTTCATCAAAATCTGCAACGCTTGGCTGCTGGCCCACATACTGGTTGTATATTACATAACCGATTACCGCAAGCAGCACAATGACAATTATTGCTGTAGTTAGTTTCCTGTTTTTCTCTACCATCAAAAATAATAACAATGTATTACTATAAATAATTTGTGGTATGCACGCAGATAAGAAAATATTGGAAAATGCTGAAAGAAAACGTGCTAAGCCCTTTCCTAAAGCAAGATCTGTCTGAATTTGAATGCTGGCTTGTTGCTGACAAAGAATATTATTTTGGAAAGCTGAAACAGATAAACTGATTGGTTGCATTAGAATAAACTGGTTGGTTGCTTTATGCCATAATAAGATTTAAATTGATTCTTAAAGAGAATATTTATGGGTAAAAAGAAGATGTATAAAATAACTGCAATACTAGAAAAAGAGGATGATTGGTTTGTATCGCATTGCCTAGAATTGGGAATTGCTTCACAAGGTAAAAATAAGCAAGAGGCTTTGGAAAATTTAAGAGAGGCTTGTGAACTTTATATCGAGCATGCAGAACCTGAAGAATTGGCAAAAATAAAGATTAATAAAAAAGAGCCAATTGTTACAACTATTACTATTTAGGGTGAATTCTTTGCCTAAACTTCCTGTTTTATCAGGCAAGGAATTGGTTAGAATATTAACAAAAAAAGGTTTTCAAACTTTAGGGCAAAAAGGCAGCCATGTTATTTTAATGAAAATAGTTAATGGCAAAAAAATCAAGACAGTAGTACCTATGCATCCGACCATAAAAATAGGGACATTACTTAGCATTTTAAGGCAAGCAGAAATCAATAGGGATGAATTGGAAAATTGAAATGGGGTTGTTGGGATTCGGACCCAAGTCGCAGCCTAATTCGAGCTTTTACTAATGCCAGAATCTTTCTTTTTGAACGCTATATTCTCTTTTCTTTGATCCCTAGGAACTTTCTTTTCTCTTTTAGAGAAAAGAAAGTTGCTACCCGAAGGCTGAATCCTACCAGGCTAGACTACAACCCCTGCTTAGAATATCATCATAAATCAAAAATAAAAAGGGGTATTATGGCAATTTTTGATTATTGCTTTTTGCCAGAGGACAAAAGCTTTGAATAATAAACAACAGAAGAAACAAGCCTAAAAATCAGCATTCCCAAAAAAAGCGTGCGATTGACATTTACACACAGGGTGTTGAAAAAGCATTAATAAATGAATTGTCTTATGTTTCGAAAAGATATATCAATGGATGTTTAACACCCTGACCATGCATTTTGCAGCAATAAGGTTAAATATGTTTGCTGCCTCCATTTTTTAGGTTGGAAAATTGAGCGAGAAAACTATTCTCGAACGGATTATTGAAACTAGTTCTGGCGAATTTTACACGCCGATTCCTCAAGGGTATAAGCCAGGAAAAACAAAATATGTTGTAGTAACTGGTTCGGTAATAAGCGGGATTGGAAAGGGAATGTTAACCTCTTCACTTTGCAAATTATTGGCCGATAGAGGCATGAATGTTGAACCAATAAAGCTTGAAGCTTATTTGAATGTTGATTCGGGAACATTAAACCCCTACAGGCATGGGGAAGTCTTTGTTTTGGATGATGGCACAGAAACAGACATGGATTTGGGATCATATGAAAGATTCCTGAATAAAAATTTGGGAAAGGATAATTTTGTTACGTCTGGAAGAATTTACCAAGAGATAATCAATAAGGAAAGAAGAGGCGATTATTTAGGCAGGGATGTCCAGTTTGTTCCGCATGTTACTGGCGAAATAAAAGAGGTTTTAAGGAAATTGGCTGTGGATAAAAAGCCAGATGTAATACTTATTGAAATTGGGGGAACTGTTGGAGACTATGAAAACATGTTTGCCTTGGAAGCAATCAGGGAATTGATATATGAAGAGGGAAGGGAGAATGTCTGCTTTATTAATGTAACTTATATTATTGAGCCAAGCTCTTTGGGCGAGCCAAAAAGCAAAGCTGCCCAATTAGGGATAAGATTGGTAATGGAGATGGGAATACAGCCTAACTTGATTATCTGCAGGTCTGAAAATAAGATACCTGAAAAAATAAAGGAGAAAATTAGCTTAAGCTCCAATATCCCTGTTGACTATGTAATCGGTGCAGAGAATATTTCTGAGATTTATGAATTGCCCTTATTTTTAAGGGAAAGGAATGTTGATGAATTAATCCTTAATGTTTTAAAGCTAGATAACAAATTCAAAAAAAATGGAAATGAAAAATTAAAGGAATGGACAGCTAAAAACAAAATAAATGCAAACGCGAAAGAGATTACTATAGGAATAGCTGGAAAATATACTGGATTAAAGGATTCTTACATAAGCATCCTGAAATCATTAGAGCATTGCCAAGGGCCATTAAATACAAAAGTAAAGGTTGAATGGATTGAAACAACAAAATTAGAGGAAAATAACAGTGAAGAATTCGCAAAACTCAAAAGGCTTGACGGAATTATTGTGCCTGGCGGATTTGGGAAAAGAGGGATTGAAGGAAAAATAGCCTGCGCAAAATATTGCCGTGAGAATAATGTGCCTTATTTGGGTTTATGTTTGGGATTCCAGGTTGCATTAATTGAAAATGCAAGGAATGTTTTGGGGTTGAAAGATGCAAACAGCACGGAATTTGACCCAAGCACAAAAAACCCTGTGATTGATCCATTGCCTGAACAGAAAAAAATTGAAGGATTAGGCGGGAATATGAGATTAGGCGGCTATGATGTTGAACTTAAAAAAAATACAATTGCCTGTGAAATACACGGAAAAAAGAATATAATAAGGAGAAGATTCAGGCACAGGTATGAATGCAATCCAATTTATATTGAAAGATTTGAGAAAAATGGAATAGTATTTTCAGGGAAAGCGCCAAACAGGCCGATCATGCAAATTTTGGAAATGCCAAAACACAAATACTTTATGGCCTCGCAGTTCCATCCTGAATTTACATCAAGGCCTTTATTGCCTGATGAAATGTTTTTGAATTTTGTTAAAGCCTGCGCAAAAAAAATAAATTAGGGAAAAAATAGGAATAAAAAAATAAAATTGAAAAAAATAAATTAAGAATTATGAAGCTAGGTTTAAACTTTTTTCGCATTTACAAAGCAATTCTTTGAACAGGCAATCCAAGCCATATCATCCTCAATCAATCCATCAGCCCCAATTAATCCTTTGCATGATTTTTTTATGCAATCCCAATAGGCCAATTTTTGCTTATTTGTCAATTTATCAAAATCGGTAAGCTCTGATTCATCCTTGCATTTTCCAAGGGAACAGCCGTATTCACAATCCTCAACCAACTCTGGTTTTGAGGCTAAAGTGCAATAAGACATCTGCACTAAATCATAAGGGGGAGTAGAATCCCAAAGACCTAAATTGTTGCAAACATATCCTTGGTATGGCTGGTAAACATCACCATCTATGCAGGCATTTCCGCCAAGTGGTTTAGCCTGGCCACAATCTGCATCTGTGGAACATTTCTTAATAGTGCAAAAAGTTTTCTTGCAATCATAGTATGAAGAACAGGGTTTTCCGTCATACCCCAAGAATTTTTCAGCAGAAGATACTGTGCAATAAGCATTCGCTTGGTTTGGGTTCCAGCATGTTGCTGTCTGGTATTTTTGCATAACTGAGGCATATTTGCAAAAGGTATTGCCAGTTAACCCTGTAACGCCGCAGTCTGAATTTTTTGAACAAGCAATTGGCTTGCATTGCACTGTGTTAGGGTCGCAAACAGTATTGCCTGTGCAATCAGTAACTTTAATATCATCAATTTTAGAATTGCATTTGCCGGTTAATATCCCTGAATTCTGGCAGGTGTAAGCAGCATATTTTTTGTATATATCTCCGTCCTTGCAAAAAACAGAACCTGTATATCCTTCTGTTCCGCAGTCTGAATTTTTAGAGCATGAAGGTTTAGAATTACAAACACCATTGCTGCATCCATAAGCACAAACATTTAATGAACTCCATGCGCAATTATTGCTTTGATATCCTTTTGTGGAAGAATCCTTGCATTTCCAGCCAGCAGTACAGCCAGAATTACAGGAATTATTTGCGCAGCCTAAGCCGTAGCAATTTTGCTGCAGGATATCTGAAAGTGCATTTGAACAATTCGCATTTAATGTTCCTGCATTATTGCAAACATAGGTTTTAAGTGTTTTATACAAATCACCGGTTTTACAGAAATTGCCATTTACATTTTCATCTTTGCCGCAGTCTGAGTTTTTGAAACATGCGATATTTTGGCAAGAACCATTTGAACATAATTGTGTTTGGGAACAATCCTGCACTACTTTCGGCTGGGTTGAAGAATTGCATTGCGCATTTAAGGTTCCTGGGTTTGAACAAGTTTTAGCAGTATACTGCTGGAAAACATCCCCATAAGTTCCGTCTTTGCAGGATTTTGAACCACTAAAACCGCTAACCCCGCAATCAGAATCTTTGAAGCAAGAAATGCCATAGCATTTGCCATTGTCACATAATTGGGTTTGTGTGCATTCTTGCGTTAGATAATCCTTTGTTGTGCTGGAACAGGATGAATCTAAAGTTCCTGGGTTGTTGCATAAATATGTTTTATACTGCATAAATACATCAGCATTGGAACAAAAAGCCGAGCCAAAATAGCCATCAAAACCACAATCTGAATTTTTAGAGCATACGATGGATTTGCACTGCCCTGCATCACATGTTTCGTTTACTTTGCAGTTCTGCACTAATTCAGTATTTGAAGAATTTGTGCAATTTGCAAATATTGTCCCAGGGTTATTGCAAAAATAATTCTTGGTTTGATGATAAACATTTCCATTTGAACAATAAGGATTTCCAATAACATCTGTTCCGCAATCTGAATTTTTGAAGCATGCAACATTTTTGCATGTGCCATTGTCACATATTTCATTCTGTGCACAATCTGAGTTTGTTGTGCATAATGAGAAAACTGTTGGGATAATAAGCAATAAAAAAACTGCCAAAAGCCATTTGTAAAACATTTTACCCAAGTAAATTCCCCTCCTACTAAAGATAAATAAATAGCATTAACTTTTTAAGTATAGGGGATTATCAAACAGCTTAGCAGGGCATAACCAAAGAAGATTAAACAAGCAAAGCTGCGGCATAAGGTAGTGCTATTATTGTTCCAATTGTTCCGCCAATATTTGCGTAAGCAGTTACCAAAAGTATGTGGGTAATCCGGTTTTTGTTTAAATCAGAATAAGAGGTAATATTCCTTAATGATTCAAAATCCTTTATCTGCGGAGCTTTAATTTTTGCTTCCATCAAACCTGAAAACCATCCTACTGCTAATGCTGGATGCAATGCAGTAAATGGCGCAGCAAGGAATGAAACTGCAATTGATTTCCAATGGGCTTTTGCAATCAATGCACCTAGCGCAGCAAGAAGGCCATGTGCTACAAACCACATCAGCAAAATATTCACAGTAACACTAAAGCCTTTTGCAAAAAAGGCATACAAAACAAGCAAAATAAAAAATGCGGGAATGGAATATTTCAGGAATTTAACATAATCAGGGCTTTTTGGAATTTTTTCAAGCTTTGAAATATCTAAATTCACGGTGGATTGACCGGTAAGTATTCTTTTAATTCCCTGCAAATGGCCTGCACCTAAAACACAAACAATCTTTTTCGTGTTTATATTTATGATTTTATTTGAGATATAATGGTCACGCTCATCAACAAGGACTTCTTTCACTGAAGGCATCTGCTTGCTTAATTCATCTATTAACTGAGAAACTGTATCCTGCTTTTTCATTTCTTCAATCTTCTTTGCATCAATCTTTTCCCCTGCAAACCCAAACAGGCCACCAATAATAGCATAAAACAATTTGGCTTTTTCAAGCAAGGACATCTTTGACATTGCCCTTTTCAGGGTTATTTTCACATTACGGTCAAGCAAGGCTATTGGAATTTTCAAGGAATTGGCGATAAGGATTGCTTCCTTCATTTCCGACCCTGGCTTAACCCCTATATCTTGGCCAAGCTTCTGCTGCATTGAAGCTAAAAGAATATTGAACAAAAGCAAATAAGTTTTGCCTTCCTTTATTGCTTGGACAACATCAAGGTTTTGCCATTGTTCTTGGTTCATCAATTGGTGCAAACGTTCATTATCCAACTCAACCCCGACAACATCCGGCTTTTCTAATTCTATTGTTTCTTTGACAAGCCTGACACTTTCCTCGCTGATATGTGCTGTGCCTATGAGAATTATTTCCTTTCCTGGCAATGAAATCCTTTCTATCATATCATAACACTCGAAAATATCATAACACTCAAAATAAATCAAGGTTCTTTAAAAAAATCCTCTTTTTTCATCCATCCGGATTTTATGCATTTGGTGTAAAGATGGTATATTTTTGGGGAAAGCCTGCTTAAGGGGGAAATTCTATTCTTGGAAAATCTCTTGCGGAATTCTTCCAGTGAATTTGCATCATTTTCAACCAAGGCATTCCCGAATTCTGCGGGAAAATGCGCATCAGAACCAGCGGTTACTGCAAGCATATTTTCATCTGCAAATCTTTGAGCATTTTTATTCGGCCTGCCTGTGTAGCACCTTGAATTGAAACATTCAACAGCATGCACATGCTCTTTCAAAAAATCAAACCTGTCCTTGGAGCCAAACAATGGCGGCCTAAGCCAGTCAAATGGATGCGCTATTGAAATAATCGCATCCTGTGCTTTTAATGAATCCAAAACAGATTCTGCCTCTCCTGCTTGCACCTCTTCCTGCAAAAAATATGCAAGCAGTTCACCAAGCATTGCGCCATTTTTATAAATTTTTATCTCCTCCCCAAATACCAGCGGAACATTATAATTCAAATTTTCTTTTTTGTATTCTTCCCAGCCTTTTGTTGAATTGTGGTCGGTAATTGCAAATCCAATCCCTTTTTTCTGGGCAATTTTTAAAAGCAATGACGGCTTGTTTGCAGAATCCCTTGAATAATATGAATGCACATGCAGGTCAAAAAGCATAAAATCACTTAATAATGGCAAAAATTCTCTTATAATTAGATGATTAATCTATATAAAAGTAATTATAATAGCGAATCTATTGGGATTATATCAAAAAACAATTTTATACGATTATTTTTGTCCTATGGCATTAATCAAATAATTCCTAATTTGAATCATGTGATACCAATAAATTTTGGGTTTGAATCAAGTAAGATCAACAATTCTGGAATCTTCATTTGATTCAAGGATTTCGTTTGGGGCTATTTCCAATGTTTGCTCTTCTGCTGTGGCAAAAAATAATAAATCATGCGATGCTGCTTTTTTATCAAGCAGCAGAATTACCCCATAAACTGAAATTGGGGGAAGATATTTCAAAGGATAGCCGGTAATTGAAGAACATTTTTCTTCAGTTGCTGCCAGATATTCTTCAGTTATAACTTTTTGCAATTTTTCCGGATTGATTTTATCATGCAATAATTTCACAACCAAAAAAGGCGGCCCTGTTCTTGGGAAATATAACTCACAAACAGCAGAATGCTCATTTGATTTATGAAAATGCAAAACCCTTGCTTTTAGCGAATTAACCTGAACAAAATCCTCAAACATAAATAAAAGAAATAAATTAAGATATTAAAAGGTTTTGATACATAATTATTTTGAGACTATAAACAATGAAGAAGAGGGAATTAGGATAGCAACGGTTAGCAAGCATGTGACGCTCCATGGGCTGAAGCCCATGGCGTCTTTATATTAGTGGGCTTCAGGCGGAAGCCCAATACAGAAAAAAATGAAATGGGTGCGCTCCTCTCCAACCTGAAGGTTGGAGCTTCCGCGCACCCATGGAGCGTCAGTGAAAAGTCAGTTCTTTATTATTTCACAGACCTTTTCAATTACCCTATTTGTTTTTTCTTTTTTAAGCGAGCCGATTTTATAGTCAATTATTGAATTATCCGCGGTGAAAATCTTATTCGGCCGGATATTGCTGTCTTGGTCAAGAGTCCCTTCCTTAAATTCATTTCCAGTTAAATAAATTGCATAAGAATCCCCTATTTTCTGGCTTGTTATCTGGCATAAGATTAAATCATCCCCTTTCAAGCTGGTTAAAACCAGTGCAGGCCTCTTTTTTGTTTGGGTTAAATCAGAGAATGGAAAAGGGATTACAACAATATCCCCTTTTACAAATTTTTCCATGCCAGATCCTCTTCTTTTGAGAGCCATCCTTTGGCCAAAGCTTTTTCCGAAGCAAGCAAAGGGAAAAAATGCCCCTTATCAATATCTTCTTTTTGAATAAGCGAATCAATTTTGCTTAGGGTAATCCTTCCTTTTTTTTCAACTAGGAGCAATTTGCTGCCGCTATTAATATTTAGGTCATCCCTTACCTTTTTGGGCAAAACAACCTGGCCTTTTTTACTGACACAAATAATATCCACCTGGCCCATAAACTAATACTAAAACAAAGAGTTTATAAAAGTAAGCCCAAACTTACAAGTAAGCTTCACGCTCATTAGCTAGCAAGAGGGCATTTCAATCCCAGCCGCACTCTTCTTCAATTGTTGCCATGCCGCCGTATATGTAATATGCCAAAGAATTTTCTAAAATGCTGAAATGGGAGCGCAGCAAAACAAGGCAAAGGATTTTCAGGGCAAAGCTTGCAATCAAAAAAGGCGCAATAAATTTGTGGGACAGGATAAGGGGGAAGCCAAGAAGGCCGATTAAATAAAAACATGATAAATAAACTAATTATAAAAAAATAAAAATAGTGAAAGGGAAAATATCCCTTTCAAAAATTAAGAAAATTATTTTCTGGTTTTTTTATTTGCAGAATTGTTTCAACTCTTCAACCTTGTTTGTCTTCTCCCAGGTGAAATCTGGGTCGTCTCTTCCGAAATGGCCATAATTTGTGGTTTTCCTGAAAATTGGCCTGCGCAGGTCTAAGTATTCAATTATTTTTCCAGGCCTGAAGTCAAAGGTTTTTTTCACTGCTTCATAAATCTTAGAAACATCAACCTTTGCCGTGCCATAGGTATCAATAAACAATGAGATAGGGTCTCTAGAGCCAATTGCATAGGAAATTTGCACTTCACATTTATCTGCCAAGCCAGAGGCAACAACATTTTTGGCAACATGCCTTGCAATATATGCACCTGATTTGTCAACCTTTGTAGGGTCTTTTCCTGAATTATGGCAAACAAAGCCATTAGCCGTAAAGGTATGTGAAAATGGTACATTTAAATCAAAGGTATGAGCAAACGATGGAATTTTCTGTTTAATCTTAGAATAAAAATGGCCCATATAATACAATTCTTGAAGTTTTATAAATTCTGAATCCTCTTTCAGCAAATGTTCATAAGTCTCAATAAATTCTTTTAATTTTTCATAGGTTAATTCTTTTGTTGCTTTTCCTTTTTTAGACCTAGTAAAACGTGCTATTTTGCAAGCATCCTTATTCTGCTCTTCAAGAGAAAGCTTCTTGAATAAATTAATTATCCTTTGTTTCTGATTTGGTATAATTCTTAAATCTCGTTTATCTGAAAAAGATTGCTCTAATATTTTCTGCTTGCGTTCAAGATTAAATCCAATATTCTCTAAGAATGACTGAACACTTTTGCTTCCTTTTATAGTTAAATCATAGCGAACATGTTTAGACTTAATTTTCCTGCCTTTTATATAACCTGCTTTTGCTCTCCTTACATCCACAGCATTAATTTTTGAAATAATTCCAAAGTTAAGCAATAGTAATTGGACTTCTTCAGCTAATCTGCGACTAGTAGTCGCTAAATGGATTCTCTTAGTTGTTTTGTTTCTGCCGTCAATTCGAATACTGCCATCAGTATCAAACAATCCTCTCAAAAATGCAGCGCAGTTATTTTTAGATGCACTAAATATAGATTTAGGAACAGTCTTTTCATAAGATTTAGAATAGGTTAAACCCAAATGACTTAAATAAGCTCTAAATTCAACTCCGCCAAGATATGCCCAATGACCATAACTGCTTCCTTTTTCTCCAACTAAGCTCTTGAATAATCCCTGGACAATATTTTTCATCAGTTCTTCACAGATACAAATTTTTATGCAGCCCTTATCAGTGCAATCCCCATCACCTACGGCTAAGCCCAAAAGATATGCATAGTCCTCGGTTAATTTTATTGGGAAAGAATATTTCTTCTTTCTGCCTTCAGCAGTTCCTTCTTTATATTCATATTTAAATACTGGGAGTTCGTCATTGCCAAACAGCCTATTTTTTGTTTGAATAGGAACCCAATCATTTTCTTTAATATCCTCATTCCTTTTCCAAACATAATTGCCCTCATTATCAAGTACTCTAATGCTGTGATTTAAAGTAGCTTCAAGAAAGTAACCATCATTTGTTGTAATAATTTCAGTAGGCTTTAATCCATTATCATACCAAGCACCAGCAGGCATAGGGTGAACATCAGTTTTAACTAACAGACCTCTTTCACCAATTTCTTGGCATTCATCAATTTTCAATAATCCCTTTTCAGTATTAACAAGGGAATTTCCAGCTAAACAAAATGCCCCTCCTCCGTGATTTCCTACTCCGCCATACGTGTCTGCAATAATTTTTCTCCCTGTGCAGCCAGAATCTGCTACCGGGCCGCCTAAAACAAATCTCCCAGTATTGTTAATGAAAAATTTGCAGTCTTTTGAAAGCAATTTGCCGCAAACCGGCTCAATTACATGTTCTTTCAAATCTTCCCTTAATTTATCAAGTTCAACATCAGGGTCATGCTGCGCAGCAAGAACTACTGCAACAATTTCCTTAACCTTGTTGTCATCATAATTTACAGTAACCTGTGTCTTGCCATCAGGCCTTAAATATGGAAGGATTTTTTTCTTCCTTACTTCTGTCAATCGCATAGCCAAGCGCTGTGCATAATAATGCGGGGCTGGCATTAATACCGGGGTTTCCCTGCAGGCATAACCTGACATCATACCTTGGTCACCTGCTCCAATTTCATTCGCATTGTTTTCATTAACACCTTGCGCAATATCAGGGCTTTGGCCATGAATGCTTGTAAGCACACCAACAGTATTATAATCAAAGCCGTACTCTGGCTTGTCATAACCTACATCTTTAATTACATCACGGACAACCTGCTGGACATCAACATATGCCCTTGTGGTAATTTCACCAGTAACAAGGATAAAACCCATTCCTGCCATTGTTTCACAGGCAACCCTGGCCATTTTATCTTGCTTGAATATTTCATCAAGAACCGCATCACTGATCTGGTCACATACCTTGTCTGGATGGCCTTCAGTAACAGCCTCAGAAGTAAAAAGATAATTACCGTTTCTCATTCAAAAACCCCCTTTGTTTAATCCAAAGAATTTTTTTAACATTTTAATTCATTAAAGAATTTATAGTAAAGGACATAAATATGCGAACATAATAAGGTCCTTTAATATCTTGCAAAAGACAATATACGTTTCAAAATTAAAGTCTTTTGCAATAGATATTATTTCAATAATGCAAGTGTTTAAAAAGATTAAAGTACAAAAATAAATTAATATAGTGCATAAAATATTCTTATTGGAATATTGGATTTTTGCAATATCGGAATTTATAAAAAATTTTTTAGTTTATTTTAGGGGATAATATGCTGCCTGGATTGAATGAGATAAAAAGGATGAGGGAAAAACTCGGGATTACGCAAAAGGATTTGGCAAAAGAAAGCAGGGTTTCACAGTCAATGATTGCGAAGATTGAAGCAGAAAAAATTGTCCCAGGCTATGAAAATGCAAAGCAGATATTTTTGGCTTTGGAAAATTTCACTAACCAGAAATCTTTGAAAGCAAAAGACGTAATGAAAACAAAAATAAAGATGATAAATAAGGATGATACCTTGAAAAAAGCGATTGCCATTATGAAGGAATCAGGCATATCACAGCTGCCTGTGCTGGATGAAGGAAAAACTATTGGTGTGCTTTCCGAGAAAAATATTATTGATGCATTCAATAAAGATATAAAATTGAATTCAAAAACAAAGGTAGAAGAATTGATGGATGATACCTTGCCTTCGGTAAGCGAAGAAACACCAATAAAACTTTTATCGGATTTGCTTGACCATAATCAGGCTGTTTTAATTTCAAAATCAGGAAGAATAATTGGCATTGTTACAAAATCAGATTTGTTGAAAACAGTCCTAGCCTAATTCTTTGTTTTAATTTTTGGTTTAGGGATCACAACAACATGAACCTTTGCTCTCACTAATTCACTTACTGAATGATCTGTTTCATAAGGTTCAAAATTACGGGTATATTTGCTGTGCGATTCATCTTCTAACCAAGAGATATGAACCCTGCCTTTATCAAATTTAGTTATTCTGCCAATCCTTTTAGCTTTTCCTGCTATATCAGCAACTGTTAACCCTGGATTTAATTTGATCAACTTTTTCAAGCCTTTAAATGTCATTCTCAATAAATAGCCTCTTGCCCTTTGTTCTTTTTTTAACCTAAGCGGATAATCGGTAACAGGCATTGTTTTTAAATCAAAAACCCTAACATCAGAAGGAAAAAGTCTTGTAACTGCAGGAGCTTCTTGTCTTGCAATAAATCTGGCAATACTTTCGTCAGTCATTCTTCTATCAATTGGCCTATTTGCTTGGCCAGGCTTATTCACTTGGCCAGCCAGCCTTGGCTTAGGTAACCTATTTCTTCTCCTAATTAATCTTTGAGGTGCCATAAAAAATCATTTAATAAAATATTATTGGAGTATAAAGTATTTGACAACTTAGGCTATTATTAGTTCTTTCTTATTGTTTTATATATTAATTTATTAACTGTACAGAACGAAAGGTATTTAAAGGAGAGCAGCACATAGTATTTATATCAAATTAATTACAGTGAGTTAAAAAGTTAATGGGGGATTTAGACTATGAAGATTTTTTCCGGAAATCTGGCAAAATTGCTAATCTTGGCAATTGCTTTAGTTTTAATTAGCTTTAACACATTCGCATTCAGCGAAGAAGATGTTAAAGTAAGCGAAACAATTTTTGTTAAAGGGGAATCAGATATAACAATAACAGTAAATAACAATTCAAGCGTTGCAAAAACCCTTGATTTGGATTTTATTGGGCCAGACTGGTTGCAATATGAATTCATAAAATACCCTGATGAAATCGGTAAATATGACAAAGCAACATTCAAGTTAAGGCTAACCCCATTGGAAGAAAAATTAATAGGAAAACAATATTCCGGAAAATTAATTGTAATGCTCGACAACGAGACAGTGAAGAAGGACTTATCAATAAGTTTCCTTTCTTCAGCTTCTGCAGAACCACCCCAACCAATTGACAATACAGATCAGGGTAACGGGAATCCTGGTGTGGATACAGTGCCTTTGGTAATATTCACTGTGCAAGATATTGAATTAGCGATTAATTTGGTATTATTGGCAATTATAGCAGTTTTAATGATTTCACTTATCAGAAATATGAAAAAATAAAAAAGAGGGGGAAAAATAAAATGAATCTGATAAATAAAATTTTGATAGGCTTGATTGCCTTATTGGTATTTTTGCCAATGGCATTCAGTGTTCCGCAGGTGACCGCTAACATAATACAGCCAAATGGCAGCGAATACTTGAAAGGAACTTACACAATTAAATATACATGGAACACAACCGGAGTAGACAATGCTACAGGCGCTATTGGCGCATTAAGTTATTATGATCCAACAAAGCCAGATGAAGGAGCAGACATAATTGTCTTAGGCTTTAATCTGTTTGACCAGGCAAATTGTGCAAATTCTGACAATGATCAGAAAACCCCTCAAGATTGCACATATGTCTGGGATACAAAAACAGAAGCAAATGGAAGGTTTGTATTAAGGCTTATAGTATATTACTTCGGCCAAAATGATTACATAAACGGACTTGAAGAAACTAGTGATGGAACATTCATAATTGACAATGTAAAGCCAAATGCAGTTAATAATTTGGCAGCAGCATTTGTTGACAATAATAAAGTTGAATTAAAGTGGTCAGCGGTCAAGGATGTTGAAAGCGGAACAAATAATTATTTGATATATAGAAGTGAATCAGAAATAACTGCGGAAAATGCAAGTGAACATTTACTGGGCCAAACATATACCTCAACAAAATATGTTGACAGTGCAATTAACCTAGGAAAAACATATTTTTACAGGATAACTGTTGTGGACAAAGCAGGAAATGAATCTAATTTGTCTAACCAAGTAACAGTAAATACTACAGTGCCTGTGCCTCCAGCAGAGCCAGCACCCCCAGAAGTGCCAGCTGACACTACAAAGCCAACAAAGATAACTGATTTAACATTAAATGCTACTTCTGATTACTTTGTTTTGGACTGGAATAATTCAACAGATGCAAGCGGCATTGACTATTATAAAATATATAAAAGTGAATCAGAAATAAATTCTGACAATTACACTGCAGCATTCCTGACAAAGTCAGAGTTAAGCTACTATGTAGATAATGTAGTAGCTGTTGGCAAAACATATTATTACAGGGTAACAGCAGTAGATAATTCAGGCAATGAATCTGAATTGTCAAATATGGTGAATGCAAAGGTCTCAGCACCAGCAGGAACAAAATTGATTGAAATAATCCCAGCATATGAACAAATAAACATGGGCCCAAATGCATCTGCAAGCATCATATTTGGGTTGAAGAATCTTACTCCGGATAAGCAATGCTTGACTTTTAGCACAGAAGATAACAGCCCTTACATAAAGGAAACTTTAAGTGACACTGGCTTTTGCATAAATGCATTTGCACAGACAACAGTAACCATGAATATAATTACAGAATATGCACAGCTTAGCGTATATGATGTAAAATTCAAATTAAAGATAGCATCAACATATGAAGACTTTGCCTTAGTAAAGGTTACTGTAGGCCAGCCTGCAAGCATTGATATTGTATCAACAAGCGGGCAGCAGATTTGCAAAGGAAATGCTGAAAATATAAGCTTCAAGGTTGTTAACACAACAAATGAAGTGAAAACAATAAAGCTATATGCAGCAAACGAAATGTTCATGCCAATTCTTTCTTCAAATGAGGTTGAATTGGATGCAAAAGAAGAACAGATTGTAAATGTTAAAGTATACACAAACTCAAGCACTTCATACGGATACCATACCTTAAAGATTGTCGGAAATATTGGGGCAGAATACACTGAAGAAATATTATCATTCAATGTTGTTGACTGCTCACAGCCAAGCAACAATGCGTTATTCCAAATAATCGCAGACACAAACACCTGTGCAATAGCGAACAAGGAAGCTGACACAAATATAAATTTCCAGCTAAAGAACCTTACAGCAGGGAAATTGACTGTAAATATGCAGACATTCTCGGCTATGGAAACTAATGTGACAAAAAGCATTGAAATAGAGCCAAACAGCACTGTACAATTAAAAGTAATAGTAAAGCCAAAATTGAGCGATAAAACAGGGGCACAGAATATTGAATTATACGGATGGTCTGGGGTTTATGATGCAAAACAGGTTTTGTGCACAAATGTCCAGAGCAAGGCAAAAAGTTCTGTTGAGCTTGAAAATAATGATTTAGTTATTGAAAGGAAGAAACAAGGAATATATGTATTAACATTCAAAAATTTGGGTGATATAACCGAAAATTATGAGGTAAAGGTAAATTCACCTTACTCTGAAATGTTAACAGTAAATATAAGCGATATAAACTTCAAGCTTGAATCAAAGAAGGAAAAGGAAGTGTTTATTGCAGTCTCACCAAAAAAAGATGCAGCTTTAGGTGATTATACCATAACTGCGGTTACAATGGAGGGGGAGACAAAAAGCTTTGATTTGAGGTTTAAGGTAATAGAGGAAACACAGATGGCTTTAGACTTTTATTTGTTCCCATCAAATGTTTATATAGAAACTGGAAAGGATGATGTATTGACAATAACCTTAGCAAATGAATCAAATACAGACCTTGAAGGCGTTAAAGTATATCTGAAAGGTTTGCCAAGCGGTGTATTTGCACCAATATTTGAAGATAATTCAATTGCAAAAGGCAAGACAAAGGAATTCAAAATGAAATTAAGTGTTGATAAGGATGTTGATCCTGACCTTTACCAGATAAAGCTAATTGCAGAAAAAGGCAATGAAAAAACAGAAGAAACAATATGGTTAAAGGTAAAGTCAGAAACTGTGAATGCACAGCCAAATGTAACTGTTAAAACACAGGATAATGGTTTGCTCGGTGGATTGAGCGGATTTGTAGGGTTTGCTTCCTCATTTACTTTGGGAGCAATCCTTGTCGCTTTGGTAATAATCCTTGCGATACTGTTATTCTATGTGAGAAAAAAGGAAGGGAGTGATGTAGATGAAATTTAATTTAATACTCCCAATTTTATTTATTTTAATATTAACATCAGTAAATGCATTTTCCACATTTGGCACAACCTTTGTGGAAGCAGATTGCTTTAATCCTGGAATGGCAGAATTCGGGATAAAAAATCTTGAAAACAGCACACAAAAATATGTGATAGAAGCAATAGAAGAAACAGCTGACTGGATTAATTTGAATGGATTATGGATTAAGGATAACAAATTAATATTCACATTAGAGCCGAATGAAACAAAAGCACTTTATGGTTTCATAAAGCCATTATGCAATACAGAACCAGGGGAGTATATCGTTGCTTTAAAAATCAGGGAGAATGACAATTCCTCATTAAAGAATATCTTAGTAAAGGTCCTTGACTCAAGAAAAATTATATTGGACTTAAACAAGAGTGATATTTCAATAACCCAATGCGAAAAAGCAGAATTTCCTATTTCCATAAAAAACAACAGCAAGGGAAATGAAATAATTGAAGTTGTTGTTGATGGCCTGCCGCAGGCATGGACAGCATATACTGAAGAATTCCCATTGGAAAAAGGTAAAACAGCAGACAAGACATTGTGGGTTTTGCCTACATGCACAGCTAAAGTAAAGGATTATGAATTCAAGGTTACTGCAGCAATAAAGGGCACAAATTTTTATGATGAAAAAACCGCAAAATTGACAATTGATGATGCACAAAATGTTTACATTGAAGATAAGGCATTTGTTGTTTGCAATGAATTGAAGGAGAATGGAACTGTAATAGTAAAAAACCTTGGATTGAAAAAAGATTTATTCCATTTCAAGGTTGAAAATTTGGGAAAAACATCAGTAACAACAGCTGATGTGGAATTAAACCCGAATGAAGGAATTGCAGTAAACATACTGTTTGACAAGGTTGAGGGCACAGGCGCAGACAAGGTAAATTTCAGGGTGCAGTCAGCAACCTTTGACAAGGAATATTCCAAGATATTTGATGTGAATAAAGAGAATTGCTTTGATGCTGCTGTAAATGTGCCTCCGTTCAAGAAGGTATCAATAACAGCAGGGAAGGAAAGGGTTGACAAGGTAAAGGTAAAGAATACTGGAACAAAAAGCAACACAGTTAAATTGGAAGTTTCAGGGCCTGCTTGGGTAACCACTATCCCAAAAAATGTTGAATTGCAGAGCAAGGAAACCGGAGAATTCTTTATTTATTATAATCCGGCAATGGACATGCAAGACAGCAATTATAAAGTAAAAATTACACTAAAGGCAGAGGATTTCTACAAAACTTATAATGTTGATGTGGTTGTTAACTCAGCCTCAACATTTGTGCAGCAAGCAGTAAAGATTGAAAGCTCTGTAAAAGAGGTAAGCAGCGACAATAAAGTAACAGCAATCCTTTTACTGACAAATGATTCAAATACCAATGTAATGGTAAAAAGCATTTCAGCAAGCGACTTGAACATATTGTTTGATCCTGCAAGCTTGATTATCCCAAAAAACAGCTCAAAGGAAGTCAAGGTAATAATCTATCTGGCAGAGATGCAGGACATAATAAAAGTACCGTTAAAGATCGAGACAGACAAGGGATTAATTGAGAAAGAGCTTGAGATAAACACAACAAACAACAGCATATTGTCTGTTGGCTTTTTTACAATCTTTGATGGTCAGAATATATTTGCAATGCCATTGCTGGCAGCAATAGTAATTGTAATCTTTGTGATTTTCATATTCTATAGAAAAGCAAACAAAGCAGGGAAAGAAGATAGCGGTGCATAATCGCTCTTTTCTTTTTTTATTTTTTTAATAATTACTGGACGTTTTTATTGTTGATTCC